>DAHUXV010000287.1 GCA_027306985.1 Gammaproteobacteria bacterium | reverse complement strand
CTGTACCTCAACATGGTGCCCGGGGCGATGCACATGCACGGCCGGATGAGCTGAGGAGACGCCCGGCGCCGCGCCGGGAGTATCATGGCCGGGTCCATCCGGGAGATCCGAGCCATGTCCGCCCGCGTCTCGAGCACCGCCGAAAAGCGCCGCCGCTTCCACGAGCTGCATCGCCGCGGCTGTTTCGTCATACCCAATCCCTGGGACCGCGGCAGCGCGCGCTACCTGCAGGCGCTCGGGTTCCAGGCGCTCGCCACGACCAGCTCCGGCTTCGCATGGTCGCAGGGGCGCCCCGACGCTGGCGTGCCCCGCGAGGCGGCTCTGGCGCACCTGCGCGCGATGGCCGATGCGACCGACCTGCCCGTCAATGCCGATTTCCAGGGCGGCTTCGCTCACGAGCCGGACGGCGTCGCGGAAAGCGTACGCCTCGCCATCGAGACCGGCGTCGCCGGGCTCTCGATCGAGGACTCCACGGGCGATACGGCCAAGCCCCTCTACGACCTGGACGATGCCGTCGCGAGAATGCGCGCCGCGCGCCGGGCGATCGACCGGACGGGGGGCGACACGCTGTTGGTGGGACGCGCGGAGTGCTTCCTGGTGGGCAGACCCGACATCGAGGAGACGATCTCGCGGCTGCAGGCGTATGCGAGCGCGGGCGCCGATTGTCTCTATGCGCCGGGCATCCGCTTGCCGGAGCACATTCGCCGCGTCGTCGAGAGCGTCGCGCCGAAGCCGGTCAATCTCCTCGTGGGCTACGCCAGCGCGCTCTCCGTGGCGGACATTGCTGCACTCGGCGTGCGGCGCATCAGTGTGGGTGGAGCGCTTGCGCGCGCCGCGTGGGGCGGCTTCATGCGCGCAGCGAAGCTCCTGGCGGAGGAAGGGCGCTTCGACGGCCTCGCGGACGCAGCGTCGCACGACACGCTGGAATCGCTCTTAACGTCTTCCCCTGTAGATTGACCCAGCTCTACGGCACCTTGCAGCAGGGAGGCGGCGCTTCCTCTCCAGCATGAATGCTGGAGTCTGCGCGCCGAGGATCGGATGAGAGCGCCGCCGGGCGATCCTGCGATCCGGGGAGTCTGGCGCCTGGCGTCACCCGGCGGGCGCCTGCGCCAGGCGGGCGGACTTCGCGCGAGCGCATGGATATACTGCGCGACTTTTCACGCGCTGCGCGCAGGACCAATGGGGGCTCGCCTCCGGCGAACCCCGTCCGAATGACGGCGCTTCGCGCCGAAAACAGGATCGCTCACTTTCCCGATATGTGGTTCAAGAATCTCACCGTCTATCGTCTGCCCGCCGATTGGAGCGGCTCCGCGGCCAGCCTCGAGGAGGCGCTCGCCCGCCGGCCGCTGCAGCCGTGCAGTCCGCTCGAGATGCGGAGCATGGGATGGGTGCCGCCGGCCACCACCGACCGCCTGCTGCACACCCTGGGCGAGCATCACCTGCTGGCGCTCGGCGTCGACCAGAAGCTCCTGCCCGCCTCGGTCGTGCGGCAGGAAGCCGAGCGGCGGGCCCGCGCGCAAGCCGAGACCCAGGGGTTCCCGGTCGGGCGCCGCCAGATGCGGGCGCTCAAGATGCAGGTGTTGGAAGAGCTCCGTGCGCGGGCGCTCACGCGGCGCCGCGTGACTCGCGGCTGGATCGATCCGCGCGGCGGCTGGCTGGTGGTCGACTGCGCGAGCGACCGCCGCGCCGAGGAGCTCGTCGAGACGCTGCGGGACACGCTCGGCAGCCTTGCGGTGCAGAAGGTCGATACGGAGCGCTCGCCGAGCGCCTGCATGGCGGCGTGGCTCATGCAGTCGGATGCGTCGGGCGCGTTCTCCATCGAGCAGGATCTGGAGCTGCAGTCGGGCGAGCCCGCGAAATCCATCGTGCGTTACCGCCGGCATCCCCTCGACGGCAAGGATGTCCGCGCGCACATCACCGGCGGCAAGCGCCCGACACAGCTCGGGCTGACCTGGAACGGCCGCATCTCCTTCGTGCTGACGGAGAAGCTGCAGGTCAAGCGCGTCGAGTTCCTCGAGGTCGCCCCCGAGAGCGGGGACGAGGAGGAGATCGACCCGGCCGAGCAGTTCGATCTCGACTTCGCGGTCATGGCCGGCGAGCTGGCGAAGCTGCTCACGGACCTGGTGCGCGAATTGAACGGGCAGCAGGCCTCGGGGCGCGCCGCGGCGGCGTGAGCGTTGCCCGCCGGGACCCGCCGCGGCCTCAGGCGGCAGGCGCGGCGGTGGCGGCCAGCGAGGGCCGCTGGCCGGCAGCGCCCAGCCAGGCCGCCAGCCGGGGCCGCCTCGTCCGCCAGCCCTCGCCCGCAAAGCGCAGGTCGAGATAGCCGAGCGCACAGGCGATCGAGATCGTGCCGATGTCGAAGGCGCTCTCGAGGTGCTCTTGCTCCAGCGCATCGAGGGCGGTGCGGATCTTGAGGAACTGCCCGTCGACCCAGCTCTGCCATCGCAGCTCCTGGGGACGAACCGCCTGCTCGTAGCGGATCAGCACGGCGGCGTCCATGATGCCGTCCGCCAGAGCCTGGCGCCGCAGCGCAGTCCAGCGCGCGCCACCCGGCACCGGAAAGATGCGATGGCCGCCCGCCAGCGCATCGAGGTACTCGCAGACGACCGGTGAGTCGTAGAGCACGGCGCCGTCGTCGGTGATGAGCGCCGGGATCTTGCCGAGCGGGTTCCTGGAGCGCAGCTCATCGTGCGGGCTTACCGGAGTCAGCGAGAGGGTGATCAGCTCGATCCGGTCGCTGAGCCCGAGCTCGTGCGCGGTGACGCGCACCTTGCGGACGTAGGGTGAGGCGGGATTGAAATAGAGCTGCATGGTGTTTCCCCTTACGAGACCCGGCCGCCGATCTCGTCGATGTGGCGCAGGAGGTCGGCCGGATCCTCATAGACGCGGATGGCGCCCGAGCGCTCGAGCTCGTCCTGGCCATAGCCGCCGGAAAGCAGGCCGACGCCGAGCCCGCGGGCGCGCCGCGCGGCGAGCATGTCCCAGATGCTGTCGCCGACGATGACCGCGGACTGTATGTCCACCCCCAGGCGGGAGGCGGCGGCGATGAACAGGTCCGGGTCGGGCTTGGCGTGCCGCACGTCGTCGCGGGTGACGACCGGCACCTTGCCGGGATCGATCTCGAGCATGTCGAGGTTGTATTTCGCCGATGCCATCCGGCCGCTGGTTGCGATCGTCCAGGGGATGCCGGCCCCGGTCAGGTAGCGCAGCAGCTCGATCGCGCCCGGCAGCGGCCGTACCCAGCGAACCTGTCGGGCATACGCCTCCGTGTGTTGACGCTGCAGCGACTCGAGAAGGGCCGGTGTGATCTCGATGGAGACCTCCCGCAGCAGCATCTCGGTGAACAGACCGCCGCTCATCCCGATCTTGCGGTGGATGCGCCATACCGAGAGCTCGATGCCTGCCGAGTGCAGCGCCTCCTGCCAAGCGTGCACGTGCTGGTAGACGCTGTCGACCAGAGTACCGTCGAGGTCGAAGAGGAAACTGACGTCGGAGCTGCTCATCGATCGTGACCTCGGCGGATGTAAACTGCAAAGGCAATGCGGCTATTCTGTGGGAGTCGGAAGATGAAGAAAATAGACATCCCGTCGGCCAAGACCGTGATCGGCAGCGGCTACCCGCCGCCATACGATGAGCCCTGCCGGGAACGCGAGCGCGTCCGGCTCGGGGATGCGGCGGGGCTCACCCAGTTCGGCGTGAATCTGCTGCGCCTTCCGCCCGGCGTCTGGTCCAGCCAGCGCCACTGGCATACGGCGGAGGACGAGTTCGTCTACGTCCTCGAGGGCGAGGTGGTGCTCGTGAGCGATGCCGGCGAGGAGGTGCTGCGGGCGGGCGACTGCGCCGGCTTCGCGGCCGGCGATCGCGACGGACACCAGCTGCAGAACCGCGCCGATACCGAGGCGGTCCTCCTGGAGGTCGGCGCGCGCAACCCCGAGCGCGACGCGGTCGATTATCCCGACATCGATCTGGCGATCGCGGCCGGGACGCGGACCTTCCTCCACCAGGACGGCACGCCGTATCCGCCGCGGACGCGCTGAGGCGGCATCCGCCCCTCGAGTCAAGCGGCCGGTGCGTCGCCCGTCAATCGGGCGATGCGCTGCAGGGCCGGCGGATGCGAGTAGTAGAACGCCGTGTAGAGCGGATCGGGCGTGAGGGTGCTCGCGTTGTCGCGATAGAGCTTCACGAGAGCCGAGGCCAGCTCGCGCGCGCTCGCATGCTTCGAGGCGAAGCGATCCGCCGCGAACTCGTGCCGGCGCGACCAGAGCGAGCTCACCGGCGTGGTGAAGAAAAGCGCCACCGGTCCGGCGAGCGCAAAGAGGAGGAGCGCGGCGTGCGGCGAGGGGGTCGGCACGCCGAGCACGCGGTAGAAGGCCGGCCGGCCGGCGAGCCAGCCGAGGAGCGCGAAGCCGGCGAGCATCGTGGCGAACGACACGAGCAGCCGTTGCCGCACGTGGTGCAGGCGAAAGTGCCCGAGCTCGTGAGCGAGCACGGCCTCGATCTCGGAGGCGGCGAGCTGACCGAGCAGCGTGTCGAAGAAGACGATGCGCTTGTGGCGGCCGATGCCGGTGAAGTACGCGTTGCCGTGCGCGGAGCGGCGCGATCCGTCGATGACGAACACGCCGCTCGAGCGAAAGCCGCAGCGTGCGAGCAGCGCCTCGATGCGCTCCTTGAGCGAGGCGTCCTCGAGCGGGGAGAACTTGTTGAAGAGGGGCGCGATGAACGCGGGCCAGGCCCACGTAATGAGCAGCGTCACCACCAGCCAGCAGCCGAATGCGGCCAGCCACCACCAGCGGCCGGCGCGGTCCATCAGGACGAGCACCGCGAGAACCAGCGGCCCGCCGATCAGCGCCGCCAGCAGCACTCCCTTGCCGAGGTCGGCCAGGAAGATCATCGGGGTCGTGCGGTTGAATCCGAAGCGGGCCTCGAGGCGGAAGGTGCGCCACAGCGAAAGCGGCAGGCCGATCACGCCGACGAGGGCTGCGACGGTGGCGATGACGGCCAGCCCCAGCCACGGCTCGGCCCAGCCGGTGCGGCGCCAGAGGCCATCGAGCGCCGCGATGCCGCCCCCGACGGTCAGACCCAGGATCACCGCCGAGTTGATCACCGTGCCGATGTTGCCGAGCCTGACTTTGGCGACCGTGTAGTCGGCGGCCTTGCGGTGATCTTGCGCCGACAGCCGGCCGGCGAAGGGCTCCGGTATGCGGTCGCGGTGCGCCTCGACGGCCGCCACCTGACGCGCGGCGAGCCACAGCTCCACCGCCGTGGCCGCCACGACGGCGGCGATGAAGAGAATCGTGGGCCAATGCATCAGCGTGTCACCGAAATGGAAGAGGGGCGGCGCGGCTATGCCGGCACTCGAGCAGGCAGCCGCGGAAATCGCGTGTCCGCCTTCGGCGCCGAGCCGCGCTGTCCGACGATGGCCGCGGCGGCTTTGTTCGCGTAGGCGGCGGCCTCGGTCCTGCCGAGTCCCGAGATTCTGGCGGCCATGTAGCTGGCGAGATGCGCGTCTCCGGCACCTGCGGTGTCACCCGCGACCGTCACGGGCTCGGTCGCGACGTGCCGATATTCAGCGCCCGATCCCACCCAGCATCCCTCCGGGCCGCCGCGGATCAGATACTCGGCCGGAAGGCGGCTCACGCGCGCGACGATCTGCGCGGTATTTTCGGCGCCCCACAGAGTCCTCTCGTCCTCGGCGCCCGTTGCGGTGACCGCGGACAGCCTCTCGAAAGCGCCGATCCGCTCCCGGGCCTGCGCTTCGCTGTCCCACAGCCGCCTGCGAAAGTTGCAGTCGAAGACGATGCGGCAGCGGTCACGGTGCCGGTCCACCCATGCGCACAGGTGCTCGAAGCTCGCGCGCGAGCAGAGCGCGAGGGTGATTCCGGTGACGAGCAGAAGCTGCGGGTCGCCAAGGAGCTCCTCGAGGCGGCCGAGATCGGCGGATTGCAGGAAGGCGCGCGCCGCCGACTGCGCCCGCCAATAGGAGAAGCCGGCATGCTGCGCCGGATCGAGCGGCAGCCCGTAAATGCCGGGCTCCCCTTCGATCGCCGGCTCGATGACGCGGATCCCCTCGCGCGTCAGCCGCTGCCGCAGCCAGGCCGAGTAGCTGCCGTTCCCGAGTGCGGTGACCACCGATATCTGCGCGGCGCCCGGCCCGAGGATCCTGCCCAGACACACCATCGAGTTGGCGACATCGCCGCCGAAGGCCAGGCAGACACCGCCGTCGTCAGCCGGTTGCAGCTCGAGCAGCGGCTCGCCGAGAGCCGTAATGCGCCGGATATCCGTCCACTGCCATTCGCAGGCGCGACCGGGTGCTGTCACCATGCCGGCAAGCGTACACGACGGACATCGCACGCGCGAGCTGGCGCGGCAACGTCCCGCGCGCGGGGCAATGCCCCGCCGGCAAGCCTCGAGCGGCGCCGTGAAGTTGACTCCGGAGAAGGAGGCGGGTGGATGCGCGGTGACGTTCCGCGATCTGCCGGAAGCGATGCGGCGTTCCGGCGTCAACGCCCCGGAACGGCGTCGAAGGCGACGGTGAGGCGGGGCTGCGGACTTTGGAACGGGACGGTGCCGTGCCAGAAGTACGACGGGAAGAGCACGAGCATTCCGGGAGCCGGACGGACGGAGTATTCGGGTTTCAGCGGTGGAGTCGTCAGGATGCTGGGCTTGCCGAAGCTGAGCACGCCCTCGTCCGTGCCGGCATCCGCCATGACGTCCGGCAGCTCGACATAGAAGGCGGAGGAAATCCATCCCCGCGGATGGACGTGGCTCGTGTGGAAGCCGCGGTTGCGCAGCCGCACCGACCAGCTGCCGTTGAATCGCCATCTGCCCTCGTTGCGGCGGCGCAGGGCATCGGGGCCGCGGCCGATGTGTCCGAGATAGCGGGCGATGGGAGCGGCGAAGGACTCGAAGAGCGCGCGCACCGCCGGATCGGTGCTACGGGTCAGATCCTGGGTCGTCTCCGTGCCGTGCCGCAGCGACTGGAAGAGCAGGGCATGGCCATCGGGGTCGTGCAGACGATTGAGACTGGCCGTGAGGTCGGCGAGGAAGCTCGCGAGGTCGGACCAGGGCGGCGGCGGCTCGATGTGGAGCGGCAGAATGAGATTGCGGTAATCACAGAGCCGTGCATACCGCTCCTCGCCGAGCAGGCGCAACGCCGTCGTCTGCAACGCTATCAGGTACTGATCGTCCGGCGCCCGGGTCAGCAAGGCATCGATATTTCGCAGCGCGCTCTGCGCATCGCCCACCCCGATCTGGGCGGCTGCGAGCAGGCTGCGCGCGGAGGTGTTCTCGGGCAGGGCGCCCGTCGCACGCTCCGCCAGCGAGAGCGCCCTGGCGGGGTCGAAATCGAGCGCCGAGAGTCCCGCGCGTACGAGCAGCACGGGCGGTACCTGGGAGCCCTCGACCCGGGCCGCGAGGCACTCGTAGGCAGCGCGGGCGTCACCGGCGCCTTGCAGGATGGCCGCCTTGGTGGCGCACAGCGCATCGTCGCCGGGAAACGTGCGCAACGCCTGATCGAGCGCCTCGGTCGCCTGCGCGAGATCGCCGGTGCGAATCCAGATGAGCTGAGCGAGGCTGCTGTGCGCCTCGGTGAGCCGCGGCTCGAGCCGGAGGCAATCGCGCAATGCGATCTCCGCCCGCTCGTTGGCCCTTTCCGCCATGAGGCTCTTGGCGTAGGTCAGGCAGAGCGCTGCAGTCCTGAAGCCGTGCGCCAGCGCCCGATGAGCAATCCGCCCGGCGTCCGCATGGCGGCCGACGGCATTGAGCGCGATCGCGAGCGCCTGGGCGGGCGCGGGATTGTCGGGCGCCTCGGCGGCGAGCTTGCCGTAGAGAGAGAGGGCGTCCGCCTGCCGGCCGAGCGCAATGAGCGCCGTGACATGTTGCGTGGCGAGCTCGGGGTCCAGCCGGCCCGGCGCGCAAAACGGCGCGGCGACCGCCAGCGCGTGTGCCGCCCGCCCGGTATCGTTGTAGTGACGCGCCAGCGCCAGGGCCGCGCGTGGGTCGGCCGGGGTGCCCTCGAGGGCGCGCTGCAGCACGATCTCGGCTTCGCCGCCGCGGCCGTTCACCAGCAGCAACTCCCCGAGCGTCGTATACGTCGCGGCCCAGCCCGGATCGAGCTCGATGGCCCGCCGCAGCAGGGCCTCCGCGGCCCGCGCATCCCCCAAGGCGAGCTTCGTGCCCGCCAATAGCCGCAGGGCTTCCACGAAGGTCGGGTTGGCCTCGGCGATGACCTCGAGACGCTCATGCGCAGCGCGGAATTCACCCGCCCTGAGGAGGGCGCTGATGGTGCGCATCGCTTCGAGAACGGAAGCCGGAACAGACACTCGAGGTAAACCCGGGGACGCAGGAGCGAGCGGGTGATTCTCGCACGGAAGGAGCCGGCACGCAGCGCTCGCCGGCCGCACCTGCCGCAATCGCGCGGCGGCGCTCCGGGGGAAGAGCGCCGCCGCGGCCCCCCCCCTCGCGCCGCATGACGCGAGGGGGATTTCCTCGGGAGAGAGCCTCCGTGGCGTTACCAGTAGTACTTGGCCGTCACGTTGACTTCCCGGCCGACGATCGAACGTCCGAAACCGACGTTATTCTGCACCGTATTGCCGCCGAACCGGGCATTACCCTCGGTCAACCCGAGCTGGTTGGTGAGGTTCGAGCCGAGCACCCGCAGCTCGAAGTGATCGCCGATCATGGCATCGATACCCGCGGCCAGATCGTAATAGCCGGGCAGCGGCGTCAAGCCCGTGTTGTCCTGGAAGCGCCGGCCGATGCTCTCGTAGGTCACTTGCTCGGTCAACGTGCCCCAGTTGAAGGACTGCGTGTCGCTCGGTGTGATCCGGAACTGGAATTTCGGCAGCCGGGCGAGCTGCTTGCCGTTGATCGTTCCGCAGACCGTCTGATTGTTGATGTTGGTGTATATGTAGCAGCCGCCGAAGCCCGTGTAGTAAGCGTCCTCCCAGATGCCATTGACTTCGATCCTGAAGTCGCTCAGGGCCTGATTGCTGCTGTTCGCGAACGGCGTCACGCTGCCGACGAGCCGCGCGCCGGTGGAGGTCGATCCATAGGTGGAAGCCGGACCGATCGGCACGCTGTCGATATTCGTGGGGGTATACGCGATTCCCTTGAAAGTCTTGCGGTAAACCGATGCGTCGATGTACGTCCAGCGGTTCTGGATCTTGAAGCCGAGCTCGTAGTTCTTCACGGTTTGCAGGGGTGTCCTGTTGGGACATCCGTTCGAGCCGTTGTAGACGTTGCAGCGGACATCATCGAAGTTCTCGAAGAGCACGCCGTTGTTGATGCGCACATAGGCGCTCATGTGGTCGTTGAACTCGTAATTCGCGCCCACGGAGTACGTCGGCATCGTGTTGTTCTCGTGACCGTGCGACCACGTGCCGTTGGGCAATTCGACCGCGTTGTCCCAAAGGTCGTATTGCGTTCCCATCTGGACCGGCGAGGAGTTCGTGGTCTCCTGGCTGAGGTTGATGTGCTCGATGCGGATGCCGGCATCGAACAGCCAACGATCGATCTTCCACGAGTCGGAGAAATAGGGCGCGATGTTCGTGGCGTCGCCCTTTTGCAGGATGTAGTAGCCGCCGTTGGCATTCACGACGCCCTGCGGGCTGCTCACCTGGTAGAGATTTCCGCCCGCGGTGGCCGACAGGATGATCGGTGAGGCGTTCGGCTGATTGGTGATCAGCGCGTTGGAGCTCAACGACCAGTTGTCGTTCATGGTGTAGTGGGCCAGGTACAGGCCGAGTGTCGCGGTATTGCCGTCGCCGAGGTCCTTGTTTACGCGAAATTCGTCGATGACATTCGTGATCTTCTTCTGTACGTACCAGACCTGCTGGGTGACCACGCTCTGGTTGGGGTTCACCGCCTGGCCGTTGTTGGAGGTGGCCTGCACCATGGCCGGGCTCAGGGCGCTGGGCAGGGTCAGGGTCGAGATGAAGGACGACAGCGTCGAGGGATTTCCGTTGTTGACCAGCGCGTGCGTGGGAACGAGCCCGCCGTCGAAGATGAAATTGTTGCTGATCGACCAGCCGTTGCTGAATGCGTCGTGGAGCTCCGAGCCGAGATAATTCAGGTCGGCGCCGCGGCCATTGCTGATATCGACGTTCTCGAAGCAGTTGCAGGCCGGGTCCGGCACCTGGAAATTCTGCAGCTGCTTGCTGTTGTAGGTCGAATTGAGCTGATTGAATCCGGGATAGATGCCGACCGAGCCGTTGGAGACGGTATAAGGAAAGTCCGCGACCCATTGATTGTGGTCGTGCAGGGTTCTGGCCCAGAACATCACCGACCCGTGGGCGAGGTCGTGCTTCAACGTGGCCGTCAGCTGGCCGCCGATGTCGGCCGGATATTGCGGACTGCGCACACCGTCGGATTCGCGGTAGAAGCCGCCGATGCTGCCGTACCAGCCGTCGGTCAGCTTGCCGCTCTCGAACCCATCCACGCGGTACATTCCCTCGGAGCCGTAGGTGAGGCCCAGCGAGCCTTTCTGCCGGTCCGAGCCGGTGCGCAGGATGAAGTTCGCCGTCGCGCCCGGCTGGCCCGGACCGAAGATCGCGCTGGGTCCGCCCTGCACGATCTCGACGCGCTTGACCGTGTCGTCCATGCGTATCAGCGAGCTGTTATCCATGAAGGACAGAAACGGGGCGCCGTAGAGGGGCGAGCCCTCGATCATCGTCGTGAAGTACGGAGAATCGCCGCCGCCGAGCGGAAACCCGGCCACGTCGATATTGGCGCCGGTTTGGCCGCCGGATGCTTCCGGCCAGACGCCCGGCGAGAGCTTGTAGATGTCCGCTGCGCTGGTGGGGTCCGCCATCGCGATCTGGTGCTCGGACGCCGCCACGATGTTATAGCTCGCATCGAGCTGTTTCACGGCGGTCGCCGTGGCGGTGACGACGACCTCCTGCAGGGGCTGGATGGCCTGTGCGGACGTGGGCGAAGCCGCTGCGGCGGTTGCATTCTGCGCATGAGCGCTTCCGGTGACGGCAAGGCCGCCGGCACCGAGAATTGCGGCGACGGCGGCGGCGACGCTGCTCACCCCGACACTCGCCAGCCGGGCTCGGCGGCAAGGGAACGCGGGCAGCGCATCGGTCGCCGCGATGGCCCGCTGCCGGGCCGGATGGATGCCCCCGCGGGGCGCATTATTGGCATTGACTCTCATGGAATATCCCCCAGTCAGAAGTGCCGCCTGGAGCAGGCGGCGAGACGCAATACAGCGATGCCGCGCCTCCGGATGCAATCGTTGCGCAACGGCAACATCGCGGCGCGCAGCTGGGGTAGACCCAATTGGCGGGGCGATTGTCCGGCGCGACCGAGCCGGAGCGAGCGGTCATCTTGGGAGTAGACGTTTGAGCGGTGAAAGTCCGCCATTCGCGCTGGCGAGAAAGTTTCCCGGACATCCGATTGCGATCGCCGCGCGATGAAAAGCATCGCCAGGGGTGACGGCGGCGGGTGAACAGGCTATAAGTCGCCGATTCGCCACAAGCCGGTGGAGCACTCTCTGCTCATGGGTCATTCACGCGCCTCACTGATTCGGACCGCCGCGGCGGCTTGCCTGCTCCTGTCTCTGTCATCGGCCGCAGCCTCTGCGAAGCCGGTGCAGCCGCGCCTGGCGTTCGATGTGCGCGCAGGCGGGTTTCTCAACTATTTCCTGCGCGAGGGGCCGGTGGCCGCGAATCTGGTGCTGCGCTCGGGCGCGGATCCCCGCATCCTCGTCGCCTTCCCCGCGGGAGACAGCGGCGTCGGACTCTGGTTCGCGCCTCAGCCGGGCCACGGGCAGTGGCGTGTCGTCGGCCGCCTCGAGGGTGTTCACGCCCGCGATGCGAAGGGGCGGCCGCTCTACGGAATCACCGCATCCGTCGAGATCGCGGATCCGGCGCTGACGATCCACCAGGCGGTTCTCTCCAGCATTCGGGTGCTGCGGGACTACGGCTCGCTCGGACAGTTGCCTCGTGGGATCGAGACGGCGCCCGAGCTTAAGGGGCGCACGCTCGTATGGGCCCGCAATCGGCTCGATGGCGCCGCCGGCTACCGCCTCACCCTCGAAGCGTTGCAGGGAGCATTGCGAGGCGGACGGATCCTGGCCGCAAGCAACGGCCGCATCGAGCTGCGGATCACGGCGCTCACCGGCGAGACGCCTCTCACCCCGCTCGCAGGAAGAGCGCTGCTGCGGCAGCCGTCGGCGGGCAACGCCGCGGCGCGCGATACGCTCGGCTTTCTCGCGTACCGGCAGAAGCTCCTGGCCGGCTCCTGGCGATTCGACACGTACTTCGGCCGGGACACGCTGATCAGCCTGCGGCTGCTCATGCCGGCGCTGAGCGCCGGCGCGGTGGAGGACGGCCTCGATTCGGTGCTGGCCCGGCTCTCGCCGCGAGGAGAGGTCGCGCACGAGGAGGACATCGGCGAGGAAGCGGTGCTCGATCACCGCAAGGACGAGGGAAGTCTGTCGGCGGCTCCCGTGTATCACTACCAGATGATCGATGAGGACTACCTGCTGGCCCCGGTGGCGGCCGCGTGGCTGCTCGATCCGCGCGAGCGGGCGCATTCGGCGGCCTACCTCGCCGGAGCCGTCGGCGGACCGATGGCGCTCAGGGACTCTCGCGGCGCCGCGCTCGTCAGGAACCTGCGCTTCGTGTTGCTGACCGCCGAGCGCTTCGCACGCGAGCCCGCCTACACGAATCTGATCGGCCTGAAGCCCGGCGTGCCGGCCGGAGACTGGCGCGACAGCACCAACGGATTGGGCGGCGGTCACTATCCCTACGACGTCAACGCAGTGTTGGTGCCGGAAGCGCTGCATGCCGCGGCGCGGCTCGATCGCAGCGGACTGCTGGCCCCGTACCTGACAGCGGCGGATCGGGCGCTCTTCGCCCGCGCCGCGGCCATGGCAGGCCTGTGGCGCGCCAGAGCGCCTTCGCTCTTCGAGGTCAGTGTGTCCCACGCGGCGGCGGTGCAGGACATCGAGGCCTATTGCGCCTCGCAGGGCATCGCGCCCTCACCGGCAGTGGCCGCCCTCGGCCGCGGTGGCGAGCGCTTCTACGCGCTCTCGCTCACCGCCGGCGGCAAGCCGGTCCCGGTCATGCAATCGGATGACGGCTACGAGCTGCTCTTCGGACGGCCGGACCCGGGGACCCTGGACCGAATCGTCTCGGTGCTGATGCGGCCCTTTCCCGCGGGCCTGATGACGGGCGCGGGCATGGTGGTCGCCGATCCGGTGTTCGCGCCGCCGCGCCTGCAGGCCATGTTCACCCGCCACGACTATCACGGCACCGTCATCTGGTCCTGGCAGCAGGCGCTTTTTGCCGCCGGTCTCGCCCGGCAGCTCGAGCGGCACGATCTGCCGCCCGCGGTCCGGGCGCGCCTCCTTGGGGCGCAGCGTACGGTGTGGTCGGCGATCGAGGCGACTCGCGCGATGGCGAATTCCGAGCTTTGGTCGTGGTCCTATGCCGCCGGGCGCTATCGCGTGAGGCCGTTCGGCTCCTCCGCCGCCGATGCAACGGAAGCCGATGCGGCGCAGCTCTGGAGCACGGTCTACCTCGCGGTCAAGCCGCCGCGATTCGCGCAGGCCGGGAGGTGACGGGATTGTCGGGAGCAGTTTTTGGCGGGCGTAAGCCGCCCCGAAGGGGTTTCCCCATGAGTCTCGACTCGCGACTACGGGCCCGCGAGGGCGCGGGGACGGGGCCCCCCGACCGCGGCGGATCGGGACTGCGGGCGCTCGCGCGCATGGCGCGTGCGGCAGCCGCCTGCGCGCTCGCGCTCCTGCCGCTCGGCGCGGCGCAGGCGCGCGGAGCACCCCCTTCCAGCTTCCTCTTCAACGCGCATCTCGATGAGGTGCCGGCTTACTTTCCCAGCCTGCTCGGCAACGGCTACATCGCGAGCCTGACCGCGCCGCGCGGCACCGAGCCCACTCGGACCTTTCTCGTCGCCTTCATGGACTACACGCCGGGAGATGTCTCCCGGCCGGCGCTCGTCCCGGGCTGGACGGGAGTCGATTTCAGCCCCGGCCGCGCGGCAACGCATCGCGGCTGGCTCGATCGGGTACCGATGAGCCGCGCGCATTTTTCCCGCTATCGGCAGACTCTCGACGTTCACAGCGGTACCCTCACGACCCGCTATCGCTTCCTGGATCGGGGGCGAAGCACGCAGGTCGATGTCGTGAGTTTCGTGAGTGAAGCGTCGCCGCACCTCGCGGTTACGCGCTTCACGATCACGCCGGATTTCGCTGGCCGCGTCCGCCTCTCGTTTCCGCTGACGATCTGGCGCGAGCACGCGCCGCGATTTCCCCTGGCGCGGATGACGGGTCCGCAGATGGAGCAGGCGCTGGCCGCTCACGGCCTGGCGCTGCGGCCGAGCGGCCCGGCGAGGGCCGACCGCGCCGCCATCTGGTATCCCGGCTACACCCGGGTGACCGGGAGCGGGGGCGATGTCAGGTCGCTGTCCTTGTGGCTCGATGGCAAAGCGGCTTACGGCCTGTCCATGGCGATGGCCGCGACCATCCGCCTGCCGCGGCCGGCGCGGGCGGCCAAGGTCACTCTGCGGCGCGATGGCGGTCACCTCGCGCTCGAGGTGACGATGCGCGTCAGGCGCGGTCGGACCTACGCCTTCACCAAGTTCGTCGCCATGTCCCGGGCGGGGTGGGGCGGTGACGGCGCGGACGATCTGGCCCTCGCCCGCGCGGCGCGGCGAAGCGGATTCGCCCGTCTGCTCGCGCGGCAGCGCGCCGCGTGGCATGCGCTCTGGCGCGCCGACATCCTCATCGACGGCGATCCGAAGGCCGAGCGGCTCGCGCATTCCGCCCTCTATTACCTGCTGGCGAGCACGACGGCCGGCAGCGGGTGGGCCACGGGTCCCTGCGGGCTCACTCCCTGCTATTCGGGACACGTCTTCTGGGACAGCGACACGTGGGTCTTTCCGGCGCTGCTGCTGCTTCATCCGCGGCATGCGCAATCGCTGGTGGCATTCCGGGCGCGGACGCTCGCGGCCGCGCAGCTGCGCGCCCGGCAGCATGGTTTCAGGGGCGCGATGTTTCCCTGGGAGGCCGATCCGCAGTACGGCACGGACGTCACGCCGTATTCCGCGCGCGTGCTTTCGGACAGCGAGATTCACGTCGACGCGGACATCGCCATCGCGCAATGGCAATACTATCTCGCGACGCTCGATCGCGGTTGGCTGTCACGGGAAGGCTGGCCGGTGATCCGCGGCGTGGCGCGGTTCTATGCGAGCCGTGCCAGTTATGACCCCGTCCATCATCGCTACGACATCGCGCACGTCACCTCGGTGTCGGAATCCCACAACGACATCCCCGATGACACGTTCACCAACGTGGACGCGGCCAGGGCGCTCGAGATCGCCACGGCCGCCGCGGCGGCGCTCGGCGTGCCGCCGGATCCGCTCTGGAGCCGCATCGCGCGCGGGTTGTACATCCCGCTCGCCGCAGGCGGCGGCCATCATCTGCCCTTCGGGGCTGGCGTGACGGCCCACGGCCGCGGCGGTCCGCTGCCGCTCCTCTTTCTGCCGTCCCTCGACTTGCGGATGCCGCGCCGGCTGCTCGAGGGCGATTACGATTACGCCGTGCGCGGCAGGTCCGTCGCGGCCGCCGCCGGCTTCAGCATGGCGCCGATGCCGCTCGCCGTGGCAGCGGATGAGGCCGGCGCCGGAGCCGCTGCAGGGAGATGGCTGGATCTCTACGTGACCGGCGGCACCCTCAAGTCGCCGTTCAACGTGCGCACGGAGACGGCGGACAACAATGTCGGTCCGTTCCTCACGGGAACCGGCGGCTATCTGCAAACGCTGATCTACGGTCTCACCGGGCTGCGGATTCGTGAAACGGGCCTCGTGCCGGCGTATGCTCCGGCCCTGCCGCGGGGATGGCGCTCGCTGACGCTGCGCGACATCACGTTCCGCGGCCGGCTGATGACCGTCCGCGTGACGCGCGGGCCGGGCGGCGCCCCGCGACTGAGCGGATTGCGAGGCCCCGTCCCTGCGCCTCGCCCTTCGGGCCGGCTATCGCCGTCCAAAATCGCTCCAAACGATTTTGTGCAGTGAGGTTTCGAGCGTGGATGAGAAATCGCGGACCACGTACCGGGTAGGGGAGGCCGCAGCGGCAAGCGCGCCGCCGCTGCAGTCGTTCGACATCTTTCCCACCCGGATCTGGCAGGCCCGTCTCGATGGCCTGCAGCCGCACTTCGCTGAATGGACGAGCTGGGTGCTCAGCGCTCGCGCTGCGAGCCCCGCGCCCGCGGGCCGGACCAACCGCAGCGGCTGGAACAGCAGGGAAATGGACGTGCTCGAGCGGCCGGTCTGGGCCCCCCTGCGGCAGGCGATTCATTCGGCATGCGCCGCCGCGCTCGGTGAGATGGGCCGTAGCGGCCAGGCGTTCGAGCTCCAGTCGTGGATCAACCTGCACGACCGCGGTGGCTTCAACTTCCTGCATCTGCACGAGCGCGCGCTCCTCTCTGGCAGCTTCTATCTCAAGGTGCCCGCGGGCTCCGGTGCGCTCGCCTTCCGCGATCCCCGTCCGGGCGTGATCCACGGAAAACTGAAGGGCTCCGTCCCGAACGGACACGCCGACATCCAGCTGGCCCCGAGCCCGGGCCTGCTGGTTCTCTTTCCCTGCTGGATGGAGCATTACGTCGAGCCGCACGAAAGCGACGAGCCGCGCATCTGCGTTGCGTTCAACGCCAATGAGTGATCGGTCGGTGCGGGGCCTCACCTCTAGAGTCCACGGCGCCTCAGTGCGTCGGGCGCAGCTCCCGGGCGAAGAATCTCGCGGTCGCCTCGTCGGCCTCGAGCCAGGAGTGATAGCGCAGGAAAACGTGGATCTCATCAGGGATCACGAGCTCCCGATAGGGAACGTGGTGCCGCTGCAGCCGCCGCACCAGGTCCACCATCTGATGGAAATGCACGTTCCGGTCGTCGTCTCCCTGGATCAGGAGGACCGGGGATTTCCAGGTCGCGATGGCCGAATCGGGCGAGGATAGCCAGAAGATCTTCCTCAGCGCCGCCATGTCGGGCATCTGGTAGCGCTCGATGGGCTTGCCGAGCCAGTCGCGGACGAACATCGACCAGTCATGCACGCCGTGCATGTCGACGCCCGCCTTGAATATGTCGGAATTGCGGGCCAGCGCGAGCGCCGTCAGGTACCCGCCGTACGATCCGCCCCAGACGCCGATGCGCCGGGGATCGACCTCAGCGTCGCGCTGCAGCCACTTCGCGCCCGCCAGCACGTCCCGATACTCCGCGGCGCCCGTGGGGCCCCAGTGCTCGGGATAGTGAAAGTCGTGGCCGTAGCCGATGCTGAGTCGATAGTTGACCGACAGCACGACGAATCCGTGGTCCGCGAGATATTGATTCACCGCGTACGAGTTGCTGTAGTAGTCGAAGTAGTGCCACGTGAGCAGCATCTGCCGCGCGGGGCCCCCGTGCACGAAGACGATGCCCGGCTTGCGCGCCGCGCCGCCCGGGGCGGCGAAAAGCTGACCCTGTACGGCCACTCCATCCGCCGCGTGGAATTCGACCGGCTTCGGGATCACGAGGTCGCGCGTCGGAAAGTCGGCGGGCAGCGCGTCACCGCCTGCGTCATGCCAATGCGTGCCGGCGAGCCGTCCCCACATCACCTGAGGAGGCCGCCTCGGACCGGCATCGACGAACGCAAGTATCTCGCCACGCGTGGTCAACGCGGGTGTCCAGGTGCTGTGGGTCCCGCGCGTGATGGGGACGGGTGCGCCGCCGTCCACCGACACGCGAAAAAGGTGGCGGCGATCGTCGTCGCCGGGCGTGGATCCCGTGTTGGCGCTGTACACGAGCCACCGCCTGTCGGGAGTCATGGCGACGTTCCCGACCCTGAACCGGCCCGGTGTCAGCAGTTTCGCCTGGCCGCCGGCGGCCGACACCGTGTACAGGTGCGGCCAATTGTCCATTTGCGACAGGAACACCAGCCGGTTGCCCGCGGCCCAGCGCAAGTCCACATCGCCGCCCTGCTGAGGATAGGAGCCCCGCAGAGTGTCCGGGCTTCGCCAGAGGACCGCTCCGGCGTTCCGGGATACGTCCGCAACCCAAACGGACCATGGGATTGGGTGCCATCGCAGGACCGACTGCGGGGGACCGCCGTCACCGGGCGTGCGCACGAAGGCGATTCGTCCTCCGTCCGGCGACCAGCGCGGCTCCAGGTCGTTCGAGGTCGAAGGCAGCAGGTACTCGATCGGCGTGTCGGCATCGCGATAAACGCCGATGAAGCTGTGATCGCCGCGAGCGGAGACGAAGGCGAGCGAGCTGCCGTCCGGTGACCAGCGCAGGTCCGAGTCCTTGCCGAGGTCGAAGAAGAGACGCCGGGCCTTGTGACTGGCGTCGATCGGCGCCAGCCACACGCTCCCTTCGGGGGCGCGAACGAAGGCGACGTGGCGGCCGTCCGGCGCCACCGCCGGCGTATCGCCCCGGCCGAGCGCGCGCGGCGCGCCGCCGCTCAGCGATAGCGCCCACACCCGCATGTGCTGCTGTCGCGGACTCGCCGTCGGGTCGGGCTCTACCGCTTCCGGCCAGTTGGCGTCGTGATCGCCGCCGCGCACATAGACGAGGTACCTGCCGTCGGGCGAGAACTGAAGGTTGGTGATCTGCTGTCCGTCGTCGCCGGTGTAATTCGTGACCCGGCGCGCCCGGTAATCGGGACCTCGCGCCACCCAGATGTTGCGCGCCCCGCGCTCATCCGCTACCCAGGCGAAGGCGCTGCCCGAGCGCAGCGACACCAGGTCGGAAGGGAAGGGGTAGCCCAGCACCTCGGCCATCGTGAACGGCGCGGGCTGGCGCGCCGGGCAGCGGCCGCTCGCGCACACCGCGCCAGCGACCAGCAGAAGCGAGCCCAGAAGCGTCGATGCGCGTTGCGGCAAAGAGTGTCCCTCCCGAATCACCAGCGCAGCAGCCGGCCTCCGGTCAGGGCGCCGAGGGCCGTTGCGGCAGCGATTCCGAGCGTGTACCAGGTGGCGACGAAGGCGGCGGCCTGCTCCGGACAGTGCAGGCCGTAGAGCGTGGCCGCGAGCGCGCCGGCCACGAAGCCCGCCGCGGCGCCCGTCAGCGCGAGCCGGGTGGGTGCCAGCCTGCGGATTGCCGCGATCAGACAGGCGTAGATCGGCAGGGCGAGCAGCAGGATGAGCGGCGAGCAGATCCTCCAGGTGTGGCCGAGCCACAGCGCCAGCCGGCCGGCAGGCGCCGCCGCGATCATCTGGCCGGTCCCGAGCGCGGCCATGGCCAGCACGATCAGCGCTGCGGCGACGGGCGCCGCGCCGAGGCGCGCGCCCGGCACGGACAGGCGCCTGACGATGATTGCGCCCGACACCGTGAGCAGTCCGGTGTAGGCGGCCTTCATCCAGAACCAGGGCTGCTGCGCGGCGGCGAGGAGCGGCTGGCAGTGCAGCCCGAGCACCACGATGGCGAGCGTGACGAGGCCGCCGCCGGCGAGAGCCGCCAGCAGCCTTCTGTCGACGGCTCCGGGTGCAGTCGCCCGCACGTCGCGCGCGAGCAGCTCTATGAGATCAGCCGTTCTCATCGCGTAGCGCCTGATTGAGCCATTTGAGGCTTCTATGCAGCATGACGCGCGCCGACACGGCGGTCACGCCGCGCTTGCGGGCGGCCTCCTCGACCGAGAGGCCCTGCAGCTTCACCTCCTCCACCAGAGTTCGCTGGCGATCGGGCAGGCGTTGCAGCAGCCGGGCGAGATCGGTCCGCACTGCGCCTTCTTCCGGATCCTCGGCGGCGAATAGCGCCTCGGCGTCCTCGAGCGGCACCTGAACCGAGCGCTTGCGGCGGCGCAGATGGTCGATCAGCTTGTAGCGCGCGAGGGCATATGCCCACGGCGTGAAGGGGAGGGACCGGTCGTAGCTGTCGCGCTTCAAATGCACTGCAAGGAGTGTCTCCTGGACGAGGTCCTCGACTTCGGCGGCGGCGGCGCCGATGCGGCGTGCGAAGTACCCGCGCAGAAAACGACCGAGCAGCCCGAGCAGCTCGCGGTGCGCGCCCGAATCTCCCTCGAGGCTGCGGATCATCAGTGGCCGGAGGCGCGCTTCGGTCTCGTCCTGCTGCTGCACTTGAGGGTCGACTCGCTCCGTAGGTCGCGAACCGCGAAATTCTAACGCGGCCGATTCGCAAACCACAAACCGGCAAAGATCGACGGCCGTGTAACGCCTGCCGCTCGCCGGCGAATTATACGGCATGCGGACACTGCTCGAGCTTTGTACGCGCCCGGCCGGCTCCCTGCGGCGGGCCTGGTGGGCGCTGCCTCTGCGCCTGATCGTCGGCTGCGGATTCATGCAGCACGGCTATGCCAAGCTCGCACGCGGTCCCGAGGTATTCGCCGGCATCCTGCACGCTCTGCACATGCCGCTTGCGCCGCTTCTTGCCTGGGCGACCATCCTGACCGAGCTCCTCGGCGGATTGGCGGTGATGGTGGGCGCATTCGTGCCGCTCGCCAGCGTGCCCATGACCATCGTGCTGCTCGTGGCCACCCTCACCGTGCACCTTCCCAACGGTTTCAGCTCGATCAAACTGCTCGCGGTCACGCCGGCGGGCGCGCATTTCGGGCAGCCCGGATACGAGACGGATCTCCTCTACTTCTGCTGTCTCGCCGCGCTCGTGCTGGGCGGCAGCGGGCCCTTCGCCCTCGATTCCATCCTGCTGCGCAGACGGGCGGCCCGGGGAGGTGGGGCCCGGATTTGACCCGAGCGGCGGATCTCTCCTATTGTCCCGCGCACTCAGGCCAGGTGCGGCTCTCAATGACTGTCCGCGACGATACGGCTCGACGGCGCTATGTTCTCGAAGCGGGCGATGCGTTGGCCTTCATCGACTATCGCCGCGACGGCCGGATCGTGACCATGACCCATGCCGAAGTGCCGCCCGCGCTGCGCGGCCGGGGCGTCGGCATGGCGTTGGTCGAAGGCGCACTCGCGCGGGTGCGCGAGCGGGGCGAGAAGGTCGTGCCGCTCTGTCCGTTCATCGCGCACTACATGCGGCGGCATCCGCAGGTCCGCGACCTGCTGGCGGTTGGCGGCGATCGCCTTGACACCGGAAATAACTAAGACAATACTGGATGAGAGGTAGCGCTACCAATGCGCTCCGCGCCCGAGTCGCTGCCGACGCGGGATCTGCGCAAGCCTAAGGGGGAATCGATGAGCAGGCCGAATCCGCTGGCGACGCTCGGCGCCTGGGCGCTGATGTTCTGCACTGCCGCCGCGGCGCCGGCCGGCGCGGCAACCCCGCGGGCGGTCGCGCTCACCGTCGAGGCCAACACGCCCGGGCCGACGATCGACCGCCACGTCTTCGGTCAGTTCGCGGAGCAGCTCGGCCGCGGGATCTACGGCGGCATCTGGGTGGGGCCGAAATCGCCGATCCCCAACACGGACGGCTATCGCGACGACGTGCTCGCGGCCCTGAAGGCGCTTCACGTGCCCGTGATCCGCTGGCCGGGCGGGTGCTATGCCGACCAATACGACTGGCGCGACGGTATCGGTCCGCGGGCGAAGCGGCCGGTGCGCATCAATACGAGTTGGGGCGGCGTGCCGGACACGAACGCCTTCGGCACGCGGGAGTTCTTCGATTTCGCGGGCATGATCGGGGCCGACGCCTACCTCACCGGGAATCTCGGCTCCGGGACGCCGCGGCAGATGGCGGACTGGGTCGAGTACATCACCTCCCCCTCGCACAGCTCGCTCGCGCAGCTGCGGCGCCGCAACGGCCGCAACCGGCCGTGGCCTCTGCCGTTCCTCGGCATCGGCAACGAAGCCTGGGGCTGCGGCGGCAACATGCGGCCGCAGTACTACGCCGATCTCTTCCGTCGCTATGCGACGTTCGTGCGGGACCGTGCCCCCAAGGGGATCAAGCTGGTTGCGGTCGGGCCGCACGACAACGATTATCACTGGACGAAGGTGGTGATGAAGCGCGCGGGCGCCTTCATGGATGCGCTGTCACTGCACTACTACACCATTGCGACGGGCAGCTTCAGGCACAAGGGGGCCGCCACCGGCTTCGGCGAGAACCAATGGGCTTCCACGCTGCAGGCCGCCGAGCGGATGAACCGGTACATCACCCGCAACGCCGCCATCATGGACAAGTACGACCCGAAGAAGCGGGTCGCTCTCTACGTCGATGAGTGGGGCGCCTGGTACGACCCGAAGCCCGGTCCGAGCCGGGGAATCCTCTATCAGCAGAATACGCTGCGCGATGCCCTGGTGGCGGCTCTGGAGCTGAACATCTTCGAGCGCCACGCGGACCGCGTTCGCATGGCCAACATCGCGCAGATGGTCAACGTCCTGCAGTCCATGATCCTGACGCGCGGGGACAGGATGATCCTCACGCCGACCTACTACGTGTTCCGCATGTACATCCCGTTCCAGGGCGCGACTTTCCTGCCGGTCAGTATCGATACGCCGTCATACCGGTACGGCAGGATCGTGCTGCCGGCCGTCGACGTGACGGCGGCGCGGGACACCTCCGGCACGATCCACCTGGCGCTGGTGAATCTCGATCCTCACCGCGAGGCCACGGTGTCGGCGCGGATCGAAGGCGCGGCCGCCGGCGCGGCCGCCGGCGAGGTGCTCACGGCCGCCGCCATGGATTCGCACAACAGCTTTGCCGATCCGCATGCGATCGCTCCGGTCCCATTCCGGGGCGTGCGCCGGGGGAAAAGGCTGGTGTTCCGGCTGCCGCCTAAGTCGGTCGCGGTCGTGGCGCTGCACTGACCCCGGGATTGCGGCCGCCGCGCGGCAGGGTCAGTGGACGTAGGAGCCGGCGTTGATGTCGATCGTGCAGCCGGTCGCGTGATCGCCCAGGCCGCTGGCGAGGAAGACGACGAAAGGGGCGATGTCCCGCGGCTCCGTCAGCCGGCGCAGGGCGATGTCGCCGGCGACGAAGTCTTCGCCGTACTCATCCAGGAAATCCTTGGCCATGTCCGTTCGCGTGAATCCGGGCGCGACGTTGAAGGCCATGATGCCCGCCTTGCCGAACCCTCGGGCGATCGACCGCGTCAGGGCGACCAGGCCTCCCTTGGAGGCGGCGTACGCCAGATAGGCCGGCTGGTCGCCGCGGAATGCGGCGCGCGAGGAGATGTTGATGATGCGGCCGCCGCCGCGCGACCGGAAGTGCTCGATCGCGAGCTTCGAGAGGACGGCGGGAGCGCGAAGGTTGACCGCCATCGTGGTGTCCCAGGCCTCCTGCCATTGCGCGGTGGCGCTCTCGAGAGGTGAGGAGACGGCGATGCCCGCGTTGTTGACGAGAGTATCGATGCGTCCGAAGCGCGCGGTCACGGCCTTCCAGAGCGCAACGCACTCATCTACCCGGCTCAAGTCGGCCTGAAAGAGCTCGGCCGCGGCGCCGATCTGCTGCGCGAGAGCCGCGGCCTGTTGCCGCTGGTCGCGATAATGAATGGCGACCCTCGCGCCCGCCTTGCCCATCGCGCCGGCGACCGCGGCGCCTATGCCCCGGCTGGCGCCGGTGACCAGCACGCTCGTATCGCTGAGGTCGATCTGCATGCTCGCGCCTTTCTATGCTCTGCACCGAAAGCGATATTATAAGTACCGGAGGCGACGAGATGTTTCGACGCGAGCTCGCGGTACGCACGACTGGGCGCGGTTTCATCGAGCTCACGAAGGACGTCGCGTCCGCCGTGGGCGCAAGCGGCGTGGCGGACGGCCTCTGCAATGTGTTCGTGCCGCACACGAGCGCCTCGCTGCTGGCCGGGGAGAACTGGGACCCGAGCGTGCGCCGCGATCTCGAGACTTTCATGAGCCGACTGGCGCCGGATGGCGATCCAGGCTACGAGCACGGCGCGGAAGGCCCCGACGACATGCCGGCGCACATCCGCACCATGCTCACTCAGAGCTCGATGGTGATTCCCGTCGCCGGCGGCAAGCCGCAGCTTGGCACGTGGCAAGGGATCTACCTCTGGGAGCACCGTACCGCGGCCCACGAGCGGCGCGTCCTCGTCACGGTCTGGTGACGGGCCCTCCTCCGTTGGGGCAGGGGACTCACCGCCCGTTCGGACGCTTGTGGTGCGCGCATGGAGCCTCTAGGCTGGCCTCTTCGCGCGGCGGAGAGACCTCATGCTACGACGTCCCCTCGGAAATACCGGCGCCACCGTCTCGGCCATCGGCCTCGGCTGCATGGGAATGTCCGAGTTCTACGGGCCAGGCGACGAGCGCCAGTCCCTCGAGACGCTCGCGACCGCGCTCGAGCAGGGCATCGACTTCCTCGATACGGCGGACATGTATGGCGTGGGGCACAACGAGGAGCTGCTCGGGCGCTTCCTCAAGGGCCGCCGGGAGCGCGTGGTGCTCGCGACCAAGTTCGGCATCGTGCGCAACGCCGGCGACCCGGGGACGCGGCGCATCGACAACTCGCCGCAATACATCCGCCAGGCCTGCGACGCCTCGCTGCGGCGGCTCGGGATCGAGACGATCGATCTTTACTACATTCACCGCCGCGATCCCGCCGTTCCCATCGAGGATGCGGTCGGCGCAATGGCGGCGCTCGTGAAGGCCGGCAAGGTGCGTTATCTCGGATTGTCGGAGGTGGCGCCGCAGACGCTGCGGCGCGCGCACGCGGTGCATCCCATCACGGCGATCCAGTCCGAGTACTCGCTGTGGACCCGCGGGCCCGAGCGGCAGATGCTCGCCACGTGCCGCGAGCTCGGGGTGACTTTCGTCGCCTACAGTCCGCTCGGCCGCGCGTTCCTCACGGGCACGGTGAAGAGCGAGGGCGCCTTCGCGCCAGGGGATTTCCGCCGCGGCAATCCCCGCTTCCAGGGCGATGCCCTGCAGAGCAATCTGCGCCTGGTCGAGGGTCTCGAGGACTTCGCGAAGCGGCGCGGCGCGACCAGCGGACAGATCGCGCTCGCCTGGCTCCTTGCCAAGCATTCCAATGTCGTGCCGATACCCGGCACGAAGCGGCCGCGTTATGTCATCGAGAATGCCGCCGCGGCGGGCATGGCGCTGAGCTCCGAGGAGATCGGGGTCCTCGACCGGCTCTTCGAGCCTGCGGCCGTGGCCGGCGATCGTTACGCTCCCGGCGCCATGACCCACATCGAAAGCGCCTGAGGCGAGTCTCCCGGCACCGAGTGAGGCGGGCGCGGCCCGCTGCACCCGATTCCGTCTCCCGGTGAGCTGTGTTATACAGGCGGCGTGCTGAAACCGAGAATGGCCAAGCGGGGGGCCGGGGGCGGCGGCGCGTGAGCGCGCCGGTCGCACTCGAGCGCGAAGGCGGCCGGCCGCAGGAATGGTGCGGCCATCCGCGGCAGCTCTGGATGCTGCTCGCGGTCACCGTAGGGATGAACTTCGGCTTCTACGGATTCCGCGCCTACCTCGCTCCCTACATCGCGCAGAGCTTCTACTCAGGACTCGGGCAGGCGGCCGCGCAGAGTCATGCCGATCTGCTGACGAGCGGGCTGCTCGCGCTGATGTATGCGACGCCGATCGTCGGCGGCTATCTCGCGGACAAAGTGCTCGGGGAAGCGCTGTCGCTCCTCATTTCTTTGTGGCTCAGCGCGGCGGCGCTCGCGCTGATGGCATTGCCGACCCTGTTCGGCTTCGAGATCGGCATGGCCGCGTTCGCGCTCGCCTCGGGCCTCAACGTGCCGCTGCCCGTTCTGATCGGACGGAATTATGACGCGTCCGATCCGCGCCGCCAGGGCGGCTACATGCTCTTCTATCTCGCCGTCAACATGGGCAGTTTCGTCGCGCCTTTCGTCTGCGCGGACTGGGTCGGAGGACGGTTCGGATATCGCATGGGGTTCATCGCCGCGGCCGCGGGAATGGCGCTGACGGCCCTGCTGTTTCAGCTGCGCCATCACAGGATTCGCGACGTGGTGCCCCGCGTGGGCGAGGGCTCGCGCGCACGTGCGGCAGCGGCGGTGCTGGCGGGAATCGCCGTGCTGCTGGTGCCGACCGCCTTCCTGCTTTCCCGGCCGGGCATTCTGCGGGCGGCGATGTACGTGCTGATGGGGCTGCTGGTGCTCTATTTCATCGTGAGCTGCGTGCGCCGGCGGGACCGGGTCCAGACCCAGCGGTACCTCGCGCTGCTGGTGCTCTTCGCCGCCCTGGTCCTCTTCTGGACGTTGAGCTTCCAGGGCGTGACCTCGCTCAACTTCTTCGCCCGCGACTACGTCAATGCGCCGTTCGATTACACGCTGTTCCAGTCGGCGAATCCGCTCTACATCCTGATCTTCGCGCCGCTGCTCGCGATGCTCTGGCCGTGGCTGGGGCGCCGCGGCAGGGATCCCTCCACGCCGCGCAAGTTCGGCATCGGGCTCGTGCTCGTCGCGTTGAGCTACGGACTCACCGCCTGGGCGATCCGTCACGCCGTGGCGCCCGATGGCAAGGTCGGCTGGGGCGTGCTGGCCGGATGCTACTGGCTGCAGACCATGGGCGAGCTCGCGATCAATCCCATCGGATATTCGCTCATCGGGCTGCTGGCCGCTCCCCAGGATGCCTCGTTGGCGATGGGGGGCTGGTATTTCGGATTCGCGCTCGCCTATCAGCTGGCCGGCTGGATCGCGACTTTCACCACGGCGAGCGCGCAGACCGGGATTGCGGCGTACGCGCAGGTGTACGAGCGGCTCTTCGTCGCCGGCATCGTCGTGAGCGTCCTTTACCTGATCGCGGCTCCGAAAGTGCGGAAGCTCATGCACGGAGTGCACTGATGCGCAGCCTGGAGAGGACCAGCTTCGTTCCGCCCTTGCGGCGGCGCGATGTCGGCGGGATCTGCGTCTCGACGTCGGCCTACGCCGGCTCCTCGGTCATTCCCGTGCACGAGCACAGGCATCCGTACCTGTGCCTGGTGGCCGCGGGCGGCTATCGACAGAGCTCTCGCGGCCGCGAGGACGATTGCCGGCGGGGGCTGCTGCTCGTTCATCCGCAGGGACATCGACATTCCAACCGGTTCCATCCGCAGGGCGCCCGCTCCGTCGATCTCTTTCTGTCGGCGGGATGGCTCGAGGACAACGGCATACGAGGGCTCCTGTCGGACTACCGGCGGATGCGCCTGCCGGGCGCGGAGGCGCTTCTCGTGCGCCTGGAGCGCGAATTGCGCGCCAGCGACGAGGCCGCGGGAGTCGCGCTCCAATCGGCGGTACTCGATCTCATCGCGCAGGCGATCCGCCTCGAAGAGGCCCCGCTGCGGCCTGCCTGGATGGCGCGTGTTCTCGAGCGCCTGCGGGACCAGCCGGCATCGACGCCGCCGCTGGCCGAGCTGGCGGCGCTCGCGGGCGTGCACCCGGCGCACCTGGCCAGGACCTTCAGGCGCCTGCACGGGCTGT
>DAHUXV010000262.1 GCA_027306985.1 Gammaproteobacteria bacterium | reverse complement strand
CGGCTGCGCTCGGCCTCCAGCGCCTCCCAGCGGTCGAACTTGGCGAGCAGCAATGCCTCGATCGCCTCGATCCGCCTGCGATCGGCGCGAATCCGCGGCGCGCCCCGCTGGTGATAATCCGGCGCGCTCATGCACGCGGTGATTGCCGCCTGCTCCTGCTCCAGCGCCTCGATCTCGCCGGGAAGCGCAGCCAGCTCCCGTTGCTCCTTGTGGCCGAGCCGGGTGCGCGGCCTGGCCTCGACCGCCGCTGCGCGGCTTTCGGTCTCGCGCGGGGCTTTGCCGGGGCGGTCCATGGCCGGCGCGGCGCTTCGCAGCCAGTCGCTGTAGCCGCCCACGTGCTCCCGCCAGGTGCCGCCGCCTTCGGCGACGAGAGTCTGCGTCACGACGTTGTCCAGAAACCGGCGGTCGTGGCTCACGAGCAGCAGCGTGCCCGTGTAGTCCTGGAGCCTTTGCTCGAGCAGCTCCAGGGACTCGATGTCGAGATCATTGGTCGGCTCGTCCAGCACCAGCAGGTTGGCGGGGCGGGCAAAGAGGCGCGCGAGCAGCAGCCGGTTGCGCTCACCGCCGGAGAGCATCTTGACGGGGGAGCGCGCCCGGTACGTGGCGAAGAGGAAGTCGCCGAGATAACTCATGATGTGCCGGCGCTCGCCGGCGACCTCCACCCAGTCGGATCCCGGGCTGATCATGTCGGCCACGGACGCTTCCGGGTCGAGCTGCTCGCGCAGCTGGTCGAAGTACGCGATCTCGAGATTCGTGCCGAGTCTCACGCTGCCCTCGTCGGGCGGCAGCTCGCCGAGGATCAGCCGGATCAGTGTCGTCTTGCCGGCGCCGTTCGGGCCGATGAGCCCGATGCGATCGCCGCGCATGATGCGCATCGACAGCTGCGTGATCAGCGTGCGTCCGGCGACATTCTTGCCGAGGTTCGTGAGCTCCGCGACGAGCTGACCGGAGCGCGAGCCCGCATCCAGGCTCATCCTCATCGTGCCGAGCCGCTCGCGCCGCGCATCCCGCTCGAGCCGCAGCCGCTCCAGGCGGCGCACCCGCCCTTCGTCGCGCGTGCGCCGGGCCTCGACACCCTTGCGGATCCAGACTTCCTCCTGCGCCCAGAATTTGTCGAACCTGCGGTTCGTCACGTCCTCCGCGGCCAGCTCCTGTTCCCGCCGCGCCTCGTAGGCCGCGAAATTCCCCGGATAGGAGCGAATCACGCCGCGGTCGAGCTCGACGATCCGGGTCGTGATGCGGTCGAGAAAGGCGCGATCGTGGGTGACCACGACCGCGGCCGGTACCTTGAGCAGCAGGTCCTCCAGCCGCTCGATCGCGCCGATGTCGAGGTGATTGGTCGGCTCGTCGAGCAGGAGGAGGTCCGGCTCGGCCGCGAGGGCCAGGGCGAGGGCGGCGCGCTTGCGCTCGCCCCCCGAGGCCGTCGCCGGGGCCACCTCCGGGTCGAGCTCGAAGCGATGCAGGAACTCCGTCAGGCGCGTCTCGAAGCTCCAGCGTTCGCGCTCCTCGCCCACCAGCAGGGCGGCGCGTGCGGGGCCGCCCGCCGCGGCCTTCGCGCGCTGCAGCAGACTCTCGCGCAGCGTCGGCGCCGCAGGCAGCGTGGGCTCCTGTTCCACCAGGGTGATATGCAGCCCGTCACGGACCTGTCGCTCGCCATCGTCGAGCGAGGCTTGCCCGGCGATGATCCGCAGCAGCGTCGACTTGCCCGTGCCGTTGCGGCCGATCAGTCCGAGGCGCTCGCCGGACTGCAGCGCGAGCCGCGCCCCGTCGAGCAGCGGGCGGTCGCCAAGCGCAAGCCGGGCGTCAAGGAGCGCGATCAGCGGCACGGGGTCGGGTGTTCGCGGGGTGAGCCGGGCTCAGCGGAGCTGGCTGTCTTTGCTGCCGCGCCGGTTGTAGCCGCTGAACTGGGCGGCATCGCGATCGGCGGCATCCTGACAGGCGATGCACAGGCGCACGCCGGCAATGGCCGTGCGGCGCGCCTCAGGGATCGCCGCCCCGCAGTCCGCGCAATGGGTGAGGCCAGGACCCTGCGGCAGCCGGCTCTTCGCCCGCAGAATGCCGTCCGTCACGGTCGCATCGATCTGATCTTGTACGGCGCCGTCGCCGGCCCAACCCGTTGCCATAAAATCAATTTTACGCCTGCCGGAGCCGCGCGCCTACCTCGGCGGCGAATGGCCGCCGGTCGCGGCCCGGCTCGAGCCTGTGCCGCGCCCGAGGTCCGGGTAAAGCACGAGCAGCGCCCGCGTCACACCGTTGGTCCACCCGAAACCGTCCTGCAGGGGATACTCGCCGCCGCCGCCGGGAAGGATGTGCTCGACGTCGTATTTCTCCACCAGCTTGCCGGTATTGGCGAAGACGCGTCGAACCGTCGCGAGCCAGCGGCGGGCGATCTGGCGAGCGAGCGCCGGGTGACGGTAACGGCGCAGCCCGGTGATGGCGATCCACTGCAGCGGCGCCCAGCCGTTGGGCGCGTCCCACTGTTGTCCGGAGGCGATGTTGGTCGTGACCAGACCGCCTTCCTCGAGCAGCCGCGCCCGGGTGACCTGGGCCACCGCATCGGCCTGGCGTCTGTCGGCGAGTCCGGTGAAGAGCGGATAGAGCGTCGCCGCGCTGAGCTCCGGATCCCGCCGGTGATCCCGCCAGTCGTAATCCATGAAGTATCCGGCCTTGGCGTCCCACAGGTAGCGGTCCATCGCCCGCCGGCGGCGGCGGGCGCGCGCCGCGAAGCGCCGCTCGCACGCGAGATCGCGCCGCGCCCCGCAGCCGCGGGAGATCGCCCGCTCCAGGCCATACAGCAGGCTGTTCAGATCGACCGGCACGATATCGATCGTGCGGATCGTGGCGAGGCGGCGCCCGTCCGCGAGCCAGCGGGAGCTGAAATCCCAACCGCTCTCGGCCGCGGCGCGAAGGTCGCGATACACGCGTGCCGGAGGCCGGCCCGAGGCGCGCGCGAGCAGCACGTCTTCGCGGTAGGACTCGTCGCGCGGGGTGTCCGCGGCGGACCAGTAACGGTTGAGAATGGAGCCATCGGGCATCTCGACGACGTTGCGCCGCGCCTCTGCGGGGTGAAGACCGGCCGAGCCTTGCATCCAGTAGGCGTACTCACGCTTCAGGTCCTCGAGGTGCCCGGCCCATGCCTGCGCCGGATCGTGGGAGAGGAGGCCCACCATCAGGTAGTACACCGGCGGCTGCGAGCGCGACAGGTAATAGGTGCGCGAGCCGTTGGGGATGTGGCCGTACTCGGTCAGCATGTAGGAGAAGTCATCGACGAGGTCGCGGGCCGTGGCGAGGTGCCCGTCGGGTATCAACCCGAGCATGCTGAAGTAGGAGTCCCAGTAATAGAATTCCCGGAAGCGCCCGCCGGGGACGATGTAGGGCTTGGGCACGTAAAGGAGCGAAGAATAGGGGGGCGGCACGGCCGGCTGACGCGTCAGCACCGGCCACAGGCTGGCGATGTGGGCGGTCAGGCTCTTCTCGGGGAGGGCGGGCGGCGTTTCCGCCGCCGCCGGTAGCGAGAAGTTGCGCTCCACGAACCGCAGGAGCGCCGCGCGCGAGCGAGGGTCGGCCGCGCGATAGCGGCGCAGGATGACGGGCGGCGGGGCCTTCGGCACCGCATCGGGGAATGCCTTCTCGTCCTTGAACAGCGCATCCATCTGCACGCGCACGAAGAGCGGACCGAAAAGCTCCGCGGGCGTCGCAACGAAGGGCGCCGGCGCCGCCGCGATGGCGCCGCTCGCGGCATTGGCGGCCGCCGCGGCCACCGGCGAAGACAGGACGAGCAGCCCGGCGCATGCCGCGGCGGACCAGCCGCCCCGGCGGAAGAGTCGTGGCGAGAGCATCCGGCGAGCGAACATGAAAGGTTGTGCCTCGGTGCTTGCGGGGGCCGCCCGATCGGTGCGGCGGATTCTACAGGTGAGCCGGCGGCCGGGTGGCGGTGCTATCAGTGGATATCATATACATTGATATTATATAATCGCTTATGACCATGGACCTCAATCGCCAGCTCGGATTCCTCCTGAAAGATACGAGCCGCCGCTACGCGCGGCGGTTCGAGGAGCGGGCGCAGGCGCTCTCCCTCACCCTGCCGCAGTGCCGGGCGCTCCTCCATCTGGAGAACAACGAAGGCGTGAGCCAGAAACGCCTGTCGGAGCTGACGGAGCTCGACCCCATGACGCTGGTCAGGATCCTCGACCGGATGGAGGCGGACGGCTGGGTGCAGCGGCGCTTCGATCCCGCGGACCGCCGGGCGCATACGCTGTGGCTCACCCCGAAGAGCAAGCCGGTTCTCGAGCACATCGCCCGCCTGATCGCGGAGACGCGCGCCGAGACCCTGCATGGGCTGTCGAACGAGGAGCGCGTGAAGCTCATCGAGCTGCTGGAGCGGGTCCATGCCAACCTGTCCTCGCTCCCGCCCCTGGCCGCGGAGAAGTTGCTGAGGTCCGCGCGATGAGCGCCGGCACCACGGCGCGCAGCACCGAGCCTGCCCGGGACCTGCGCGGCGATGCGCCGCCATTGCCCCCGGAAGGGCGCGAGCCTGGCGCGCCGACGCGCTCGCGGCGCGAGCGCCTGCGGCTGCCGCTCATGTGGGGAGTGCCCCTCCTGCTGCTGGCAGCCGGCCTTTACGTGTACCTGACGAGCGGCCGCTACGAATCGACCGACGATGCCTACCTGCGCGCCGCGCAGGTGGCGATCAGCGCCAACGTATCGGGCAGAGTCGGCCAGGTCGATGTGCACGACAACCAGCAGGTTCGCCGCGGCCAGGTGCTGTTTCGTCTCGACGACCGGCCGTTCCGCATCGCAGTGGAGGCGGCGCGGGCGCGTCTGCAGGGCGCGCGCCTGCAGGTCGCGACGCTGAAGGCCGACTATCGGCAGCGGCTGGCGGACCTGCGGTCGGCGCAAAGCGCGCTCGATTACGCCGGGCGCGAGTACCGCCGCGATTCGCGGCTGCTCGCAAGCGGCATCGCCTCCCGATCGCAGCTGGACAAGGCGCTGCTCGCCCGCAGCGAGGCGCAACAGCGTGTCGCGGCCGCGAAGGAGCAGATCACCGCCGCGCTCGCGCGGCTGGGCGGCCGCCCCGACATCCCGGTAAATACCCACCCGCTGGTGGAGCAGGCCCGGGCCGCGCTCGACCGCGCGCTGCTCGAGCTCTCGTATGCGACCGTGAAGGCCCCCGCCGACGGGATCGTGACCGGCGTGGAGCATCTGCAGGTCGGCGGCTATCTGCCGGCCGCCACCGCCGCGTTCGTGCTCGTCTCGACCCACGATGTCTGGGTGGAAGCGGACTTCAAGGAAGACCAGCTCGCGCACATGCATCGAGGCGAGTCCGCGACGGTCGACATCGACGCTTATCCGGGACGAACCTTCCGGGCCGTGGTGGCGAGCATCACGCCCGGCACCGGCGCGCAGTTCTCGGTGCTGCCGCCGCAGAACGCCACCGGCAACTGGGTGAAGGTCGTGCAGCGGCTCGACGTCAGGTTGCACCTCGACGGCAAGCTGCCGGCCGTGCGCTCGGGACTGAGCGCGGCCGTCACCGTCGACACCCGCTCGGGCGGGGCCGGGCGGCCCGCGGCCGCCGCGGGCCGCTGACCGGGCGGCGTGCCGGGGAGTCCCTCAAGCCATGCCGGCTGGCCAGACGCAGCATCGCGGCCTCATAACCGCCTCCGTCACCCTCGCCACCATTCTGCAGGCGGTGGACACGACCATCGCCAACGTCGCGCTGCCGCACATCGGCGGCAATCTCTCGGCATCGCTCGAGCAGATGGACTGGGTGCTGACCTCCTACATCGTGGCGGCGGCGATCATGACGCCGCTCTCCGGCTGGCTCGCCCGGCGCTTCGGCCGCAAGCGGGTGTTGGTCATGTCGGTGATCGGCTTCACCGTCAGCTCCATGCTCTGCGGCATGGCGCAGTCGATCGATCAGATCGTGCTCTTCCGCGTCCTGCAGGGGCTGTCCGGCGCGGGTCTGGTGCCGCTCTCGCAGGCCGTGCTGCTCGACATCAATCCGCCGGAGCGGCACGGGCGCGCGATGGCGCTCTGGGGCCAGGGCGTGGTGCTGGGCCCGATGCTCGCGCCGGTGCTCGGCGGCTGGCTCACCGACAACTACAGCTGGCGCTGGGTCTTCTACATCAACGTGCCGTTCGGCATCCTGTCGGCGATCGGTCTGATGCTCTACGTGCGCGAGACGGAGAGCCGCCGGACGCGCTTCGATTTCCTCGGCTTCGGCGCGCTCAGCCTGGCGGTCGGTGTGCTGCAGATTCTCCTCGATCGCGGCGAGCTCAAGGACTGGTTCAGCTCGCCGGAGATCTGGATCGAGGCCGGCATCGCCGCCGCCGCCCTGTATGTCTTTCTGGTGCACACGCTGACGGCGCGCGAGCCGTTCGTGAGCCTCGCGCTCTTCAAGGACGCCAATTTCGCGATGGGGAATCTCCTGGTGTTCGTCGTGGGCGTGGTGCTCTTCGCCACGCTGGCGCTGCTGCCGCCCCTGCTCGAGGACCTGCTGCGCTATCCGGTGACGACCGCGGGCGTGGCGATGGCGCCGCGCGGCTTCGGCAGCTTCATCTCCATGTACGTCGCCGGAAGGCTCATCGGCCGCGTGGATTCGCGCCTGCTCATCGGGATCGGCATCGCGGTGACGGCCGCCTCGCTGGAGATGATGTGCGGCTATTCCACCCTGATGCCGCAGACGCTCGTCTGGTCGACCACTTTTCTCCAGGGCCTCGGCACCGGCCTCACCTATGTCACGCTGACCACCGTGGCGTTCGCGACGCTCGGGGTACAATACCGCTCCGAGGGTACGTCGATGTTCAACCTGCTGCGCAATGTGGGCAGCAGCATCGGCATAGCCGCGACCGGAGCGCTCCTGACGCGCAACACGCAAGTCATGCACGAGCGCCTCGCGGCCCACATTGTCGCCTGGGGCGGCCAGATACGGCTGCCCGCGCCCTTCAGCCTGACCGCGCCCGCGGGCCTCGCCGCGCTGAACGCGGCCGTGACGCGGCAGGCGCAGATGATCGCCTACAACGATGACTTCAAGCTGATGTTCGTCATGACGCTGGCGTTGATTCCCCTGGTCCTGCTGCTGCGTCCGGCGCGCGCGCGAGCGCGCAGTCCGGCGGTGATGGAGTGAAGCGGTGAGCCTGAACCTCGACCGAAGGCGGGCGGCGCCGGCCGCGCTCGCTGTCCTGGCCGCGGCGCTGCTCGGCGGCTGCGCCGTGGGGCCCAACTTCCATCGTCCGGCCGCGCCGGCCACCTCGGCGTACCGGCCCCCCGGGGAGTCCAATCCCGTCGATGCGGCCGCCGCATCGGTCGCGCGGCGCGCGCCCGCCGCCGGCCCCTACGCGCAGCGGATCGCGCTCGGCGCGCCGGTCGCGCCCGAGGGGTGGACGCTCTTCAGGTCCCCACAACTGGATGCGCTGATGGGACGCGCGATCGCCGACAACCGCGACCTCGCGGCTGCCAAGGCCACGCTGGCCCAGGCCCGGGAGCTGGTGGCGGCGCAGACCGGACAGCGCTATCCGCAGATCGGGCTGCAGGCCGGCACGGGACGGCAGAAGTACGGCGCGGAATTCCTCGGCACGTTCGCCGTCGCCCCCTTCACCTATGAGGCGGTGGGCGCGAGCGTGCATTACCTGCTCGACTACGACGGCGCCATTGCCCGCTCCATCGAGGAGCAGAAGGCGCTCGAGCAGTACGCGCGAAGCGAGCTGAATGCCGCCCGGTTGACGCTGACGGGAGAGGTCGGCTCGGAGGCCGTCATCATCGCCGCCACCCGTGGGCAGATCCGGGCGGCCGCCGAGCTGCTCGCCGAGGACCGCAGCAATCTGCGCCTCGTGCGCACGGCCTTCGCCAACGGCTCGGTGTCGAAGCTCGACGTGCTGACTGCGCAAAGCCAGCTGGCAAGCGATCAGACGCTGCTGCCGCCGCTCTACCAGCAGCTCGCCGTGGCGCGGCATGCGTTGGCGGTGCTGCTCGGCCGGCCGCCGGCCGACGGGTCACGGCCGGACCTGGAGCTCAGGGAGCTGCGCTTGCCGCGCCGGCTCCCGGTCAGCGTGCCTTCGCAGCTGGTGCGCCGCCGCCCCGACATCCTGGCGGCGCAGGCGCAGCTGCACGCCGCCACGGCCGCGGTCGGCGTCGCCACCGCCAATCTCTATCCCCAGATCGCGTTGACGGCGACTCTCGGCCGGCAGGCCCTGAGCCCCGGGAAGCTCTTCGACGCATCCTCGACCGCGTGGTCGCTGATTGCGGGGCTGACACAGCCGCTGTTCGACGGCGGAACGCTGCGCGCGCAACGGCGGGCCGCGCTCGATGCGCTGCACGCAAGCGCCGACCGCTATCAGCAGGTGGTCCTCGATTCCTTCGGCCAGGTGGCGGACCTGCTCGATGCGCTGGACCACGATGCGCAGCTTGCCGCCGCGCAGGCCAACGCGAGGGACACCGCGGATGCGAGCCTGGAGCTCGCGCGCCAGAGCTATCAGGCCGGCAATTCCGGCGTGCTGCAGGTGATCAATGCCCAGCGCCAGCGGCAGCGTGCGGAGCTCGGATTCCTCCAGTCGCAGGAGCGGCAGTATCTCGACACCATCCAGCTGCTGCTCGCCGTGGGCGGACCGCTCACCTGAGCGTGGGCGGGCTCACAGGCGCCCGCTGCGGCGGTTCTTGTCGAAGATGCCGATGAGCAGGATCACGAATGCGACCAATCGCACGACATAGGCGTATTTCTGCTGCGCCTCGTCGGTCGGCTGGTCGATGATGGCCAGTCCGGCCCAGTTTGCCGCGAGCCCCGCGAAGGCGAGGGCGAAGAAGGCGAACAGCCGCTCGCGGCTCGCCCGCCAGTAGCGCAGGAAGAAGAGGGTCGCGATCAGGCTCGCCATCGCCAGAGCGCCCCACGCGAATGTTCTCATGGCAGATGGCCTATCGTGATTCCCAGACGAGCCCGAAGACGAGCGCCAGCATTCCGATCAATGCGGCGGCATTGCGGTACCAGAACAGGTCTATCGGCGAGCTCGCCGGGATGAGGACCAGATCAACGTACAGGATCACATTGTTGATGGCGAGGAACACGAAGCACACACTCGCCCAGAAGAGCAGCCGCGTGCGCGTCGCGCGGTAGCCGCGCAGGAGCAGCGCCGCGCAGAGAATGCTCGTGACCGCGCAGAGGATGTAGATCGCTTCAGCCACTATCCTTGCCTTTCTTCTTCAATACAAAGGCGTCGGCGAAGGTGTGCAGGGTCGCGGTGCGCAGGCGCTCGATGGCGTTGGCGCTCATCAGCTGGATGATCAGGATCGGCCGCTCGGCGTACTCGCGCTCGAGGCGCCCCGCGGCCGCATCCAGCCCCGGGCTCGCGGGCCGATACGCTAACCGCGTGGGCGTGAGGCCGGCGGCTTGCACCAGGCCGCTCGCCTCGAGGCCGGCGAGCGCAGGCGCGATGAGCTCACCGCGCACGCGCAGGCGCGCGGCCAGCCCTTCGCTCGTCCATTGCTCATAGCGCTCGCGTCGCAGGAGCAACAGGGTCTCGAGCTGCTCGTAGGTCTCGATGTGCTCGTGAAGCAGCGCGCGCACATCTTCGGGGAGGTCGTCCGTGCCGCTCACGGAGACCCGGCGCCTGGCGCGGTGCGCGAGGCCGGGTCACCCGGAGCGAGACTTGCCGGGCTCTCCGCCCCGCGCAGGAATGCGCGAGTGCTGAGAGGTGCTGGATGACGCAGGAGGCCGCCTTGCATTACGCGACTAATTAGCGCAACGGGACGGCAGATGCAAGAGCCCGCCGCAGGCGGCCAAGCCTGCGGCGGGCGATTCGAGAGAAGCGAGCCGGAGCGGGCGAGAGCCTCAGGAGGCGCTCTTCACCACGTCGCAGCGTACGCGCGCCTTGCGGAGCTTCTCGCAGGCGCTCTTCACCTGGGCCTCGGTCATCGCCGCGGAGCGAACCTCGAGCAGCTTGCCGTGCGGCACGACCACCACATCCTGCAGCTCGCTGCTGTACTTGCCCTTCAGCATCTTGGCGATCTTGTCGGCGTAGGCCTTGGTGTGCGCCACGGCGAGCAACGCCTGATAGCCCGTCAGCTCCTTCAGTGCCGCCTGAGCCTTCGCGGCCTCCGGGGCGTTGGGGTACTTCTGCAGGAAGTCCTGGTAGCCCTGAGCCGTGTTGGTGGTCATCGCGGTCTGCCAGTCGGCGGTCGCCTGCAGGCTGTTGACCTTGTCCTGCGCATCGGCCGCATGCATTCCATTCGGCTCCTGCTGCAGATACTGCTGGTAGGCGTCCAGCGTGTCGGCGCTCTTGGCCGCGCTCCACGCCTTCTCGTCCTTCAGGGCGTTGATCCGGTTGCGCGCCTGCTCCACCCGCGCATCGCTCGGGTGCTCCTTGATGAAGTGCTGGTAGCTGGCCTCCGTGTTCTGCTGGGTCGCCTTCTGCCAGTCGGCATTGGGTGAGCTGCACGCGGCGAGCGCGCCGGCCGTGATCACACAGAGAACGAGCAAGGACTTCTTCACCGCAACCTCCGGACAGAAAATGGGGCCAACCTGGCGTCTTCCCCCCTCGAGGGAGGGGATTTCCAGGATCAGGAGGCCGACGTTACAGCCCGGAAACGGCCCTGTACCCTTACCCAACGCGCCTGGCGGTCGAAACCGCCCTGCCGTTGCACTCGCTTCCCGCGAGCCGCTCGAAAAACCATCTATCGAGTGCCGGTGGCCGCCAAGGCCGACATGCCAGCAAACTGTGTATTATCCCAGGTTCAAGTTATATTGCAACGGGCGCTTGCAAGCCTCCGTCAGGCTGCCCGCCGCCATCGAGGCGGCCGCACGGATCGGGGCCGAGAGCGGCCCGAGGGTGGCCGCCCTGGCCGGTCGCCGGCAGGACCCGGGCTGCGAGCACGGCGGGCCCGAGCTGTCTTGCCTGCGGGCGGGTGGCCGAGGGTGTCCGGCCAACGCACACTCGCAGTCGAAACCACCGTGCCGTTGCACTCGCTTGCCGCGAGCCGCCCCAAAAACCGTCGATCGCCTGCCGGTGGCCTAATGGCCGATATGCCGACGAGCTGTACATTAACCCAGCTTGCCGATACGTTGCCACAGGAAGGCGGCGCTTCCTCTCCAGCATCCATGCTGGAGTCTCCGCGCCGAGGATCGGATGAACAACTTCCCGGTCATGACGCGCTTTCCGCGCTGTAGCGGGCGAGAAGCCCCGTACGGATGGCGTAACGGAACACCCGCGTGAAGAAGTATCCGGCGAGCACGATGTCGAGCGCCGCGATCGCGGCGCCGACAGCCAGGCCGCCGGCCGGGAAGGGGCGTCCGGCCAACACCGCGCGCATGCCCTCGAAGACGTAGGACGGCGGCAGGAGATGTCCGATGTCCTGCATCCAACGCGGCAGCGTCGCGAGCGGGTAGAAGACGCCGACGAAAGGCGAGAGCAGCGCCGGCAGCGGCCATACGAGCCACTCCGATGCCGGGCCGAGGCGCAGGACGAGCGCGCTCGCGAGGATGCCGAGCGCGATGCCGAAGCCGAAGAGCACGAGCAGGAACGGGACCAGCAGGACGCCCAGCGAGAAGAAAGACAAGCCGAAGACGGCCGTCGCGAGCACCAGCATCACCGCGAGCCCCACCGCGCTCGTGCCCACGCTGGTGATGACGAGCCCGAGGATGTATTCCGAGATCGTGAGCGGGGTGGCGAAGAGGTTGAGGAAGTTCCGCGACCAGACGTCCTCGAGGAACGCGGTGCTCACCCCCTGCATGATGCGCGTGAAGAAGTCCCAGAGCAGCACCGCTCCGAGGAGGCTCGGCACATAGTTGAAGCGGCCGGCGGCCATGGAGTTGAGGTAACGCGTGATGAAGCCCCAGACCACGATGTCGATGGCCACCCAGGCGAACATCGGCAGCGCCCGCACCGGGCTGCCGCGGATCAGGTAGAACTGGCGCAGCAGGATGCCCGCCACGGGCTTCATCCTCATGGGGTGCTCATCCGGCGCGCCCCATCGGCTCCGCGAGCGGCTCGCGCGCCAGGCGGATGAAGAGCTCCTCCAGCGTCGCGGCGCCGTACTCGCGCGGCAGCCGCCGCGGATCGCCCTCGAGGAGGATCCGGCCGTGGGACAGGAAGAGCACGCGGTCGCACACCGCCTCGACTTCGTACATGTTGTGGGACGTCCAGAGGATGCCGCAGCCGGCTTCGGCCGCCAGGCCGCGGATGCGCGCGCGGACGGTCTGTGCGGCGGCCGGATCGAGCGAGGCGGTGGGCTCATCGAGCAGCAGCAGCCGCGGCCGGTTGAGGACCGCCTTGGCGAGGGCGACCCGCGTCTGCTCCCCGGAGGAGAGCACGCCGCACTTGGTGGCCCGCAGGCGCTCGAGGTCGAATTCGCGCAGCAGCTCCCCGACCCTGCGGCCGAGGCCGGGTATGCCGTAGACGAGCCCGAAGAAGCGCAGGTTCTGCTCCACCGTGAGATTGCCGGGAAGCGGTGCGTACACGGCCGAGAAGTTGGCCTGCGCCAGGGCGCGAGCGCGGCCGAGCGCCAGATCGATGCCGCCGATGCGTACGCTGCCCGCGGTCGGGCTCAGCACGCCGAGAATCATGTTGAGGGTGGTCGTCTTGCCGGCGCCGTTCGGGCCGAGGAGGCCGACCACCTCCCGGCGATGGACGTCGAAAGACACATCCTCGACCGCGATGACCTCGGAGTAGCGCTTGCAGAGTCCGGCGACGCTCAGCACCACGCCGGCGGGGGGATCCGCGGCCGGATGTCCGGCATCCGCATGCGACAGATGAGAGCCGCTGTCCGGGGAGTGGGCGCACATCGCCCGCACGATACCGTATCGGCGAACTTCGGTGCGGCGAGCGCACCCGTCCGTACGGCCAGGGGAGAGGAGAAGCAGCAGGGCTTTCTGCTAAAATGGCGCGCTTCAGGCATCTTCCCGGTCGACCTGCGCGCAAGTGCGGTCCGCCCCAGCGGGGCGGCCGCTCGAGCCGCATATCGGGCCGTGCCGGAGAGTCAAGGACAGGGGAATCGGGAGTCTCTGTGAAGAGCGTGATGAGACGTCGGCTGGCCATCGTGCTGGCCTTGATGATCGTCCTGGTCGGTGGTGTCGTCGGGTGGAATCTCGTCAAGGCGCATTTCATCCGGCTGGCCATGGCGAAGAACGGCTCGCTGCCGCAGACGGTGAGCACGGCGACCGCCGCATACTCCGAATGGCAACCCGAGGTGCGGGCCGTGGGGAGTCTGCGCGCGGTGCACGGGGTCGAGGTCACGACCGAGGTGGCGGGCCTCGTGCGCGCAGTGGACTTCAAGTCCGGCTCGGACGCGCGGGTCGGCCAGACGCTGGTGCAGCTCAACGCCGATCCCGATATCGCGCAGCTGAAGGCGCTGCAGGCCGGGGCGAATCTGGCCGCGCTGACCTATCACCGCGACCTCATCCAGTACCAGGCGCAGGCCATCGGGAGAGCGCAGCTCGACACCGATGAGGCCAATCTGAAGAGCGCCCGCGACCAGGAGGCGGCGCAGGCCGCCCTGGTGGCGAAGAAGACCATCCGCGCGCCCTTCAGCGGCCGCCTCGGCATCACGACCGTCAATCCCGGCCAGTACCTGAATCCGGGCGATCCCATCGTCACCCTGGA
>DAHUXV010000251.1 GCA_027306985.1 Gammaproteobacteria bacterium | reverse complement strand
CGACGACACTCACGCCGTCGGCCGGCGCCGGCGCACCGGCCTGCTGGCCGTCCTCGATCAGCTGCACCAGGATCTCGTAATTGCCGATGAAGAGCCGGTCCCCGTCCTTCAGGCGCACCGCCTCGCTCTTGGCGATCGCCTGCTCGGGTCCGTTGAGGAAGGTGCCGTTGCTGCTCACGTCCTCGAGACAGAACGCGCCGTCCTCGAAGCGCACCAGGGCGTGCCGGCCGGACACCCATCGCTCCGGGTCGGGCAGCGGCCAGTCGTTGCTCTCGATGCGTCCGATCGAGCCGCCGCGCGCATCGAACACCTTGAACGCGCCCGAGCCCATGCTCGCTCCCTGCTCACTGATCACACTGAGGGCGAGCAGCACGCCGGCGCCTCAGACGACCGTCGGTGCGGCGATGCGGGCCGCGAGCAGCATGAGCGGCGGCGCCTGCCCGACGGCGGCGGCCGGCAGATGCCGCGCCAGCACCGATTGCAGCGTCCGCTCGAGGCTCGCGCCCTGCGGCTCGGCCGGCCAGGCGCCGGCGAGTCCCTCGAGGAGCGCCTGCGGGGTTGCCTCGGGCGTGCCGAGCACCCAGAGCTCATCGCCGGTGAGGCGCTCATAGCGCACGCTGACATCGGCCGCCGCGATCGCCGGCGCGGCGAGCAGCGCGAGCAGGTCACCATCCTCCGCTCCCGCGACGGCGCCGCCGAGATCCCCGCATGGCAGCGCGCTCTGCGGGCCGGCCTGCGGCCGCACCGGCGAGCCGCTCGAGAGCTCCATCGCCGCGCCGCCGCGCACCCTGACGGCATGCACCTCGCCGCAGCAGAGGAGCGCGCATTCGGTGCCCTTCACCAGCAGGAAAGCGACGGCGACCGCGGCCGCGCGCGAGCCGAGCGCCGTCTGCAGCGCCCGGCGCGCCGTCTCGACCTGCGCGGTGAGGGTGGCTTGCGGGGCGAGGTCGTGGGCGAGATCGGCGATGAGGTCCGCGCCCGCGCCCGCTTCGGCGCTATCGACCGCGACCACGCCCCAGAGGCCAATCTCCGGCCGGCTGACGAACCGCGGCTCGGCCGCCGCGCCGGCCCCGTGCGAGGGCACCGGATGCGCCGCGCCAACCTCGAGATCGAGCGGCCGCGGCTCCTCGATCTGCGCCGGCTCGGGCGGCGCCGCGTCCTCGAGCGCCAGGGGTTGCTCGAGCTCGACGCTCTGCCAGCCGCAGGGCCGCCATTGCCCCGAGAGCATGGCCACGAAGCGCTCCGGCGCGGGCAGTCCGCTCGTGACGAGCCAGCCGGGCCCGATCGCCTCCGACCCCTGAGTCCACCAGAGCGCGCACGGCCGGAAGGAGCGCCTGAGCTCGAGGGAGAGAATGGCGTTGGCGGCGCGCTGCGGCGAATCCCCGAGCATGGAGAGGTGCCAGGGCGCCCCGCCGCCGGCGACGCCCGCCTGCGCGATGCGCTCGAGCAGTTGGCTCGACTGCGCCAGCTGCGCGCCCGGCAGCCGCGCCGAGAGCGCCTCGACCTCGGCATCGAAGGCCTCGAGGTCGAGATCGTTGGCATCGAGCGCGCCCCGCGCCAGGCCCTCGGCGGCATCGAACCACGCGCTGGCCGCGCCGCAGGCGACCTCGATGAGCGAGCTCGCCGGGTCGAGCGGTGTCAGGAGCGAGAGCGGGAAGTACCGTCCCACCCGGTCGACGCTCGGCAGCATCACGCCCGCATAGCTCATCTCGCCGCAGACGCCCTCATCGAGCACGAAGCGCCACACCGGGCTCGTGAGGTAGACCTCGAGCCACTGCGGGCCGAGCTGCTGGCGGCTCGCGTGCAGGCCCTGCTGCAGCCATGCGTCCCAGGCGTCCACGAACCTCTGCGGCACGCGCCGCTGCATGAAGTCCCCCCTGCAGGGAAGCTTGCCGTAGAAGCCGCTCTGCGGTGAGGCCATGGCCCGCCTAGCGGCCGCAGTCGAACCCCTTCGCAGCGTCGTGCCCGAAGGGGTTGCGGATGGAATCGGCCTCGAGGATGACGCTCATCGACTTGCCGCCGGCGGTGAAGGTGAGGCGATAGCGCGTGCCCGAGAGCGGCTGGATGCGCGCCTGCGCGAGCAGGCGGAACCACGCCCAGGGCCCATCGAGCGCAGGTCCCGCGATGGGCCCCGCGGGCGCTGCGAACTCGAACGAGGCGCGCCCGACGCTGCCGGGCCACTTCATCGGGAAGCTCTGCACCGGACCATGCTGGTACTGGAACGGCTGCCCATCGACGTTCAGGCGGAAGCTCGTGACCGTCGGATCGAGCGTGTCGGGCAGCAGCTCGAACCGCGCCTGCGGGAGCGAGGCGCCGGATGCGAAGAAGACGTCGCGGATGCGCCGCGCGCGCTCGAACTGCTCGAGCATCGCGGCCGATCCGCCGGCCGCGCCCTGGCGCCAGCGCCAGGGACTGCGCGCGGTGTCGACGAGCCGCGCCAGATGGTCGCGGAAGAACGCATCGAACACGCCCCCCGGCCCGAACACGTGCGCGAAGTCCCCGAGGGCGGCATTGGTCGCGCTCGTGGGATCGAGCGGGTAGCGGCCGCCGACGAGCTCGTTGCAGGCGCTCACCACCTGAGTCTCGTAGAGCTGCGCCAGCTCTCCGCGCGCCTCGGAGCCCACGATCGAGGCGGTGCGGACGGCGACCTGCGCCACGAGATTGCCGAGCGGCGCCGGCAATTGCTGCGCGGTGAGGGCGAGCTGCTGGCGGGCCTGGCGCATGGCCGCCTGCACCTGCGGATCGAGCGCGCTTTGCTGACCGACGCCCGAGCCGGTCGTGAGCAGGCGCTGATACTGTTGGTTGAGCGCGGCGAGCATCTGGTCGATCGGCGCCTGCCCCGGGGGACCCGTGACCAGCGCGCGCAGGGGCGCGAAGTAGTGGGTGACCTGCGTACCGGGGGGCGGCGCCCCCTGGGGACCGGAGCCGACGATCCGCTTCAGCGCCTCGAGCTTCGCATGGGCGAGCGCCGCGGCCGCCCCCGCCGCCTTGGCGGCGGCCGAGGCGGGGGGCTTCAGCAGATCGGTGTTGGCCGCCACCGCGCGCAGGAATCCCTTGAGGGGCGATGCCGGGCTCGAGATGATCCCGAGCGTGTTGATGAACTCCTGCGGGTTGCCCGAGGCCTGGATGCCGACGTCCGCGACCAGCGACTTCCAGTAATCGAGGTAGTCGGTCTCGTAGAGATTCATCACGTCGTAGGAGAGCGCGCCGCTGCCGCGCAGGTCGGCAACGGTGCCGCCCAGCACCCACGAGTCCTTGAGGAAGCCCTCGACGAGCTCGTAGCGGCCTTGGCCCGCGATCTTCTCGAACACCGCGCGCGTGTAGAGCGCAGGCACGGGCTGCGAGAGCGGCGTGCCGCTGCGGCGCACGAGCACGGACGCGCCCGTCCCGGCGGCGATGTCCAGCCGCAACGCCTGGCTGCTGTCGCTCGCGTAGCTCAACTTCAGCTGGTCGTAGATCAGCACCGGGAGCGAGGCGCTGCGCAGCGCCATGCGCGCGCGCTCGATGGCCTGTGGGTCGAGGGTGATGGTGCTCAGGCGCTCATCGGTGAGGAGCCGGTCGAAATGCGCATCGAGCCGGTCCGCCGTCGCGGGGTCCTGCGGGTACATCCCGCGCCAGAGCACCTGGGCGAGATAGCGCAGATACGCCGGGTCGCGGTGGCTCGCGCTCCCCAGCATGAGATAGCCCTTGAGGTACGCATACAGGCGATCCGGCGTCGCCACGCTCGCCTGCAGCATCTGCGTGAAGCGTCCCGCCAACACCGGCACCAGCGTGGCGTTGAGCTCGCGGGTGTAGGCGTCGCGGGCTTCTGAACCCATCTCACCGCCGCGGTAGAGTCCCGCGCGCATGTACCAGGGAACGTGCCCGCGATAGCGGTCCGCCTGCGCGGTGATCTGACGCAGCGCATCGAGCTGCGGCAACACGGCATCGGCGCTTGCGCCGGCACTGGCGCCCGAAGGCTGCAGCGAGCGGGTGGCCGAGAGGACGCTCCCCACGTACGCTGCATTGGCGTCGTAGCTCACCGCGAGCCACGAGAAGCCGAGCACGAGCACCGCGAGGCAGGCGATGTACGCCCCCGAGCGCGCGGCGATCATCCGCGCCTGCAAGGCCCGATTGACTCCGGCCAGTCCCGACTCGCCGAAGATGACCGACTTGAGCAGCCCCTCGATGAAGTAGGCCTTGCCGCGTCCGGCGGTCGGCGGCGCCACGGCGCCCGTCACACCGAAAGTGCGGGCGATCGCACCCAACATGCGGTCGATCGGGGTGCCCTCCTGGGTGCCGCTCGTGAAATAGACGCCCCGCAGCAGCACCGGGCGGTCGAAGCCCGACACCGTGAACACGCGCTTGAGCAGATCGTCCAAGGCGGGCTTGAGCGCGCTCATCTGCTGCGGGAAGGCGAGCACGCCCGTGCGCCGCCGCGGATCGCGCTCGGCCTCGAGGCGCGCGAGCAGCCGCTGCTGCAGCCGCTCAATGAGCGCGTCGAACTCCCCGGCGAACGCCTGGGCCGCTGCGCCCGATTCCGTGGCCTCGATCGGGAAGCTCGTGCCCCAGACCTGCGCGCGCGCGGGCGCATCGAGGTCCTCGAAGAACTCGCTGAAGCCGGCGATGAGGTCGCACTTGGTGACCAGGAAGTACACCGGCACGCTGATCCGCAGCTCGCGGGTGAGCTCATCGAGCCGCTCGCGGATGGAGCTCACCTGCTGCTCGCGCTCCCGATCGCTCAGGGTGATGAGGTCGGTGGCGCTCACGGCAACGATCACGCCGTTGATCGGCTGCGTCCCGCGAAACTTGCGCAGGAGCTTGAGGAACGCGCTCCAGCCGGAGGCATCCGCCTTCGCGTTCGAGTCCTGCGTCGTGAATCGACCGGCGGTGTCGAGGAGGATCGCCTCATCCGTGAACCACCAGTCGCAGTTGCGCGTGCCGCCGACGCCGCGCACCGCCTCCTTGCCGAACTTCTGCGCGAGCGGGAAGTTCAATCCCGAGTTGACGAGCACGGTCGTCTTGCCGGCCCCCGGCGGCCCGATGATGACGTACCAGGGCAGATCGTAGAGACTCGCCGCGCCCTTGCGGCGCGATTTCTTGAGCGCCTCGATCGCCTCCTCGAAGCGCTGGCGAAGCTGCGCGCCATCGCCGCCCCCGCCCGCCGCCGCGCCGTCCTGCCCGGCCACCTGCGCGCCGAGCTGGCGGCTCGCGCGCGCGCCCTTCAATTGTTTCAACTGCACGTAGACCGCGTAGCCGACCGCCAGGATCAGGATGGCGATGAGCCGCGCGGTGACGCTCGCGAGAAAGTCGTGCCCGGCAAAGGCGAAATAGGGACCCGCGAACCAGATGATGACCGCGAGCAGCAGCAGGCCGAGCGTGACCAGGAATACGCGGCTCTTGAGGAGTGCCATCATGCTCAGGCGCCCCTCAGGAGCAGGATCTCCACGCGGCGGTTGCGCGCGCGGTTGCGCGGCAGGTTCGCCGGGCGATACAGCGGATCGGAATCGCCCTTGCCCACCGTCTCGATGCGGCTCGCATCCTGCACCTGCCGCTCGAGCATCCTGGCGACGGTCACGGCCCGGGCGCGCGAGAGCGCGAAGTTGTCCGGGAACGCGAACGAGTGCACCGGCACATCGTCCGTGTGGCCGACGACGATGATCCGGCCCGGGATGGTGCGCAGCGCGGCGCCGACGGCCGCGATGAGCGCGAGGTAACGCGGCGTCACGCTGGCGCGGCCCGAGGCGAAAAGATCGGGCACGGTGAGCGTGATGCGCGTGCGCGCGCCCTGATCCGCCACCGTCACCAGGCCCGCGGCGATCTGCGGGGCCAGCAGCGTCGTGAGTCCGCTCGGCGGGGGAGCGGCGCTCGAGGCCTGAAGCGGCACGAGGCCGACGTTGGCGAGCGCGGCGCTGACCGGCGCGGTGCGGGCGTTGAGCCGGGAGTTGAAGATGAGCCAGGCGCCGAGCAGGATCGCCGCCGCCGCCGCCGCCACCACCCACAGGGGCAGCAGCCGCAAGACGGCGTTGCGCTGGTCCTCGACGCCCTTCCAGTGCGGGGAGAGCGCGGGCTCGGGCCGCCCGCGCAGCGGCTCGATTCTCTGGATGAGGTCGCGGCGGATGTCGGCCAGGCGCGCCGCGCCGCGCTCATCGAGCCGGTAGCGGCCCTCGAAGCCGAGCGAGAGGCACACGTACCAGAGCTCGAGCAGCGCGAGATAGCGCTGCGGCTCGCCGAGCAGCCGCTCGAGGATCTGGAAGAACTTCTCACCCCCCTGCGCCTCGCGGTGGAAGGTGACGAGGAGCGATTGCCCGGCCCAGCCGCTCTGCGCGCCCCAGGGGGTGTTGAGCACCGCCTCGTCGATCACCGTGCAGAGCGCATAGCGCGCGGCGAGCACGTCCGCATCGGGCGCGCCGGCGCGCTTGGAGCGCTCCTCGAAGGCGCGGATCTCCGTCACGCACTGGCGGCGCAGGCCCTCGACGTCGGCGTTGGCGATCTGTCCGCGCAGGCGCCCGGCGAGGACGAGCAGCGGCACGGCCGCCTGCAGCATCGGATTGCCGCCGGCGGAAGCGACGAACTCGGCCACCCCGGCCCCGGCCGCAGGC
>DAHUXV010000216.1 GCA_027306985.1 Gammaproteobacteria bacterium | reverse complement strand
CGACAATGCCTACAGGCTCCGCCGCCGCAAGCGCTGGCGCGAGGTCTTCGGTCCCGCCTCCCTGCAGTATCCCGCGCGGTACAAGGCGCGGCCCGGCAGCCGCCGCTACGTGCATCACCTGGGAGAGTGGTATGCGCAATCGCACCCGACGGAGGACTTCGCGGAGACCTTCGCCGTCTGGTTGACGCCGCGATCCGGCTGGCGCAAGAGCTACGCCGACTGGCCGGCCTTCCAGAAGCTGAGCGCCGTCGACGAGCTGCTCGCCAGGGTCCGGGGTCAGCGCCCGCCCGTCCGCAATCGCCTCCGCATAGAGCCTCTCGAGACGAACACCCGCACGCTGGCCCAGCATTATCGCCGCAAGCTCGCGCGCCAACGCCATTACCGCCGGGGACTGGCCGATGAATATCTGCACAGGCTATTTGTGCCCCGGCCGATGCGCCGCGGCGCGACTCGCGCCGCCACGCTCCTGCGCGCCAGCCGCAAGTCGCTGATCGCGTCCGTGTCGCGTGAGCTTGGCCTCGAGCGTTATAGTGTGCAGCAGATCGTCCGCATGCTGATCGAGCGCAGTGACACCTTGAAGCTATACGTCCGTGGTAACCGCCGCGATGCCGTCCGTAACGCCCGCTGGCTGCTCGAGCGGCTCGCGAGCCTCTACGCGCAAGGCGAGACTCCCCACCTGCGCTTATGAGGAAACTGCGCACGCTCGTCGTCGTGCACGCGAGCCTGGTGCCGCCGGAATCACTCCAAGGTCATGGCGACAAGGAGATCGAGGAGTGGCGTACCGAGTACGACGTCACGAGCACGCTGCGCGCAAGCGGCCATGACGTCCGGTGCATCGGTGTGCTCGACAGCCTCACCGAGATGCGCAGCTGCATCGCGGAGTGGAAGCCGGACATCGTCTTCAACCTGCTCGAGGAATTCAACGGCATCGTCACCTACGACCAGCACGTCGTCGCGTTCCTCGAGCTGCTGCGCCAGCCCTACACCGGCTGCAATCCCCGCGGACTGCTGTTGTCGCGTGACAAGCCCCTGTGCAAGCAGCTCCTTGCCTTCCATCGCATTCCGACACCGCAGTTCGCCGTCTTCCAGCGTGGTGCGCGCATCCACGTCCCGCGCAAGCTCCGCTTCCCCCTCTTCGTGAAGTCGACGGTCGAGGACGCCTCGCTCGGCATCGCGCAAGCCTCGGTGGTGGAGGATGCGGCGCGCCTCAAGGAGCGCATCGAGTTCGTCCACGAGCAGATCGGCTCCGACGCTCTGGTCGAGGAGTACATCGAGGGCCGCGAGCTCTACGTCGGCGTTCTGGGCAACGACCGCCTGACCCGATTGCCCGTCTGGGAGATGGTCTTCGGCTCGATGCCCGACTCGCTCGCGGCCATCGCCACCCGCAAGGTGAAATGGGACAAGCGCTATCAGACGAAGTACGGCATCACCACCCGCGCCGCGGAGGACCTGCCGCCCGCGGTGCTCGCGCGCCTCGACCGGCTCTCGCGGCGCATCTACCGGGCGCTGGGACTCTCGGGCTGCGCGCGCATGGATTTCAGGGCGACCGCGGGGGGCGAGGTCTATGCGCTCGAGGCGAACGCCAACCCCAACCTGGAGGCGGCCGAGGATTTCGCGGAGTCGGCGCGCGCGGCGGGCATCGCCTATCCGGAGCTGCTCGAAAGATTGATGTCGCTGGGGATGTCTTATCGGGCGGAGTGGCGGGCGACTTACAGCTAGCCGATCTCCGATGCCTCGATGGTCCACGGCTCCGCCTTGGCGGCCGCCAGCCACGACTGCAGGACCGGGTCCTCGAGCGCCGCGGCCATGTACCAGCGCGCGGTCTCCGAGACCTGCGCGCCGTAGGTGTTGAACCGCAGCACCACCGGGGCGTACATCGCATCGGCGATGGAGTACTCCCCGAAGAGCCAGGGTCCCGCGGCCCCGAAGCGCCGCCGGCAGTCGTTCCACATCTCGTCGACGCGGTCGATGTCCGCCTCCAGCCCCGGCGTGAGGACGGTGTGACGGTGGCGCGCGCGGGCGTTCATCGGCCATTCCGTCCGCAGGTTCACGAGGCCCGAGTGCATCTCCGCGCACACGGAGCGGGCGACCGCCCGCGCCCGCGCCTCGTGCGGCCAGCCGCGCCGGCCGCCGAGCTCCGCCACGTATTCGCAGATGGCGAGGGACTCCCACACGCACAGCTCGCCGTCAAGCAGCACGGGTACCCGTCCGCTCGGGCTGTACTTCTCGATCTCGTCCCTCGTCGTCGGGGTGTCGAGCCGGATCAGCAGCTCGCGGAACTCGAAGCCGAGGTGCTTCAGGAGCGCCCAGGGCCGCAGCGACCAGGAGGAGTAGTTCCTGTTGCCGATCACCAGAGTCAGTTCCGACATGGGATGGTACCCTTCACAGAATGACGACGGGAACCTTGGGCGTAGGCCGCGCCGCGAGCGGGGCAGGCGGGCTCGGCGACATCCGCGCGGTCGCCTTCGATCTGGATAATACACTGTGGGATGTTGGTCCGGTGATCGTTCGCGCGGAGCTGTGCCTGCACGAATGGCTGCGCGAGCATTGCCCGCGGATCGCCGAGCGGGTATCGATCGAGGAGATGCGCGGCGCGCGCGAGCGGCTCGCCCGCAGCGAGCCGCACAATGCCCACGATTTCACCTACCTGCGCGTCACCGCGCTGGCGGCGCACGCGCGCGACTGCGGCTACGGCGAAGAGGTGGCCGAGCGCGCCTTCCAGGTGTTCTTCGCGGCGCGCAACCAGCTGCAGCCCTATGCCGACGTACAGCCCGCGCTCGAGCGTCTGCGTGCGAGGTATACGCTGGCGTCGCTCAGCAACGGCAATGCCGATCTCCTCCTGATCGGACTCGCGCCGCTCTTCAGCGTCTCCTTGAACGCGCGCCAGATCGGTGCCGCGAAGCCGCATCCCGAATGCTTCCGGCAGCTGGCCCGCGACCTGCGTCTCGAGCCGCAAAGCATCCTGTACGTCGGCGACGATCCCTTGCTCGATGTCGAGGCCGCGCGCGCCTCGGGTCTGCGCACCGCCTGGATGAACCGCGGCCGGGAGCCGTGGCCCTCCCGTCTGGAGCCGGCCGACCTCGACGTCGCGGACTGCGCGCAGCTCGCGGAGCTGTTAGCACTCGGCGCCGCCAGCTGCCAAAACTGAGCCGCAGATAGGCGCGACTGCGCCGGCGCTCGAACGCACGCGAGGCCGGGCGAGTCCCGGGGCTGCCTGCCCGCAATATCGCCGGCAACGATCCTGGACGGCGCGCGGCACCGGGTCCGAAGGGCCGCAGGCCGGGGCGAGCAACGCGGCGCAGGCGACTTTGCGCCAATGGACAATGCGTCACGGAACTCGGCCATTATGTGAGGTGAACTTGTCGCCGGTTCTGCCGTTGTAATTTCATGGGCTCGAAGCCGCTCCCGGCAGTTGCTCGGCGAACGTCACTGTGCCGAGCCCTGCGGGCCGCCTGACGGCGGCCAGGATCGTTCCCGGCGACTTTGTCGGGCGGAACGCGCCGATGAACAGCTGTCAGGAGGTCATCCACTGATGTCTGACGCTCAATCACCCTCCCGGGTGCAGCCGGTCGCCAACCTGAAGGAGTACTTCAAGGGCGCTCTGCACGGCGCTCTCGAGAGCCAGCGGCTCTCGGTCGAGGATCAGACCGAGCACTACGTCGTCAACCTGCTGACCCTGTTTTCGCGCTCCGAGGCCCTGTTCGAGCGCACTCCCGACGGGCCGCGCCTGAAGCCGCTGGTCGTCATGCTGTCCGAAGCGCTCGAAGCGCGCTGCGCCGATGACCGCAACCGCAACCTGCAACGCCTCGGGGACGTCTCGCTCTTCGTCGCGGGCTTCTTCGCGCAGAGCTTCGCGCGCAAGCTGATCGACATCGACTACCACATCGCCATGGGCGGACGCGCGTACGGCGTGCTCGCCGAAGCGCTGTCACGGGGCAAGGGCAGGGTGCTCGGCGGCGTGTTCGCGGAGCTGTCGGAGAAATTCCAGCCCATGGTCGATGCGCTCAACGAGCTCGCCGAGACGGCCTATGCGCATTCCGACAAGGACATCCTGCGGCTGTACGAGATCTGGCTCAAGACCGGCAGCCGGCGCAGCTACGCCATCCTGAAGCGCCTCGGCCTCGATCCGACCGCGGCCGCCGGAGCGCAGCTCGTCCACTGACATGAATCGCTGGATCCGGTCATTGCGCTGCGCAGTCCCTGCTCCGCGCAAGCCCGGGGTGTCCATCCATGGACACCCGCTCGGCGCAGCGAAGCGATGCTTCGCTGGAAGGCACCGCCTCGCCCGCGTGCCCGGGGGTGCTCGGTCGTGGCGCTTCATGCCTCGAGGTCGACCGCCGGGCGACGGGGAAGAGACGCCGTGATCCTGACACAGCTGCAGCAGCTCATCGGCGGCATATACGACGTGAGCGTCGCTCACGATGTCTATGATTTCCTCGTCACCGATCGCGGGCGGCTGCCGGCCGCGGTGCGTGCGCGGACCTCGGAAGAGGATCTCATCGTCGCGCAGCCCGCGGCCGGGGGCGAGGAAGCGGCGGTCTCTCTTTACCTCGATCCGGGCCTGTTGCAGCGGCTGCAGCGCGAGAACCCCATGGTGCGCCTGCACGAGGGCAACGTGGCGGACTACTGGAAGGCGCTCGAAGGCGTCAGCCACTTCCTGTACCTCGCCTGGAACGCAGGTCACGACCGCGCCGTCTCGATCCTCGAGCTCGAGATGCAGGCGGAAGTCGACAAATACGTCGCGAGCTACTGGCTGCTGCGCCGGCAGCTGCCGGGACGCTTCCCCGCGGAGCTGCGGCGCATCCTGTTCGAGCGCACGCGCATCGATCCGCGGCTGGCCGAGGGGCGCGAGGATCTCTACCGCGAGGCCAGCCGGTATGCGGAGAAGTTCTGCCGCCGGCTCGAGCAGTCGCTGCGCCGCTGCGGCGGCGGACCCGAGGGCGATGTGCTGAGCGAGCTGCGGCGCTTCTATCGCCTGACCAACGCGCGCAAGGTCGCCCACATCGACCGGTCCGCCCGTGCTTAGCCCGGGTTGAACAATCGGCCCCGCCGGCGGCAAAATCACGCCCCGTGCCATCGATCTGCATACTGACGCCGAGCCATTCGCGCGACATCCAGCGCTTCTCCCTCCTGCGGCGATCCGTCACGATGTTCGCGCCCGGCATTGCGCACATTGCCATCGTGAACTCCGAGGATCTCGGGCTGTTCGCCGATCGGTTCCGGGGCGAGCCGGGCCTCGAGCTGGTTGCGACCCGCGACGTGCTGCCCGCGAGCATCGAACGCCGTCGGCGAAGGTCCGGTCCGCGCTGGCTGGCGCAGGGCTGGCTGCGTCAACGCACCATCAAGGGATGGTACGCGCAGCAATTGGCGAAGATCTTCGCGCTGGCCTCGTGCCGATACGAGGCGGCCGTGTTCGTCGACTCGGACGTCTTCCTGTGTCAACCGTTGAGCGGCGGCTACTTTTACGTGAACGGCTCGCTCAAGCTCTTCCGGCAGCGGGCCTGGAACGCCGAGCAGCTCGATTACGACATTGCCACGCACGACATTCTGGGCAATCCGTTGCACACCGTCACCGGGCTGTACGATTACATCTTCAGCCCGTCCTGCTTCAGGAAGTCGAGCGCCGTCAGTCTGCTGGCGGAATTCGACCGCCGGGGGCTCGCGCGAAGGGGGCGCTGGATGCGGCGGTTCCTGCGGGAGAAGCGGCCGTCGGAATACAACCTTCTCGGCTACGCCGCCACAGTGCTCGAAGGGCTCGCCGGCTATCAGCTGATGGAGTGCGATCCCGGGGACCTGCATCACTCGATTCGATATCCCGAGGATCGCGCGCGCATGGCCGGGCAGATCGAGAGGATGCGCACGGATCCCAAGCCGTTCGCTCTGGTGCAGTCGACGCTCGGGATCGGATTCGAGCAGATCTCGCAGGCCTTCGAGCTGCTCGCCGCGGCTCATGCGCCAATGGCCCGGCTGGATGGATCGCCGACCGCCCGTCCACCCGTGCGCACGGGCCCACCCCCGCCCGCAGGCTGAGGGGGCTGGCGAGCGTTACTCTCCGTCGCCGCCGCTGCGCTTACGCTCCTCGAGGTCGCGCATCATCTTGATCCATTCGGAGAGCTGGCGCAGGTTCGTGCGGGTGGTGTTGCCGCTCTTGCGGGCGGCGCCGGCCGGATTCGCATAGGGGTCGCCGGCATTTCGCTGCCATTCCTCGGGCTCGCGCTGGATCTCGAATTTGGGGCGATGGACCAGCTCCGCAGGCGCATCCACCCATTCGACGTAGGCGTTTCCGCGGTCATCGTGGCGGACGCGGGAGAGGCGGCGGCGCTCACCCGTGTCTTGCTGGCGGTCCTCCGTGCCATGGACCTTTTTTGTACTGGTATCCATCGAATGCACTGCAACGGCACTCCGCGGCTCGCGGATGCAGGCACCTTAGCAGCGCGTCTGTCGCCGTTCTGAGACATCCGTCACGGATCAGTCCGCAGCCGGCGCCTGCGGCCCGCCGTGAGCACGGGCATAACGTGCCCGGATCAGCCCGATGGCCGTCTTGCCGTCCCGCAGCTCGCCCCTCTCCGCCCACTCGCAGGCCTCGCGGAACGGGACCCAGTGCACTTCGATGACTTCCGCCTGCTCGTGGGCCGTTACGGCCGGCTCCACGCCCGTCGCGAGGAAAAGATGCAACACCTCGGTGAAGATTCCAGGTGAGCTGAGGTAGGAGCCGAGACTGTGCCACTCGCGCGCGCTCACGCCCGCCTCCTCGATGAGCTCGCGCTGCGCGGTGCGGAGCGGCGGCTCGTCCGGCTCGAGCTTCCCGGCCGGCAATTCCCACAGCCAGCCATCCGCCACGTAGCGATATTGCCGCAGCAGGCAGACACGCTCCTGCGCATCGATCGCGACCGCCGCGGCGCCGCCGGGGTGGTGCACGACCTCGAGTGAAGCCAGATGGCCGTTCGGCAGCCGCACCTCGTCGGTGGTGAGCGAAATGATCCGTCCGCGAAAATGCGTCGTCTGCTTCTCGGGCCTCATGAGTGACGAGCCTATCACGCTTACAGTTCGAAACGTCCGCGGCCCCCCCGCATGCGTACACTTGCACGCCTTGATCGGCAGCGTGGAAAGGCCCGTGCCGGGCCAGCCGGCCTCGATGCAGGAGAGCGGCCGGCCGGACGAAGGAGTCATCCATTGAGCGAGTCGGCGCAGCAGCGCAAGGCCGTTTTTCTGCACGCGGGGTGGCGGTGCGCGAGCACGTACGTGTGGAGCCGCTTTCGCCGCAACCCGTTCACGACCAGCTTCTACGAGCCCTTCGGCGAAGCCTTGGCGCACTGCTCGCCCAAGCGCATCGAGCACGGGACGCCTCAGGGATGGAATTCGCGGCATCCGCCCCTGGTGTTGCCTTACGCCGAGGAATACCGTCCCCTCCTTCGCCTCCTCGTCAAGGGGGTGCCGGGATATCGCAAGGAGCTCGCGCTCGGCAGATATTTCGTGACGGCAGCGGGCATCGGGCCCGAAGTCCGCTACCTCTCCCGGCTCATCAGGCATGCCCGCGCGCGCGGCACGCATCCGGTGCTCGGATTCTCCCGCTCCCTCGGCCGCGCCGCCGCGCTCAAGAGCGCGCTCGGCGGCTATCACGTGCTCGTGCGCCGCAATCCGCTGCAGCAGTGGCTCTCCTGCCGAAGCTATCGCGGCGAGCTGCCGCTCTCCTACTTCGAGGCGTGTCACGTTCTCATTCTGGCGCTGGCCCCGGCAGGCACTGCCGCGCAGCGTTTCGCCGCCACGCTCGGCCTGCAGCGGCTGCGCCTCCCTCGCCGGCTGCGGCAACAGCTGCGCTTCCTCCAGTCGTTGACTCACTCATGGAGCGAGGAGCTGTCCTATCGCGCCTTCACCGCCGTCTGGGTCCTGTCCCATGCCATCGCCGAGCCCGTTGCCGACCTGATCATCGACGTCGATCGCCTGAGCTTCTCGCCGCAGTGCCGCGAAGCCCTGCGGACGCGCATTCTGGCCGACGTCGGTCTCGGCATAGACCTCGGCGAATGCCGGGTGCCGGCGCACGATCCTGCGCCGGTGGGCCTCGACTTCGCGGCGGTGGAGCGTGATGTCAGAGCCCGCCTTCTCTCGTGCGGCGCGGACCTCCCGCCGGCGCTCGTCCAGGCGCCTGCCGCAGCGAGCGAGACCGCCCGTCCAGTAGGCGGCTCTCGTCCGCCCTGTACGGCAAGCGCGTGACGCCGATCAGTGACAGCGGGCCGGTCGATTCCGTATAGTCCCCCGCCGTCATGTCGACGGCGTCACATTTGGCGAAGCTCAACGGTCCCCAGCGCCGTGCGGTGACCCATGGCGAGCCGCTGGCGGAAGGTGCCGGCGCGCCCAAAGGCTTCAAGTCCGGTCCGCTGCTGATCGTCGCGGGAGCGGGCACGGGCAAGACCGATACGCTCGCTTATCGCGTCGCGCATCTGGTCATCCATGGAGTGGATCCCGCCCGGATCATGATGCTCACCTTCACCCGGCGAGCCGCCACGGAGATGCGCCGGCGCGCCTTCGAGCTCGCCAAGTCGGCGCTCAACGAGACCCTGGGCGGGGTCAGCCAGAGCATTCTGCAGCGCATGAGCTGGTCCGGGACCTTCCATTCCGTCGGCAATCGCCTGCTGCGCCACTATGCGCGCCACCTGAAGCTCGATCCCCAATTCAGCGTGCTCGACCGCGGCGACTCCGCCGACCTGATGGATGCGGTGCGCCAGGAGCTCGGGCTCGCGCAGAAGGAGCAGCGC
>DAHUXV010000204.1 GCA_027306985.1 Gammaproteobacteria bacterium | reverse complement strand
TTTCCATGAGATCCTCAATATCGGCATTCGTCGCTTTTCTCGGCGCTGCAGTACTGCTGGCCGCGGCGCAGCCCGCATTGGCGTCACCGCCGGCACGACCTGCGGTCTACGGCACGGCAGCGACTCCGATCATCGTGCTGCTCGACGATCCGCGCACGCTCGCGGTTCTCAACCGGTACCTTCCCGGTTTCAGCGCCACCGCGGTCGCGCGCAAGGGCCGCCGCATGACCCTGAGGCAGGTGCAACCTTACGATCCCGGCCTGTTGACGAACGCGGCGCTCGCGAGGGTCGATGCCGCGCTGGCGCGAGTCCCGGTAGTGCCCGTGCGTACGCCGCCGCCGCAGCCGCCCAACGGGCCGACGGGGATTTCCGACGCCCGGCTCGATCCGGCACGGAGCCTGAAGCCTTCCCAACTCGAGTCCGTGCTGCATCGGCCTCTGCCCGAGCAGTACATCTGGACGAGGCCGGGCACCACGGCGGCGCCTCTGGCGCCCCATTACTTTCGGCGGTCGTTCGAGGTGAGCGCCGTTCCCGCGCACGCCACGCTCTACCTCGCCGGTCCGCGCCGTGCGTCGATCTATCTCGACGGCAGGAAGGTGGGTCATTACCAGATGAGCCTCGATTTCCCCATGGGCATTCGCGTCTATCAATGCGACGTGAGCGGCGTGCTCCACGCCGGCAGGAACGTGCTGGCGATCGAGGCCGTGCGCGGACCGAGCTCCGCAACCGAAGCCGAGGACACGGTCAGCCGGCATTTGAGACGCGGGCGGGTGCTTGCGGTGATGATCGTGCCGGCGGCGCGCGGTATGCAGGCGCCTCCGCTGGTCATGAGCGATGCGCGGTGGAAGGGGACCGCGACCCGGGCGCCGACGGGATGGCAGGATCGCGCTTTCGACGATTCGGCGTGGCGGCAGGTCGATGACCTGGGAGGCATCGAAAGCTCGATCGACCTTTTCCAGGCCAATGCCGACGCAGGCATGTACGCATGGCCGGGCTACGACGGCATTTCGCCGTTTCTGGCGCACTACGCCCTGCATGCCATGGAGGTGAGCCACGTCTACGGCGGAGTGGGCACCATCGAGAACGCACAGGCGCTCGCCGGAGGCACGGGCGGCGGAGAATTCACCGTCAAGCTCCCCGGGAACCGGGTTTCCGTCCAGGATGCCCCGGAGGTCATGTTGGATTTCGGGCGCGAGGTGAGCGGCCGGCTCGAGCTGCAGTCGGACTCCGGTGCGCCCGCCGAGGTCACCGTGCAATACGGCGAGTCGGCGGCCGAAGCATTGCTGCAGCCGTATCTGGGTGTGGACCCGGTCTATCTGCCGGCCCACGGCACGGCCTACGGACCGAAGAGCGGATTCCGCTACGCGATCGTTCGCTTCACCGGCGGGCGCTCGACCCGCTTCCGTACGATCCGCCTGGACGGAATCGCCTATCCGGTCGAGTATGAGGGGTCGTTCCAGTCGTCCGATCCGCAGCTGAACAGGATGTGGGCGATCGGCGCCTACACGGCGCACCTGTGCATGCAGGACGACATCTGGGACGCGCCCAAACGGGATCGCAATCGCTGGATGGGCGACCTCGACGTCAGCGGGCTCGCCATCGATGACGTCTTCGGCGATCGCTTCCTGATGGAGGACACGCTGAATCGACTGATCGGCCCCGCTCCGGTCGAGAAGCATGTGAACGGGATTCCGGGCTATTCGGCCTTATGGGTGACCGGGGAGACCGAGTTCTACCTGCATACCGGCTCGATGCGGCAGCTGGCGAGCGTGCACACGCGCCTCGTGCAGTTGCTCGGATACATGGAGAAGGAGCTGAATCGGCGCGATCTGTTCGCCGACCGGACCCATGCGTGGCCGTTCGTCGATTGGGCGCCGCTGATGTATGGCGATACCGCGCAGACCCGGCTGGCGACCCAGCTCGAATACTACGCGGCCTTCAGGGACGGCGCGTATCTGCTGCGTGTCCTGCACGACGGGAAGAACGCCGGGCGCATGGCGGAGGAGGCGGCCTCGCTCAAGGCCGCCGCGCAGAAATACCTGCTCGACGCGCAAGGAACGTTCGGCGATCGCTGGCAGCCCAATGCGTACGCGGTCATTTCGGGCGTTGCAGACAGGGATCAATATGGAGCGATCTGGCGCGACGTGCTGTCGCAGGCCGGCAAGCCGGCGTTCAGCTCATACGACATCACTCCCTACTACAACTTCTACGTGGTGAGCGCGATGGCGAAGATGGGCCACGGGCGGGCGGCGCTCGACTGGATTCGCCGGTACTGGGGCGGCATGGTGCAGGAGGGGGCGACGAGCTTCTGGGAAGGCTACAACCCCACCTGGTTCAAGGGGTTTCTGTACCACGCCTCGCTCCAGGCCGATGCCATGTCCGGCTTCCGCGTGAGCCTGGCGCACGGGTGGTCGAGCGGGGTCACGCCGTGGCTGATGAGCGAGGTGCTGGGCATCCGGCCCGTTGCAGGCGGATTTGCCGAGGTCGACATCCGTCCCGACCTGCTGGGCCTCGAGTGGGCGAAAGGAGGGGAGCCCACGCCTCACGGACTGCTGCGAGTCTCGATTCGCGGCGCGGGACACGAGACCCGGATCGAGCTGCCGCCGGATGTCGTGGCCAGAGTGGCGGTGCCGGTCTCCTCTCCCGGAGCCAAGGTGCTCGTAAACGGCAGGCGGGTGAGGAGTACGCCCTCGGAAGGCGGCAAACGCGCCACGGTGGTGCTGAGGGGTAAGGGCCGGTACGTGGTGATGAGCCAGTAGCCGCCCGTGCTCCGTCTCCCGCCGCGGCAACCAGCGCTTGCGTGCGATTGCACCCTGTACGACCGATGAGCAGCATGGGAACATGCTCGCCGGCGGATCCTCCCAAAGCAGGATCGGCGCCAGGATTCCCCTAGAGATCTTCGACGGCTGATTGCCCCGATGAGGGTCGCTGTTCCGGGCGTGCGTCGCGCACGCGCTCAGTGGCTGGCCGAGCCCGCCAGTGCGCTCTACATTGGCGCGATCGCACTCATTGCCCATGCCGCGGGACTCTTCTATGTGTTGTTCCCGGAGCTGGGGGCGCTGGGTCACGACATTCTGAAGCGTCCCCGGGGAACGTGGGCGAGGGCGCCTCTCTTCCTGATCGTGACGCCATTGCTGACGGCGCTCGGCGGAACGCTCATCACGCGAAACCTGCCGTACGGAATGCCGGCGGTAGTCCTCAGCGTCGGCTACTCGATGTTGGTCATAGGGGTGCTGAGGTCTCCCATCGCGCCGGCGATCTCGGCCGGGCTTCTGCCGCTTTGCCTCGGTCTGCAGAGCTGGTGGTATCCGCCTTCGCTCCTGGTCGGGACGGGACTGCTTGCCGGGATCGCCGCCTTGCGCAACAGGATGGCCGGGACGGCCTTCCCCGTGACGGCGGACCCGCGCGACCTTGCGGACGACGTCGTCGAAGAGGCGCCGGCGGACTACGGCTGGGTGCCGTTCTTTCTCGGCTTTCTGCTGCTGACGAGCGCGGTGAGCGAGATCACCGGTTGGCGTCTGGTGCTCTTCCCGCCGCTGGTGGTGATCGCCTTCGAGTCCTTCGCGCATACATCCATCTGCCCCTGGGGAGGACGGCCCATCGCCCTCATCGTCGCATGCGGCCTCAGCGCCGTTGCCGGCGTGCTTTGCGTCCTCCATCTCGGTGCCGGGCCGGTGGGCGCGATGTGCAGCGTGCTGGCCGGCATCGCAGTGCTGCGGGCTCTCGACCTGCACGTTCCGCCGGCGTTGGCCGTGGGCCTCCTGCCCTGCGTGATCCCGCATCCGGACTGGCGGTTTCCACTCGCCGTCGTCCTCGGGACGGCGCTGCAGGCGGCTACTCTCCTGGCCTGGCGCCGGCTGGCTCGGCCGCAATGGGCCGGGGTCCGGTGAGCGACGACTGGACCCGCTCGGCTTCCTGCCGTGTTGCCGGGTTGTAGATGCCTCACTGGTCGCGGCCGGGGCCAGTGTGTCGGTGGTGCGACTCCCGCAGGCTCACGACTCCGTCAGGCAGGGCCTCGTCAGCTACGCAATCGCGATCGCGCGCGACAAGGGGCTGCCCGCTTACGTCGGCGATGGACATAACCGCTGGCCTGCGGGGCATCTGCTGGATGGGGTCCGCCGCCATCGGCTCGCGCTGGAGAGAGCGACGGCGGGCGCGAAATACCATGCGGTCGCGGCGGAGGGCGTCCCGCGCCGCGACCTGGCCGAGGCGATCGGCAGAGGTCCAGGGATCCCGGTCGGATCGATTTCCGCGGCGCAGGCCCAGGCCCATTTCGGTTGGCTCGCGATGTTCGTGCTGCATGACATGCCGGCGCGAAGCGCGTGGACTCGGAAAGCGCTCGGATGGCATCCGACCGGACCCGGGCTCATCGCCGACCTCGAGCATCTGCATGTCTCGGATGGCTGATGAGCCGACGCTTACGGGTTGTACCTAGGTCCTCCTTCGACGTCCCGAGATTGCGCGGAATACGGATGTTCCCGAGCCGCCGTTTCGCGCCAGGATTTCTTGTTCTGGACCGAAACGGAAGGGGCGTCGATGCGATCAGCGCAGGTTGAGCAGGCCATCGCGAGCCGCGCACGGCCCGCCGCAGCCGCGCGGTCCGCGGTCCTGCGGGACGCCCGCCAGCCCGGTGAGCTGTGGAATTGCACGGTTTACGCGCTCCTGGCGCTCGGAATCGCCATCATCGCGTACTTCCAGTTCCGCGCGGTGGTGCCGCGTGTGCTCGACGCAGCGGCGAGAAGGCACGGCATCGAGCTGCTCGCGTACGCGGGCGTGTCATGGATGGTCCTGGGGATTGTCCTGGTCATCGTTCGAACCGTCCTCTGGATCGTCTACAGGCCCTCACCGGCGGCGACCGGTGAGGCCGCGCCCCGCGTGACCGTGGTCATCCCGGCCTACAACGAAGGGGCAATGGTGCTCCAGTCCATCGAGTCCGCCGCCAACGCGGACTATCCGCGCGATCGCCTCGAGGTGCTGGTCGTCGATGACGGCAGCAAGGATGACACGTGGAGCTACATTCTCGAGGCCGCGCGCCGTCATCCGGGCCTGGTCACCGCGCTGCGTCACGACCGCAACCGCGGCAAGCGGGAAGCGCTCGCGCTGGGCTTCGCGCGCGCCCGGGGCGAGGTCCTCGTCACCATCGATTCCGACAGCGTGATCGAGCGCGGCGCGCTGCTCGCTCTGGCCGGTCCGTTCCGCGATGCGCGCGTAGGCGCCGTGGCAGGCAAGGTGGTGGTCTACAACCGCGGGCACGGGTTGATCCCGCGCATGCTGCACGTGCGCTTCATCCTCTCGTTCGACATGCTGCGCGCCGCGGAATCGGTCTATCGCAACGTCTACTGCTGTCCGGGGGCTCTCACCGCGTATCGGGCGAAAGCCCTTCGCGGGGTGCTGGAGCGGTGGAAGCGCCAGGAATTCCTCGGCGCGCGCTGCACTTTCGGCGAGGACCGCGCCATGACGAATTACCTCCTCGATCAGGGCTACGACTCGGTCTATCAGCGCACGGCGGTGGTGCACACCCTGGTGCCGAGCGACTACGGCAAGCTCTGCAAGATGCTTCTGCGCTGGGATCGCTCCTACGTGCGGGAAGAGATCCGCTTCGCGCGCATCGTCTGGAAGAGGCCTTGGCCGACTCGCGCCCTGGCGGTGTTCGACCGCTTCATCACGAATGCCCGCATCCCGATCTCCTATGCGAGCCTCGCCATCCTGCCGGTCGTCGTCGCGGTGCATCCGGCGGTGGTGGCGCCGATGATCACCGTAATGGGCGCGCTGTCGCTCTTCCAGGTGCTCTACTACCTGCGCAGCGAGCGATCCTTCGATTTCGTCTACGGCGTCCTCTACGCGTATTTCTCTTCCATCGCCCTCTTCTGGATCTTCCCGTACGCCGTGGCCACCGTACGCGCCCGCGGCTGGCTCACGCGTTGAGTGCTGAGAATCGAAAGCTCACGGCACGGCCCCGTTGCGACCGCTGGACCCGGCGTCCCGCTTGGGGGTCTTGATGGGCGCCCGCAGCCGGTCGCGACCATGCCGTGAGAGAAACCGTCTAGGCTGAGAGCACCGTATCGATCTGCTTCTCGGCAAGCAGCCAGTCTTCGAGGTCGCCACCCCATGCGAAGCCCCGCTGCTCCGCCCTGTAATAAGCCGCCTCCGCGATCATCGCCCGCCGCGCTTCCGCGGTAACGGGCGTGAGCGAGCTCCCGAGCAGCAGATTCGGCCTGGCACCCGCGGTCGCGGGCGGCACCGCTGCGGCGCGTCCCGCGTCGGCACGGGCCGGCAGCGGCTGCGGCTTCGCAGGCGTGGTATTGGCGGGCTTTTCAGTACGGTTGGCCATGGTGAACCTCCGCTCGATGCGCCATCCGGGATTTCTTGGAAATAGTCGCCCTGGCGCAGGCCGGTCTCAATAGGTAGTTCTCGCGCATCCGGCCCGAGCGAGGACTCGGGTGCCGAGGACACTACTCGTCCGTGGCGGAGCCCGGCTCCGTCGGGCCCTCCTCGCACCCGATGCTCATCCAGTCCTCGCCCCAGAGCTCGATCGGATGTTGGGCGCGCTCCGTGCCGTTCCCGCAGCGCATGTCATCGGCGGGACAGAGGTGCTCGCACCCCCAGCAGATCCGTTCGGGATGGCCGGGGCGAGGGGGGTACTTGCGCTTCGCCTGCATCATCAATCCCCTCGCCTGATCGCCCCGCCCGGGCGCTCGTCGACCATAGGCGATCGGCGCGCGAAATCCATAGGGATTGTCCGCAGAGCGCCGGTGCGCATCCGAACGATCGCACGATGCGATCGCAGCCGGGGGAGCGGCAGGTTCCGCGCGGCTGCCGCGGCCAGCCCCCGCGGCCGATGGCCCGGATGCAGGCGGGGCCGGGAATGGGAAATCCCGTCCCGAGGAGGCGAGCCCGGCGCGGTCTGGCTCAGCGCCCGTTCCCGCGCAATGCCTGCAGTTTGGCGATGAGCTCGTCGGCCCCGATCGGGCTGGTCGCCAGACGCACGCGCCCATCCTGCTCGAGCTCGCGCAGGCTCGAGGAAAGGTGCTGTGTGAGCAGCAGCGCTTTCAGCTGCACGCCGATGACCTCCCGCAGTGAGGCGATCGCCTGAGCGCCGATGGTGCCGTCCGGCAGCGGGTCCTCCACGAGCAGCACCTCGATTCCGGGCTCACTTCGGGCAAGAGAGAGCGCGGCCGACAGCGATGCGGCCGGCAGGACGCAGTAGCCCTCCGCATGGAGCAGCATTCGCATCGCTTCGCGAAGCGCGCCGTCCTCCTCGAGGACGAGCACCTTGGGGAAGGGAACGATGGGTTCGGTGGACGGCATGAGCGTGATGTTCACGCGGTTGCGGGCTGCGGACATCAGGAGAAGAACTTATCGGATCGAATCCCGTATAGGTTGGTGACGCAATTCCCGGCTCATTCCGTCGGGCCGCGCCCGACAGGCGGCAGTCGGGCCTCCTCCTCCGCCGCGTAGAGACGCGAGCGGGTGAGGAAACGCAGCCCGAGCGGTCCTTCCAGCGAGAACATGCCGCCGTGCCCGGCGACCACATCGACGATCAGATGCGTATGCCGCCAGTACTCGAACTGGGCGGCACCGATGTAGAACGGCTGGCCGCCGATCTGCCCGAGCAGCACGTCCTGCCCGCCGATCAACAGCTCGCCGCGCGCCAGGCACATGGGCGCGCTCCCGTCGCAGCAGCCGCCCGATTGATGGAAGAGGAGCGCGCCATGGCGCGCCTCGAGCTCGCGGATCAGCTCGAGCGCGCGCGGCGTGGCGCTTACTCTGGCCGGCGGCTCCACCGTCGTCAGAAGAACCCGAGCGCCTTCGGGGAGTAGCTGACCAGCAGGTTCTTGGTCTGCTGATAGTGATCGAGCATCATCCTGTGGGTCTCCCGTCCGATACCCGACTGCTTGTAGCCGCCGAAGGCTGCGTGCGCCGGATAGGCGTGATAGCAATTCGTCCACACGCGTCCCGCCTGGATGGCGCGTCCCATTCTGTAGCAGGTGTTGATGTCGCGGGACCAGACGCCCGCACCGAGGCCGTAAAGCGTGTCGTTGGCGATGGCCAGCGCCTCGGCCTGGTCCCTGAAGGTCGTCACGGAGACCACGGGCCCGAAGATCTCCTCCTGGAACACGCGCATCCGGTTGTGTCCCCTGAGCACCGTGGGCTTCACGTAGAAGCCGCCCTCGAGGTCGCCGCCGAGGGCCGCGCGTCCGCCGCCCGCGAGCACCTCGGCTCCTTCCTGGCGCGCGATGTCGAGATAGGACAGGATCTTCTGCAGTTGCTCGCCCGAGGCCTGCGCGCCGATCATGGTGGCCGGATCGAGCGGATCGCCCTGCTTGATCCGCGCGACCCGCTCGAGCGCGCGCTCGATGAAGCGCTCGTAGATGGATTCCTCGATCAGGGCGCGCGACGGACAGGTGCACACCTCGCCCTGGTTGAGCGCGAACATCACGAAACCCTCGAGCGCCTTGTCGAAGAACGAATCGTCCTGCGCGCACACGTCGGCGAAGAATATGTTCGGCGATTTGCCGCCGAGCTCGAGAGTCACGGGGATGAGATTCTGGGAGGCGTACTGCATGATCAGCCGCCCGGTGGTCGTCTCGCCGGTGAAGGCGATCTTGGCGATGCGCCTGCTCGAGGCGAGCGGCTTGCCGGCCTCGACGCCGAAGCCGTTCACGACATTCAGCACCCCGGCCGGCAGCAGGTCCGAGATGAGCTCGAGCAGCGCCAGGATCGACAACGGAGTCTGCTCGGCCGGCTTCAGCACGACGCAATTGCCCGCCGCGAGGGCGGGCGCGAGCTTCCAGGACGCCATCAGCAGCGGAAAGTTCCACGGAATGATCTGACCGACCACCCCGAGCGGCTCGTGGTAATGGTAGGCGACGGTGTCGTCGTCGATCTGGCCGATCGAGCCCTCCTGGGCGCGTATGCAGCCGGCGAAATAGCGGAAGTGGTCGATGGCGAGCGGCAGGTCGGCCGCCAGGGTCTCGCGGATCGGCTTGCCGTTGTCCCAGGTCTCGACGGTGGCCAGGTACTCGAGCTTCTCCTGCATGCGGTCGGCGATCCTGTTGAGGACCTGGGCCCGCTCGGCCGGCGAGGTCGCGGCCCAGGCCGCCTTGGCCGCATGAGCCGCATCGAGCGCCAGCTCGATGTCCTCGGCCGTCGAGCGCGGTATCTCGCAGAGCGGGGCTCCGGTGACCGGGGTTATGTTGGAGAAGTACCGGCCTTCGAGCGGCGGCATCCACTGGCCGCCGATGTAGTTGGCATAGCGCTTCTTCAGTTGCAGCGGTACGCGTCCGTGTGAGCTGGGGTCGATGGACATGGCGGGAGGTCTCGCATGGCGGAGGTCGCACGCTTATCGCACCGTTCTTCGGCGCAATGCCATAGGGACTTCCCCCTATGCGCCGGCGGCGCGCGGCGCTTAGGTATCAGTGCTGATGCCGCGAAGGCGGCCGCGGCGTTAAAAACCCCGCGAAGTCCGTCATTCCTGGAGGCCGGATCATGAAAGCGCTCCTCTTGCTCGCGGCGGCCGCCGCTGTGTTGGTGCTGGCTCTGCCGGGTGAATCGCAGGCGCAGCAGGCGATGAGAGGCTACGGCGGCAGGTACGACCCGCAAACGGTCGAAACCGTCTCCGGTGAGGTGATATCCGTCGACAAGGTGGCCTACGGCCGGCCCGGACGCTACGGCATTCACGTTCTGCTGCGGACGGACCAGGGCGAGATTTCCGTGCATCTCGGGCCGAGCTGGTTCGTCGAGCGCCAGGCCGTGAAGGTCGCGCTCCACGATCAGGTGGAGGTCACGGGCTCGCGGGTGATGTACGGCGGCAAGCCGGCGCTGATCGCCGCCGAAGTCAAGAAGGGGAGCGAGACTCTCCGGCTTCGCAGCCGCGACGGGCTCCCGCTCTGGCGCAGGTCCGCAACGCGTTGACCGCACGAGGTGACCGAGCATGAAAACCAATGGTGCGTGTATTGCCATCCTCGCCGCAGGCCTGCTCGCGGGCGGCGCGGCTCGCGCTCAGGGCGCAGCCCAGTGGCAGGCGCTGCCGACCGTGGCGCCGGCGCCGGCCGACAATCCGACCACACCGGCGAAGGTGACGCTGGGCAAAATGCTGTTCTTCGATCCGCGCCTGTCATCGACCGGCACGGTCTCCTGCTTCTCGTGCCACAACGTCATGGAGGGCGGCGATGACCACCGGCCGGTTTCCATCGGTGTAGAGGCGCAGCGTGGCGGGCGCAACGCTCCGACCGTCTTCAACGCGGCGTTTCTTTCGGTGCAGTTCTGGGACGGCCGCGCCGCGACACTCGAGGATCAGGCGAAGGGACCGCCGGTCAATTCCATCGAGATGGGAATGAAGAGCCTCACCCAGGTCATCTACCGGATCCGGCGCATCCCCGGCTACCGTCCCTACTTCGAGCGGGCGTTCGGCTCGGGGGACGTCGTGACCATGGACAACGCCGCGAAGGCGATCGCCGCCTACGAGCGCACGCTCATCACGCCGGGAAGCGCCTACGACCGGTATGTCCAGGGCGATCACAGCGCGCTGACGCCGCAGCAGGTTCGCGGAATGGATGCCTTCGCCGCCGTCGGCTGCGCGAGCTGCCACCAGGGGCCGAACTTCAGCGGTCCGCCGTTGCCGATGGGGCAGGGATTCTTCATGAAGTTCCCGGTCTATCCCCACAGCCCCTACGTGGCGAAATACGGCCTGATGAAGGACCCGGGGCGATACGACGTCACGCACAACCCGGCTGACAGGAACGTATGGCGGGTTCCCGGTCTGCGCAATCTCGTCTACACGGCGCCCTACATGCACAACGGCTCGGTGAAGACGCTGCCGGAAGCGGTCCGTGTCATGGCCTCGGCGCAGCTCAACCGCACGCTGACGGCGCAGCAGGTCGGCGACATCGTGGCCTTCCTGCAGTCGCTGACCGGCCCATTCCCCCGGCAGACCATGCCGAGGCTGCCGCCGACACCCGGGGATCTGCTCGGACGGTAGCGGCCAGGGAGCCATGCGACAGGTGAATGGGGATATCGTCCCGGGGAGGCCGAAATGGCCATCATGAACCCACCCGCGCGCTATGGTGGCGTAGCGCAGCTCCTGCACTGGACGACGGTGCTGTTGGTCGTCGCGCTGCTCGGCTTGGGCAAGGCGGGACTCGTCGATGCCGAGCATCCCGGCAGTGCGGCGTTCATGTGGCACGGATCGCTCGGCGTGCTCGTGCTCGCGTTGGCGGCCGCGAGGCTCCTCTGGAGACTGGTGAGTCCGCCGCCTGAGTTTCCTTCGACGATGACGCGGCTCGGCCGGATCGCCGCGCGGACGATGCATGCTTCCCTCTATGCGCTCATCGTCGCGCTGCCGCTTTCCGGATGGCTTGCGGCCTCATCCGAGGGCAGCCGCATCAACTTCTTCGAGATCGCCACTCTGCCTGGTTGGGAGCAGCTCTCCGGTGCGACGGCTGCGGGGCAGCCCGCTGCACAGCGGGAACAGGCGTCTGCAGGCGCGTCAGCCGAGGAGGGTGAGAATCTGGCGAAGGAGTCGCACGATCTGCTCGCAGATGCTCTGCTCGTCCTCGTCAGTCTCCACCTGCTGGCGGCGCTCAAGCACCAGTTCGTCGATCACGACGGTCTGATTCGGCGGATGTTGCCGGCGGGGCCGAAGTCCGCGGGAGGCGGACCCCCCGCCCGCTAGGCCCGGTTGCAGCCGGATCAATGGCCGGGCGCATTCGTCCAGCGGCGCCAGAGCTCGAGCGCCAGTCCCAGGAGAAGCGGCCCCGCGAAGACACCCACGAGGCCGAAAGCGGCGATTCCCCCGATCGCCCCGAGCGCGACCAGGAGAAAGGGCAGCCTCGCGGCATTGCTCACCAGCAGGGGGCGCAGCACGTTGTCGGTCGGATGCACGAGGAGCGTGCCCCAGGCGAGGAGGAACAGTCCCTTCCCCCAGGCTCCGGTCACCATGAAGCCGACGGCGATGGGAAGCCATACCAGGGCGGTGCCGGCCAGCGGTATCAGGGACAGCACGGCGGTCAGGGCTGCGAGCAGAGCGGGCGCCGCGAGGCCGGCGAGCCGGTATCCGATGCCCGCTATCAGCCCCTGCGCCACGGCGGAGAGGACGACGCCGAAGAAGACGGCTCGGATGACCGCGCCCGCCGTTGCGGCATAGCGAAGGTATCCGTCGCCGAACAGGCGCCTGGCGGCGCGTCCGAGCTCGCGGGCGATCGCCTCGCCATCGCGGTAGAAGAAGAACAGGAGCAGGATCGTGAGGAGCACTTTGATCAGGTTGCGTCCGACCCCGCCGAGCACGCTTGCGAGCGCACCGACCCACGTCTGCAGCAGACTCATCGACTCGCGGCCCAAGGCGGCAGGATCCGCGAGATAGCGTGTGAGTTCCTGTTGGATCAGAGCTCCCAGCCAGGGAATGCGCCGTACGCTCTGCGCAACCGCGTGGGTGCCCTGGATGAGGTGAGCCGCGATCGGTCTGAAAGAGCCGGTCAGCTCGTTGCGCAGCAGGAAGGCGAGCCAGAGGAGCGGAACCAGGAATACGCACGCGACGAGAAGAACCATGACCAGCGCCGATGCGGCCGGCGAGCGCCCGAAGAGCCTGCGCACGGCGCCATAGGCGGGCCAACTGACGTAAGCCAGTATGGCCGCCCACGCGATCGAGGCCAGGAAGGGAGCGAGCACCCAAAGGCACAGGCCCGTCAGGCTCGCGGCCAGCAACCCGAGTAGCGGGCGGCGGAGGGAGCGCGTGGCTGACGGCGGCTCGAGCTCGAGCATGTGGGGGCTTCGGAGGGATTTCCGGGTCGGCGGCCTGTGTGCCAAGTTGGCTCTTCGCCCCGCGTGCGGCCATACGCACTTTCCGATCGAGCCGCCTGAGGCCGGATCGTAGGTAAATCCTCGGATACACGAGCCAATCCCCGAATACGACACTAGGCACTAACCGTGGCGAATCGATCGAGGGCGGCAACGATGACCCAGCGTAGCGGCAGGCATTACCGGGGGACCGGCATAGTCGCGGTCTGCATCCTTCTCGGCGGCAGCGCGTTGGCGGTGGGCCAGGTCCGTATCGGCGTCGGGATCGCGATGCCGGGCGTGAGGATCGGCATCAATATTCCGAGCTATCCGCAGCTCGTCCCGGTGCCGGGATATCCCGTCTACTACGCTCCGCAGCTGAGCGCGAACCTCTTCTTCTACGATGGACTCTACTGGGTGCTGGCGGGAGAGGACTGGTATTACAGCTCCTGGTACGACGGTCCCTGGTACCTCGCCGAACCCGAGCTGGTACCCGACTTCATATTGCGGATTCCGATCCTCTACTACCGCAGCCCGCCTGCCTATTTCCTGCACTGGAATCGGGCCGCACCGCCCCGTTGGGGTGAGCACTGGGGCCGTGCCTGGGCGGAGCGCCGGCACGGTTGGGATCGCTGGAACCGCAGAGCCGTCCCGCCGCGGGCGCCGCTGCCTTCCTATCAGCGCCAGTATCCGCGGGGCCGCTATCCGGGTGCCGACCGGCAGCAGAGCCTCGAGAACCGTTTCTACCGCTACACGCCTCGCGATGCGGGGGATCGCGCCCGCTTGCGGCAGGCGCCGCCGCGGTCCGGGCCGCGCATCGCTCCGCAGCCGAATCCGCCGGCCCGGGAGCGCCGCCGGCCCGAGCCGCCTCCGAGCGCTTATCGATCGCCGCCGGGTGCGATGCAGCGTCCCGGCGCTCGGCCGCCGCCGGAACGCAGCCATCCCGCGCCTCAGGGTCGGCAGGAGAATCGTCGGCAGGAGAATCGGAATCCGAAGCAGCCGCCCGCAGGCGATGAGCGGCGCGGACACCGGCCGCCGCCCGACCGTCCGCCCGGCTGAGCGGACCGGCACGGCTCAGCGATCGGTATCGCGCTGGCGATTGCGGCTGCGGCTGGAGATCCAATCCATCAGCGCGAGCAGCACGCCGGAGACGACGAACGTCAATTGGATGACGACCATCCATAGGAGCCGGGTTGCATCGACCCCTGCCGTGGCGTCGGCGAGAAGGAGGAAGGATCGCAGGAGCGTGATCGCGCTGATCGCTACGATGGAGGCGATCACCTTGAGCTTCAGATCCGCGAAATCGATGGTGCCGAGCCAGATGGGGCGGTCCTCGTGCTCGCCGATGCGCAGCTGCGAGACGAAGCTCTCGTAGCCGGCGAAGATCACGACGAGAAGCAGGTTCCCCGCCAGGGAGAGGTCGATGAGGGAGAGACTGAGGAGGATCGCGTGCTCTCCCGTGAGCTCGGGGAGCTGGCCGAGCTCGCCGGCGAGCTCACGGACGAACGCGACCAGGATCGCGGCCAGGGCCAGCGCCATTCCCGCGTAAAGCGGGGCGAGCAGCCACCGCGCCGCGAACAGCAGCCGCTCGAAGCGCGTCTCCAGGTCTCGTGCTGTCCCGTCCGGCAAGCCGGCCTCCGCAGCGACGCTACTTCGCGCTCGCTTCCCTTCTGGCGGCCGCGATTGCGCTTGTCACCTGCGCAGATGCCCCGGCGATGGCTGCCCCCGTGCACTCCCGCTCATCCTTCGATTCCGTCGGGTAGAGCTTATCGAGCTGCTGGCAGGCCGTGCGGGCCGTTTGCCGCACCCGCTTCTCCAGGGCCGCGGCTCCGGCGTCCGTTGCAAGATCCAGATCGGCGTAGCTGACACGGTGCGTGAGGGTGACCTTTTCCATCGGAATGCCGCTGGCGGAGCGGCCGATGTCCTCCTTGGTCATGACGCCGGCGCCGATCGTGATGGTGGGCAGCGGATCCGCTGCGAGGGCCGCGGCCGTCAGGCACAGTCCGGCCGCAAGGATCGCGGGGCCGGCCCGGCGCAGGATTCGTGGGGCGCTCATGGTCGCCTCCTCTGAATGAGCGTGATTGTGGACTCAACGCAAGTGTAGTCCCGGGCTGCTCCGTGTACATACGCAGTTTCACCCGCGTCAGAATGGCAACGCTTCGGCTCGGTACAATTGCGCATGTCCCGCACCGCCGCCGGGATGCATCCTGCGCCGTGTGAATATCCTTAGCTTCACGCGAATCGGAGGGCGATTCCATCATGAGCAGTAGATTGCACAGATGCGCTTCGCGGCGGCGCGTTGCCATCATGGCCGCGTTCACGTGTGCCTTGACCCTCGCGGTCGGGCTCACCGGTTGCGAGACGCTGCGCGTCGGTAGCGACTACGACCGCGCGGCAAGCTTCGCGAATTATCATTCCTTCACCTGGCTGCCGCGCGAGAATTACGGGGTTCGCGATCCGCTGGTGGTCCAGAGGGCACGCGATGACATCGAGGCGAGGCTCGAGCAGAAGGGCTACACCTATACGAGCAATCCCGAGGCTGCCGACTTCGCCGTCGACTTCACGATCGGCGCCCACGAGCGGACTGACATCCACACCTATCCGGCGCCCTATTCGGCAACCTGGTACTGGTACGGACCGCACTGGTGGGGCTATCCGTACTGGGGAACGGGAGTCGATGTGCACCAGTATCGCGAGGGCGTGCTCGCGGTCGATGTCTTCGATGCCAGGAGCCACAGGCCCGTATGGCACGGCTGGGCCAGAAAGGCGCTGACGCGCAAGGACATGGAGCAGTCGGGCGAGTCCATTCGCGAGGCGGTCGACGCCGTGCTCGCGAAGTTCCCTCCCGGGTGAGGCACCGCGGCTCGCGGATATCGTCAGCCGCGCTAAGGCTGTACCGATATTCGCGAGCCGTCGGCGAGCTCATTGGGCGGGTGCCTGACGACCTGCTCGCCGTCCGTCAAACCCGCAAGTACTTCGGCCGCTTCATCGTTCCGATGTCCGAGGCGGACGTGCCGGATCCGTGCCCGGCCGCGCGCCACCGCAAACACGCACCAATCGGAGCCGCAGCGGAAGATCGCCGACATCGGGACCTGAAGCACGCGCGGTGAGTTCCAGATGACGATCCGCGCGATGACGCGGTATCCGTCTCCCAGAGAGCCCGGAGGGTCGACGAAGTCCAGGATCACGTTGGTCCGCTTCTCCTCGACCCCCAGGGCCGAGATCTTGGTGAAGGCGTACGGCTCGACCAGTCGCACGCGCGCCCGCAGCGGATGATCTCCGCCCCAGCCGAGCAGGAGCGCGGGCATGCCTGGCGAAACCCGCACCGCCTGGGACGAGAGCATTTCCATCACGACTTCGAGGTGGGCGAGGTCCCCGACCACCATGATGGGGGTTCCGGAGGGGATCACCCGCTCGCTCGGCTCGAGGACGCGAAGGACTCTTCCTCCGGCAGGGGAGTGGATGGTCAGAAACGCATCGGCGGCTGAGCGCACGTCGGATACCGCGGCGAGCGCCGAACGAGCGCCGCGTAGCTCCGCCGCGGCGGATGCCGCACGGTTGCGCGCCGCCTTGACCTCCATCCCGAGCGTGACCACGGCCGTCTGCGCCTGGTCGAGGGCCTGCGTGGAGGCCAATCCCTGCGCAACCAGTGCCCGCAGGCGGGCGTCTTCGCGATGGGCCTGCGCCAGATCCGCGAGCGCATGCTCCAGCTGCGCCCGCGCGCCGCGCTCGCTTGCCGCCGCGGCATCGGCACGGGCGGTCGCCTCGTCCCGCTCGCGCGTACTGAGGGGTACCGGCGCGAGTGTGGCGACGGCCTGCCCCTTCGCGACCGTGTCGCCATCACGAAGAAGCACGCGCAGCAGCCGGCCGGCCACCGGGGCCGCCACCACGTAGCGGTCATGGGAGCGAGTCTCGGCCTGATCTTCCTCCGTTACCTGCAGCGGTCCGAAGCGCACCGTGCCTGCCTCCACGACGACCGGTTGCGGCCGAAGCGCGACGAAAGACAGAGCGGCCAGCACCGCGGCGGCGATTCCCAGCAGGAGCGTTCCACGAGTGACTCTCACGGGGCTACTCTCGGGACTTCAGCACGGCGATCAGGTCGAGGTGGGCGATCCGGCCGCCGACGACACAGGCTGCCAGCCCGGCGGACCCCAGGGCAACGAGAGAAGCGAACCCGAAGGTGGCGCCTGTCAGCGCGAAAGGCAGACGAAAGAGCTCCCGGTCGAACGCCGGGACGAGCAGCCGGCAGATCAGGGCCCCCAGCGCGCAGCCGACCGGAATAGCAACGAGCGTCAGCAGCGCTTGCTCCCCGAGCAGAAGCTGAGCGACTTCTCCGCGCGTGAATCCGAGCACGCGCAGACTCGCCAGCTCGTTGCCTCGCTCCGAGAGGGCGATGCGCACGCTGTTGTAGACGACTCCGGCCACGAGGACGATGCCGAAGCCCGTCATGACGATCGTCATGAGAATGAAGCTGCGATTCATGATCTCCCGAATGGTCTGCAGCGTCGCCGAACGGATCGACACGGCCGCCACCGCCGGCGTGCGCTTGAGGGAGGCATAGAGTGCCGGCTCGCGGCTCTTGTCGACTTGCAGCAGCGCACCCGAGATCGGCGCGTCTTCGCCGAGGAGTCCCGCGAGCGCGTCCGCGTCCATATAGCCGCTCAACCCGACCGGCTCGTCCGAGAGCCGAACGACGGCGGCGGTGAATTGCCGCCGGCGGCCGTCGAGCTGCTCCACGAAGACGTGATCGCCCTCGCCGACGGCAAGCATCCGCGCGAGCTTGCGCGTCAGCACCAGGCCCTTGGCCGGCACGTCGATTCGTCTTCTTCGCGCATCGACGAGCTGCCGGAGCGTGTCCGATGGGCGCAACGCGAGCACCGATGCACGCTCCTCGCGGTGGCCGGCGCGAATCAGGGCCGGCATGACCCGAAACGGCTCCACCCGCAGCACTCCCGGCAGTTCCCGCAGACTCGTGACTGCCCCTCGCGAGCGGGTCTCGTTGAACGTCACCGTGACATCCTCGCGCTGCGCGGAGTCGAAGTGCACCGCCATCAACGCATTCACCGCATCGAACATGAAGCGTCCAACGACCACCGTAGCCACGGCGGCCCCGATTCCCAGCATGGAAAGCGCCGCGCGCCACGGGCGTCGGGCGAGGTTCCGTACAATGGCCTTTGTCACGGTATCCAACCGACGCATGAGCCCCGCCCGGTCCAGCACGCCCGCCTGGAAGCTTCGCGGGGGCTCCGGACGCATTGCCTCGGCGGGCGGAAGCCGGATCGCGCGGCGCACCGCCGTGAGCGATCCGCCGACGGCGGCCGCGAGCGCGATGGCGGTGGCAAAGAGGATGAGAGAGACGCCCAGACGGTATCGCAGGACCGGAAAGTGAAAGTACTGCTGATACACGCGGATCAATCCGGCGCCGAAATATCCGCCGAGGATCAGACCCACGGCCAGCCCGAGACCGACGATCAGCAGCGCAAACTCGAGATAGTGCATGCCGATGCGCAGATTGGCATAGCCGAAGGCCTTCAGGAGCGCGATCTGACTGCGCTGGATCGCGATCAGTCGCGCGAGCAGCGTGTAGACGAGAAAGACGGCGACCGCCAGGAAGATCGCCGGGATGTAGGTTGCGTTGACCTCGATCTCGCCGAGCTCGTCGGTCAGAAACCGATTGGACGGCTGGTCGGCGCGGCCATAGGCCCTGAGTCCTCCGTAGGGAGCGAGCAGGCGGTCGACGGCATCGATCACGTCGCGCGATGAGGCGCCTCGCGCCAGCGAGAGGCACAGGTCGTCGAAGGCCCCCTTCATGCTGAAGGCGGTTGCGAGCCCCTCGGCATTCATCCAGAGCACTCCGAAGCGCCGGTTGTCCGGAACGACCATTCCCGGGCCGACCTCATAGACGTATTCCGGCGAAAGGGCGAGCCCGACGAGCCTGAGCTCCCTCCAGCGCCCGTTCAGGATCGCTCCGATGCGGCTTCCCACGGCGAGCGAATTGGCGGCGGCGAAGGTTTCACTCGCCACGACCTCATCGTCGCTTTGCGGCGCGGGATATCGGCCCGAGACCAGGTGCAGCCGGTTGAGACTGTCCCCGCCCTGCTCCCCGCCGGGCAGCGATATCAGCCGCGCGCTCGCCGGCTCCGCCAGTCCCGGCACGCTCAGGACGACATTCTCCGCCACCCGGGTCTGGACGGCCGACACGCCCGGAATGAGGCGCAGGGACACGGCCAGGGAATCCGGCGCGCGCTTGAGGCTCGCGAATACATCGGCGAACCGGTACGTCGAGTAATACTCCGCTCGGGCCGCGGCCAGCGAGCGATATGTGCTCACCATGGTGACGAACGCGCCGACGCCCACGCTGACGACGAGCGCGGTCGCGAACACCTGTCCGCGCAGGTGCCAGAGGTCCCGGAGCAGCGCTCGATGCAGGCGGCTCACCAGGAGATCGCCTCCGCGGAAGCCTGGACGGGATTGACCCGTATTTCGGCGATACCGCCGCTGCTCAAGCGCACGACACGGTTCGCCATCGCGGCAATGGCCGCATTGTGGGTAATGACGACGACCAGCGTGCCGAGCTCGCGGTTGGCCCGCGCGAGCACCTCGAGGACCCGCTTGCCGGTCGGGTAATCGAGCGAGCCCGTCGGCTCGTCGCAGAAGAGAACATCCGGCTGCTTGGCGAGCGCGCGCGCGATCGCAACGCGCTGCTGCTCGCCTCCCGAGAGCTGCGAGGGGAAATGATGGAGACGGTCGCCGAGGCCGACGCGCTCGAGCACTTCCCGGGGCGAAAGCGCGTGCTCGGCGATTTCGGTGACGAGCTCGACGTTCTCGAGCGCGGTCAGGCTGGGCAGCAGGTTGAAGAACTGAAACACGAAGCCGACGTGCTCCCGCCGATATCGTGTCAGCTCGCGGTCGCTTGCATCGGAGAGGACGTGATCCCGGTAGCGCACCTCCCCGCGCGTCGGGATGTCGAGCCCGCCCAGAATATTGAGCAGGGTCGACTTGCCGCTGCCGGAGGCGCCGAGGATCACGACCAACTCGCCCGCCCGCAGCTCCAGGTCGATGCCGCGCAGCGCATGCACTTCGACCTCCCCCAGACGGTAGGTCTTGCTCACGCCGCGGACCTGCATGACCGGCAGGGGAATACGCGAAGCGCTCATTGCCCGCAGGCTTCTCCGTAGTGGGCGGCACCGTCAGTCTGCCCCGGCCGCGGTCGCAGATCGATGCGTAAATTCCCCTACGGTCCAGTAGGGAGATATCCGGATGGGACGACGGTGGCGGCAGGATTAGCCTAGCTCGAGCGCTGGGTGGCGAATGGACGGCTGTGAGCGGCTTGATGTCCCATCGAAAGCTCTTCCTGCTCGCGGCTGCCCTTTTGGGACTCACGGCCGGGCTGATGGCGCGCGCGGTCGGGGCCGAGGCGGCAAGCCGCATCAGCTTCGCCGCCGTGACGGGCCTGGTGCTCGTGATCGCCGCCGCCTCGGTCGGACGCCGCCTGCTGCGCGGCGAGCTGGGTGTTGACCTGATCGCAGTCCTCGCCATGGCGGGCGCGCTGCTGCTGCGGCAGTACCTCGCGGGGGCGATCATCGGCGTCATGCTCACCGGTGGGTCGGCGCTGGAGCAATATGCGATAACGCGCGCGCGCCGTGAGCTCAGCGCGCTCATGTCCCGTGCGCCGCGGATCGCTCATCGGCTGCAGGGCGACGGCATCGTCGACATCCCCGTGGACGAGGTCACCCTCGGCGACCTCCTGGTGGTGAAGCCCGGCGAAGTAGTCCCGGTGGACGGGATCGTCAGCGGCGACACGGCCGTTCTCGACGAGTCCTCGTTGACCGGGGAATCGCGACCCGCGAGGCTCGAGTCCGGCATGCCGGCTCGCAGCGGCGGCAGCAATTCGGGCGGACCTTTCGAGCTGCGCGTGACCGCAACGGCCGCCCACAGCACCTATGCGGGGATCATCCGTCTGGTGCAGGCCGCGGAGGCGTCGAAGGCGCCCTTCGTGCGGCTCGCGGACCGCTTCGCGGTGGTCTTCCTGGGATTGACCCTGGCGCTCGCGGCGCTCGCCTGGGTGCTCGATGGCAGCGCGGTTCGAGCGCTGGCCGTTCTCGTCGTCGCAACACCGTGCCCGCTCATCCTCGCGGCGCCGGCGGCGATCATCGCGGGCGTATCCCGTGCCGCGAGACACGGGATCATCATCAAGGGAGGGGCGCCCCTCGAGACGCTTGCGCGTACCCGCGTGCTCCTGCTCGACAAGACCGGCACGGTGACCTCCGCCCGGCCCGAGATCGTCGCGGTCGAGAGCGTCGGGGCGTTCTCCACCGATGAGATCGTTCGCAGCGCGGCATCGATCGAGCAGCTCTCGGTGCATCCCTACGCGCCGGCCATCCTCGGCGAAGCGCGCAACAGGAAGCTTGCGCTCGTGTTCCCGTCCCAGGTGCGGGAGCAGATGGGCACGGGAATCTCGGGTGAGATCGAGGGTCGCCGCATCGCCGTCGGACGGCGTGAATTCGTGGCGCCGGGCGCTCCGCGAGAGCCTGCGCTGCGCTCGGTGGAGCTGCGCACCGCCGCGGAAGGCTCAGCCAGCGTCTTTGTCTCGATCGACGGCGCGCTCGCGGGTGTCCTCATTCTGCAGGATCCGATTCGTCCGGAGGCCCCGCGAGTGCTGCGCTCGCTGCGCGCAGCCGGGATAAAGCACATTCACCTGGTGACCGGCGACCATCCCGATGTCGCGGAGCTCGTGGGAGACGCCCTGGGGGTGGACAGAGTCTTCGCGGAGCGGGCGCCGCAAGAGAAGGTGGACGTGGTCCGGCTCGTCCGCTCCGAGGGCATTACGGCAATGGTTGGAGATGGCGTCAACGATGCACCGGCATTGGCGCTTGCCGACGTCGGCATTGCGATGGGTGCGCATGGCGCAACCGCGGCATCGCAGGCTGCCGACGTAGTGCTGACTTCCGATCGCTTCCACGGCATTGCGGATGCGATAGGCATAGCCCAGCGCACGCGTCGGATTGCGCTCGAGAGCGTGGTGGTCGGCATGGGCCTCTCGCTCGTGGCCATGGGGTTTGCCGCGGCCGGCTTCATCCCGCCGGTCGACGGGGCGGTGCTGCAGGAGGCCATCGATGTCCTGGTCATCCTCAATGCCCTGCGCGCAATCGGCGGCCGGGCGGCGGGAATCTCGAGCTCGCCGGAGATGACGGCCGTCGCCCGCAAGCTCGCGGTGAGCCATCAGACACTGCGGCCGAAGGTCGGTGAGCTCGCCGCCCTTGCCGCCCGCCTGGACGAGATGCCCCCGGCCGCGGCGCGGTCGCGCCTGGAGCAGGTGCAGCAGATGTTGGAGAAGGAGCTGCTGCCGCACGAGGAGGACGAGCAGCGTACCGCCTATCCCCTGATTGAAAAGCTCCTGCCGGGCGAGGATCCGACCGGTCCTCTGATTCAGACGCACTACGAGATCCGCCGGCTCAGCCGTCTCCTCGGCCGCCTGGTCGGGCAGCTTCCCCCGTCCGGGCCCGCGAGCGAGGATCTCCGGGACGTGCGCCGCGTACTCTTCGGACTGCATGCGATACTGAAACTGCACTTCGCGCAGGAAGACGAGCTGTACAGCCTGCTCGACCGCGCGTGAGCGTGGCCAGCCGACCGGCCGCGCAGATATCCGGCCGCGGCGGAGCGTAGCCTGAAGGGATGCCGCGCAAGCCGGCAGCCACCCGTCACGCCGAAGCCGTCGCGTCCGGTGAGTCACGTATCTCGCGTTCCAATAGTCCCGATGCATCCGGCAAGGGCACGCGCTAGCGTAGCTCCGTGGGCAGCGACGAACGATCATCAGCGATTGCGGGAGCGGGGCCGGCGCGCGTCGACCTCGACCCTGATGTGACGCTCGTCAGCCTGTTCGATTCGAGCTGTGCGCAATTCGCCGGGCGCCCCGCCTATCACAACCTGGGTGTCACGCTGCGGTTTGCGGATCTCGAGCGGCTCTCGCGCCGGCTCGCGGCCTACCTGCTCGGCCTGGGTCTCGCCCGCGGCGACCGCGTCGCGCTCATGATGCCGAACGTGCTGCAGTACCCGGTGGCGCTCTTCGCCGCGCTGCGTGCGGGACTCACCGTGGTCAACACGAACCCGCTCTACACTCCGCGCGAGCTGCGTCACCAGCTTGCGGATTCGGGCGCGACCGCGATCGTGATCCTGGAGAACTTCGCGCACGTGCTGGCGCAGGTGATCGGCGATACGGCCGTGCGCCACGTCATCACGACCGCGGTCGCGGATCTGGTGCCCGAGCCCAAACGCAGCGCCGTGAATTTCCTCGTGCGGCATGTCAGGCACATGGTGCCGCGATTCCATCTTCCGCAGGCGGTGCGCTGGCGCGAGGCGATGCGCCGCGGAGCCGGCTTCCGGTTCGCGCCTCCGGCGGTGCGGCCGGACGACATCGCCTTCCTGCAATACACCGGCGGCACCACCGGGACGCCCAAGGGGGCGATGCTCACGCATGCGAACATGGTCGCGAACCTCATGCAGACGCGCGCGGTCTGGGGACGCCTGATCGAGCCCGGATGCGAGGTGATGATCACTCCGCTGCCGCTCTACCATGTCTTTTGCCTGACCTGCAATTGCCTGCTGTTCATGGAGCGGGGCGGTCTGAACGTCCTCATCACGAATCCGCGGGACATCGCCGGGCTCGTGCGCGAGCTCGGGCGGTGGCGCTTCTCCCTGATCACGGGAGTCAACACACTGTATGCGGCGCTGCTGGCGCATCCGCGCTTCTCGCGGCTCGATTTCTCGCGCCTGAAGCTCGGGGCGGCGGGCGGCGCGGCTCTGCATCCGCGCATCGCCGAGGAGTGGCGCAACGCCACGGGACGTCCGTTGGTGGAGGGCTACGGTTTGACCGAGGCATCGCCGGTGGTCGCGTGCAATCCGCCCGAGGCGCCGCGGATCGGCACCGTCGGGCCGGCTCTGCCCTCGACCGAAGTCAGCATCCGCGAGGGCGATCGCGAGGTCGCCGCCGGCGAGCCCGGAGAATTGTGGGTGCGCGGGCCGCAGGTGATGCGAGGCTATTGGCAGCGCCCGGAGGAGACCGCCGGGGTGTTCTCCGCGGACGGCTGGCTTCGCACCGGCGATATCGCGGTGCTCGAGCCTTGCGGATACCTCCGCATCGTCGACCGCAAGAAGGACCTCATCAACGTGTCCGGATTCAAGGTCTTTCCGAACGAGGTCGAGAGCGTGGTGGCCGAGCACCCGGCAGTGCTCGAATGCGGCTGCATCGGCGTTTCCGATCCGCGGTCGGGACAGGCAGTCAGGATTTACGTGGTGCTGCGGCCCGGCGCGACGCTGTCCGCGGAGGAGTTGATCGAATTCTGCCGCGAGCGCCTCACTCCCTACAAGGTTCCGCGCCAGGTGCGGTTTCGCGACAGCCTGCCGAAATCCCAGATCGGCAAGGTGCTGCGGCGGGAGCTCGAGCGGGAGCAGGCGGCCGCCGCGTGAGGCGGCCGGCGCCGGCATTCAGCCGCGCAGCAAAAGCGCGAGGAAGCGGCGCATCCGCGCCGCGTAGGGCGGCCGCAGCCCGATGAGACCCGCCAGGTCGAGCCGGGTCTGCCGGAAGACCGCGCGCGCGTGACTGAACTGCCTGAAGCCCTGCTCGCCGTGATAGGCGCCCATGCCGCTCGCCCCAACGCCGCCAAATGGCAGGCTCTGAACGAGAAAATGCGCGGCGATGTCGTTCACCGTTACCGCGCCGGAAACGGTCCGCCCCAGAATCTGCCGCAGCTCCCGCCGGTCGCTGCCGAAGTAGTAGAGGGCCAACGGGCGCGCGCCGCGGCTGATCCGCTCGAGCGGCTCCTCGAGCCGATCGTATGCCACGATGGGCAGAATTGGCGCGAAGATCTCCTCCTGCATGATGCGCATCTGCCCGGTCGTATCGAGCACGAGAGTGGGGGCGAAGCGCCTCGGGTCGGAGGCGCCTGCCGGGGTGTCGCCCAGCGGGACGACCCGGGCGCCTCTTGCGATCGCGTCGGCGAGGAGCTCACGGGTCCGTGTCGCATGCCTCTCGGAGATGAGGCTCGTGTAGTCCGGGTTGGTGGCCCAGTCGGGGTACGCGTGTGCGAACCAGGAGCGCGCCGCCCCGACGAGAGGCTCGAGCGTCTCGCGAGGCGTAAACACATGATCGGGCGCGAGACAGATCTGACCGGCATTCGCCAGCTTGCCGAGGAGGATGCGGTCGACGGCGCGGCCGAGATCGGCCGAGCGGCCGACGATGACCGGGCACTTGCCGCCGAGCTCCAGAGTGACGGGCACGAGATGCTGCGCGGCCGCCTCCATGACCTTGGCGCCGACGGCGGTCGAGCCGGTGAACATCAGGTGATCGAACGGCAGCCGCGAGAACGATTCCGCGACCTCGGGCCCGCCGCTGACGACCGCAACCTCGCTCGGGTCGAAATACTTCGAGATCAGCTCCTGCATCAGGGCCGTCGTCGACGCCGTCACTTCCGAGGGCTTGAGCAGGCAGCGGTTGCCGGCCGCCAGAGCCGACGCGAGCGGGCCGAACGAGAGCGCGACCGGGAAGTTCCAGGGGCTGATGATTCCGACGACGCCGAGAGGCTGATGGAGGATCTCGCTTCGGGTGCCCGGAACTCCCAGCGGCAATCCGGTGCGCACCGCCTGGGGACGCATCCAGCGCCGCACGTTTCGCCGCGCGTGGCGCAGCGCCTGCACGGCAGGGTACACATCCATCAGCGAGGTAACGGCGGCAGGCCGTGTGCCGTAGTCCTCGGCTGCCGCTTCGCAGAACCGCTGCTGATTTGTGATCAGCAGATCGACCGCGCGAGCCAGCCTGTCCAGGCGCACGCGCGCCGTGACCTCGCCTTCGGCGATGAATGCCGTCCGCTGCCGCTCGAGCAGCATCGCGGCATCGGCCGGCCCGCTGATGCCGGGCGGCCGTGCGGATTGCTGTGGCATCGACCTCGCACTCACCGGTGTGTCCCATGCAGCAGCGCGGCAAACGCCAGCGCCTCGGGCGCCAGGCGCTCCTCCTCGCCGGGCGCGCCTCCGGCGGCCTCCGATTCCGGCAGAAGCCGGTAGCTCTCGCTCATGACCGCGCGATTCAAGCCCGGCGCGAGCGCCTCGACCATCTGCGCGAGCCTGCCGAGAGGGGTGGCCAGCCGGTCCGGACGCCGCACGACCGCCTGGCAGACGATGTCCGCGGCCTGCTCGGGCCGCAGGAGCGGAAATCGCTCGTAGACGCGGCTTGGCGCCACCATCGCGGTGCGCACCAGCGGCATGTTGATGACGGTGAAGCGCACGCCGCGGCCATGATACTCCGCGGCGGCACAGCGCGTGAACGCCTCGAGTGCCGCTTTGGACGCGTTGTACGCCGCGAAGCGCGCGGCGCTGCTCAGCACGCCGATCGAGGACATGGTGATGACATGGCCTTCACCGCGCGCCACCATCGAGGGCAGCAGGCCGAGCGTCAGGCGAACCGCGCCGAAGTAATTCACCTGCATCAGCCGCTCGTAATCGTGAAAGCGATCGTAGGTGTGCTCGATGGCGCGCCGGATCGAGTGACCGGCGTTGTTGATGAGGATGTCGACGTGCCCGCTCCCGGCGAGCGCCTGCGCAAGGAGCTGCTCGCAGCCGCTCGCCGTGGCGAGATCGCAGGCGCAGGTGCTCACATCGCCGCCGAGAGCGCGGATCTCGTCCGCGGCCGCCGCGAGCTTCTGCGGGTCGCGGCCCGCGATGAGCACTCGCGCGCCCGCCCGGGCGAGCTTCACGGCGCTCGCACGGCCGATCCCGGCCGAGCCGCCCGTGATCAGCACCGTCCTGCCCCGGACCGCTTCGGCAAGCGGCGGGCCCCCGGCGCCCTGTGGATCGAGCCGCCGATCCCAGTGGTCCCACAGGCGCCAGGCGTAGTCCTCGAGCGGCGGCACGCGGATGTCCGCGCGGGCGAGCAGCGCATCGGCACGGCCGGGATCGAACACCGTGGGATGATCGAGCAGACCGGCGATGGTGGGCGGAATGTGCAGATCCTCGAGCGCCTGACGCAGGATGCGGTTCGCGACCGGCAGAAGCGCCGCGCCGGCGGCTCTCGTGGCCGCGGCAATTCCTTCCACCACGAGCGGCTCGAGGCGCAGCGACATCGTCGGAGCGTGCGCCGCCGCGGCGAACAGATTGAGCACCTCGCCGACTCTCAGGTCCCGGCGATCCACCAGATGGAAACAGGCACCGTCCTCTCCCGGAAGATGGGCGAGATGATCGAGCGCCGCGACCACGAAATCCACCGGTACCAGGTTGATGTGCCCGCCCTCGGGGCCGATCAGCGGGGTCCAGCGGGGCAGCGCATCGCGCAGGAGTCGAATCAGCTTGAAGAGATAATAGGGGCCGTCGACCTTGTCCATCTCGCCGGTGCGGGAATCACCGACCACCATGCCCGGGCGATAGATGCGCCACGGAATCCGGCAGGTGCCGCGGACCAGGGCCTCGGACTCGTGCTTGGTCCGAAAGTAAGGGTGTGTCAGGTCCTCGGCTTCCTCGAACATCGAATCGGTGAACGTTCCCCGATATCGGCCCGCGGCCGCGATCGAGCTGACGAGGTGGAAGCAGCCCGCTTGCAGCTCGTGCGCCAGGTGCAGCGCGTGGCGCGTTCCGAGCACGTTCGCCTGCTCGAGGCGCTCGGCCGGCGCGCCGAGATCGTACAGGGCCCCCAGGTGCAGGAAGTGCCGGATGTTGCCTTTCAGCTCGGCTCGCCTCGACTGCGGCATCCCGAGCCACTCGGATTCGAGGTCGCCCTCGATCGCAACCAGACGGTCGCCCGCCGCGCCGCAGTCAGCGCGCACGCGCTCGAGACGCTCGCGCGAGCGGGGCCTGACGAGCACGTAGACGGTGTCGCCCCGCTCCGCCAGCCGCCGCACGAGCCGTCTGCCGATGAAGCCCGTTCCGCCCGTTATGAAGTAAGCCATCGCTCGACCATTCGCCGGCACCGACGAGCCGACCCGTTACGCTACACCGATCGGCGGCGAAGTCGTATCGTGGCAAACCGAGGGACCGCGGCAGCGCCGCTCGCGCGACACTACACCGATGAGCGCGAGCGAGCGGCTCTCGAGCGTCGATCGGGCGTGGCTGCGGATGGACCACCCGGGAAATCCCATGACCATCGTGGCTCTGATCGTGCTCGGGCGAAAACTGGGCCGGGCATCGCTGCGCAGCCTGATCGCGCAGCGTCTGCTCGTCTTCGATCGCTTTCGCTGCACGCCCGCGGCCGATGCGCTCGGGGCGACGTGGGTGGAGTCGACATCATTCAACCTCGACGACCATCTGATCCCGGCGGCGCTGCCGGCTCCCGGCGGCCAAAGAGAGCTCGAGGCGCTCGCCGGCGAGCTGTCGGGTACGCCGCTCCCCGCCGGGCGGCCCCTCTGGACGTTTCACCTGATCGAGCGCTACGGCGCGGGCAGCGCGGTCATCGTGCGCATCCACCACTGCTACGGCGATGGCATCGCGCTGCTGTACGTTCTGCTCTCGCTCGCCGACCCGCTGCCAGGGGCATCGCCGCCGGCTGCGCAGTTGCCGCCACCAATGCCGCAGCCGTCCTTCCTCGGGCTGCCGGCTTGGGATGAGGTATCCGCGCTCTTCGAGAGCGGCCTGCATTACGCGCTGCACCCGGCCGAAGCCGCGGCGGGCGCACGCGAGGCGCTCGCGGTCGGTGCCGAGCTCGCGCGCATCGCGGCGATGCCGGACGATCCGCCGACTCGCCTCAAGGGAGCGCTCGCCGGAGGCCGGCGAGTCGCCTGGACCCAGGCGCTCTCTCTCGCGGAGGTGCGCGCGATCGCGCGCGTGCTCGGCTGCACGGTGAACGATGTCCTCGTGTCCACCCTGGCGGGCGCGCTCGGCCGGTATCTCGCCGCCGCCGGCGAATTCGTCGCGGGTCTCACCGTCCGCGCCGCGGTTCCCGTGAACCTGCGGCCGAGCGCCGAGCCGCGGCAGCTTTCCGGTACGGCGACGCTCGGCAACTCCTTCGGCCTGGTATTCGTCGAGCTGCCCATCGGTGTGCTCCACCCGCTCGAGCGCCTGTACGCGGTGCACGCCACCATGCTGTCGCTCAAAGCCTCCGCCCAGGCACGGGCCACGCTCGGCCTGCTGTCGCTCGTCGGCGCTCTGCCGGCGCCGGTGGAGGAATTCGCGCTGACCCTGTTCAGCGCCAAGGCGAGTCTGGTGGCCTCCAATCTGCGCGGCCCGGACGAGGAGCTGTCGCTCGCCGGCAGGCCCGTGACCGAGGTGTTGTTCTGGGTGCCGCAAGCCGGCACCATCGGCACCGGCGTGAGCATGCTCACCTACCGCGGCCGGGTGCAGTTCGGAGTCACGTCGGATCGCGCGCTCATCGAAGAGCCGGCGCGGCTCGTGGAGCAGCTCGTCATCGAGTTCGAGCGCCTGGTCTTTCTGGTGCTGCTCGGGGCGGGCTCCTTGCTCGACTGAATCGTCCGGAACGATTTGCAGCGACACGCATCAGCGTGTCGGCCCCGCGCCCGCGGGGGCGAGGCCGAGGACGGGCCGAGTACTAGGCAGGCACCTGCAGCCCGCGCTTGGCGCGCGCGACGTCGAGCCGCTCCATCTCATCGGCGGGCGCGCAGGCCGCGGCCTGCACGTACAGCTCCTGCGCCTGCCCCTGACGGGCCGTGCCGTCGAGGAGCAGCAGCCCATGCGCGTACTCCATCCGCACGATGGGCGAGGAGGGCGCGAGCGCGAGCGCCTCCCGGAAGTGATCGATGGCCGCTCTCGCGCTCGCGCCATAGGTGAGGCTTGCGGCCAGGGAGCCGAGCTTGCCGACGATCTCCGCATGATAGAGACCAAAGGCGAGATGCGCCTCCGCGTGACGGGGCTCGAGCGAAAGGGTGCGCTCCAGATGCTCGCGGACGCGACCGGCGAGGCCGGCGGCGAGCGCCTTCACGATCGAGATGCGCTGGCTGTAGCGGCCGATGACGAGCGCCAGCGTGTAATGCGCGTTCGGGTGGTGCGGCAGCTGGGCGACCGCCTGCTCGCCGCGCGCGATCGCCGACTCCAGCGCCTTCAGCAGCTGCGTGCCGCTTCTTTTCGAATAGAGCGAGTCGATGGCAACGGACTTGTTGGCCACGGATGCGCCGACCGCTCCGAGCTTCTCCCCCGCCTCGACCGCGCGGGCGAATGCACCCGAATGAAACGCCCGCCACGCGTCCTGCAGAGCCTGTGCCACCGCCGCCGCGCCTCCGTACGCCTCGACGGACGAGGCCGGCTGCGCGTGTCCCTTCGTGAGCCTGCCGATGGCACGCGCATCGGGCCACGGCTCGCGATCGGTCTGGTGCAGCCGGCTCCAACGCCTGTGCAGCTCGTCACCGCCAAGCGGATCGGATTCCTCTTTACGCATGGGCGCGCCCTCTTGCGGGAACTACGAATTCAAGTGCTGGCCTGCCCCTTCTATGGTACGGCGGTCATTTCAGCTGCCCACTCGGGCAAATACGCATGCGGCGGCGGCCGCAAAAGGGGAATCACATGGCCAGAACCAGGCGCAAAGGCGGCGCGAGCGCCGCTGCCGACTCGCAGACGCTTCTCCTCGGTGCCCTCCATCAGGTCTA
>DAHUXV010000191.1 GCA_027306985.1 Gammaproteobacteria bacterium | reverse complement strand
GCGCCCGCGGCGCGGCCGGGCGGCGCGCAGGAGGCCGCCGCCGTGACCCACTCCCGCAAGATGGAGGTGCTCGGCCGGCTCGCCGGCGGCGTGGCGCACGATTTCAACAACCAACTTCAGGTCATCCGCAACTCCATCGAGGCGCTGCAGCGGCAGGAGCCGCAGGCCGACACCCGCCGCTATCTCGAGATGATCGGCCGCAGCGCCGACCGGGCCGGCTCGCTCACCCGGCAGCTGCTCGCCTTCTCGCGGCGCCAGCCGCTCGAGCTGCGGCCGATCGACCCCAACGACCTCGTGACCCAGCTCGCCGAGCTGCTGCGCCACTCGCTCGGCGAGCGGATCGTCATCGAGACCGTCCTCGGCCCGGGCGTCGCCGCCGTGGCGGCCGACCCGGGCCAGCTCGAGACCGCGCTCCTGAACCTCGCCATCAACGCGCGCGATGCGATGTCGCGGGTGGGCCTGCTCACCATCGAGACGGCCAATGCCGTTCTCGATGCGTCGTTGCGGCCGTACGTGATGATCGCCGTGTCCGACACCGGCACGGGCATGCCGCCGGAGGTCGCGGCGCACGCCTGCGAGCCCTTCTTCACCACCAAGGAGCCCGGCCTCGGAACCGGCCTCGGCCTGTCGCAGGTCGCCGGGTTCGCGCGGCGGTCGGGCGGGCAGCTGCGGATATCGAGCGCGCCGGGGAAGGGGACGACGGTGCGGCTCTACCTGCCGGGCGCGGGGGCCTGTCGCGGCGGGCGGCTCCCGGAGCGGCCCGAGCCCGAGCGTGCGCTCGGCAAGCGGCCCGCACGGCCCGTGAGGAAGCCCCCGCAGGCCATGCCGCTCGCCGTCGCAGCGGGCCCGGAGCGCTGAATTCGATGCCGTCCCCTTGCGGGGCCGGCCCTCGCCCCCAGGAATCGGACCGGAGGCCCGGCCGATGCCGGATGCCGATCGCTCGGTCCCTCGCCGAGCCCCGATGGAGAGCTTCACGGTCTATGCGAAAGCGAATCACCCTGTCTCTAGGCGCTCTGCTCGTGCTCGCCTGCGCACTGCCGGCGCTCGCCGCCGACCCGAGTCCGGCGCAGGTCTACCAGGCCGCGCGCAGCGGCAACCTGGCCGAGGCTCGGCAGATGATGGCGCAGGTGCTGCGGGATCATCCCCGCAGCGGCCAGGCGCACTACGTGGCCGCGGAAATCGATGCCCGCGCCGGCGACCTGCGCCAGGCCCGCCAGGAGCTGCGCACCGCCGAGACTCTGGAGCCCGGGCTGCCCTTCGCCAGTCCGCGCTCGGTGCGGCAGCTGAAGATGCAGCTCGGCGGGCCACGCGCCGCCGGCTTGCCGCGGGGAGCGGCCCCCGCGCGCCATTCCTCGCACCTCGGGATATTCCTGCTCCTCATCGGCGGGGCGGTGCTCGCCTGGATGCTGTTGCGGCGGCGCGCGGCGGCGATGGCCTACCGGCAGTATCCCGGCGCATATCCCGGGCAATTCCCGGGCGGCGTTCCTCCCGCCGGGTACGGCCCCGCCGGCTATCCGGGCGGCTACATGCCGGGTAGCGGCTCGGGGATCATGGGCAGTGTCGCCTCGGGCCTGGCGATGGGCGCGGGTGTCGCAGCCGGCGAGGAGCTGGTGCAGCACATGATGGGCGGCGGCGCCAACGCGGGCGGCGGGATCGTGCCCGCCGCGGACGCGAGCTCGATGCCCGATCCCAACTCCGACATGGGCGGCAACGACTTCGGGCTCAACGACTCCGGCTCCTGGGACGACGGCAGCGGCGGGGGCGGCGGCGACGGGGGCGATGGCGGCTGGAGCTAGCCCCTAATCCCTCTGCCGCATCCACCGTCGCGCCAGCGGCTCGACGGTGGTCGCCTGCACCAGAATGCTGAAGATCGCGATCAGATAGGTCGCGGTGACGATCAGCTCCTTGGGCGGTCCGTTGGCGAGGGAGAGGGCGAGGGCGATCGACAGCGCGCCGCGCAGGCCGCCCCAGGTGAGGAGCTTCACCGTGTGCGGCTCGAACCGCTGGAAGCGGCGCAGCACCGTGACCGGCACGCCCACGCTGATGTAACGGGCGATCAGCACGATCGGCAGCGCGGCTGCCGCCGGGATCAGATACTCGCGCACGGTGCCGGCGAGGGCGGTCAGCTGCAGGCCCACCAGCCCGAAGAGGATGAGGTTGAGCAGATCGTCCGCGAGCTGCCAGAACATGAATAGCCGCTCGCGCGTCAGCTCCGACATCGCATACTCGCGCCCGCTGCCGACGACCAGGCCCATCACGACCGTGGCGATCGGCGCCGAGACTTTCAGGCTCTCCGCCGCCGCGTAGCCGCCCGTCGCCATGGCGAGAGTGATCAGCGTCTCCACCGGATAGCTGTCCACGCTGCGCAGCATCAGGATGCCGATGTAGCCGACCCCGAGACCGAACGCCGCGCCCCCCAGGACCTGTTGGGCAAACATCGTGGCGACAGCCGACGCCCGCGGCAGGGGCGCGATCGGACTCGCCCCATGCAGCGTCGGGCTCAAGCCGTGGGCGCCGCCCGCGACCCCGAGCAGCACGACGAATGCGACGACGCCCGTGCCGTCGTTGAAGAGGGCCTCGCCCGTGATCTTGGTGAGCAGCGAGCGTGGGACCCCCGCCTTGCTCAGCAGGCCCAGGGCCGCGATCGGATCGGTCGGGGAGATGAGCGCGCCGAAGATGAAGCTCTCGAGCAGCGTCAGCGGCATGTCGAAGAAGCGCGCCACGTAGAAGAAGGCGAACCCGATGAGCACCGTCGAGATCACGACACCGACGGTCGCGAGCACCACCACCAGCCAGCGC
>DAHUXV010000189.1 GCA_027306985.1 Gammaproteobacteria bacterium | reverse complement strand
CCCTTCGGCGGCACCACGGCGACGCCGGTCATGAGCTCCTCGCGCGCGGCGGCTCTCTTGCCCGGGATGTCGTAGAGCTTGTTGCCCTTGCCGCGGGGCATCTCCGGCACATCGCCCACGGGGAAGGCGAGGAGCTTGCCTTCGCTGCTCACCGCGACCACCAGCGATTCCGGCGAGAGCACCAGCGCCGGCGGCAGGACCATGGAGTTGTCGGGGACATTGAGCACCGTCTTGCCGGCGCGGCGGTCGGTGATCAGCTCCTTCAGGCGCACGGTGAAGCCATAGCCGGCATCGCTCGCCAGCAGCCACAGATCCTCCGGCTCGCCCATCATGACGCCGGCGAACTTGGCGCCGTCGGGAGGATTCAGGCGGCCGGAGAGCGGCTCGCCCTGACCGCGCGCCGAGGGCAACGAGTGCGCCGGCAGCGAGTAGGTGCGGCCGGTGCTGTCGATGAACACCGCGGCCTGCAGGCTCCGCCCGCGCGTCATCGACTGGAAGCCGTCGCCGCTCTTGTAGGAGAGCGTGTGCGGATCGATCTCGTGGCCCTTGGCGGAGCGGACGAAGCCGCCCGTCGACAACACCACCGACACCGGCTCGTTGGGGATGAGGGTGGTCTCGTCGATCGCCTGCGCGGCGTCGCGCTCGATGATACGGGTGCGCCGGTCGTCGCCGTGCTTGTGCGCATCCTCGCGAATCTCGCTGGCGACCAGCTTCTTCAGCCGCGCCTTGCTCTTCAGCAGCGCGTCCAGCTCCTCGCGCTCCGCGGCGAGCTGCTTCTGCTCCTCGCGGATCTTCATCTCCTCGAGCCGGGCGAGGTGGCGCAGGCGGGTGTTGAGGATCTCCTCCGCCTGCTCGTCCGAGAGCTTGAAGCGCTTCATCAGCACCGGCTTCGGCTCGTCCTCGCGGCGGATGATGCGGATGACCTCGTCGAGATTCAGGTAGACGACGAGCAGGCCTTCGAGGATGTGCAGGCGCTTCTGCACCCGCTCCAGCCGGTACTGCAGGCGGCGCGTGACGGTGGCGACGCGGAAGTCGAGCCATTCCGAGAGGATGGCTTTCAGCCCCATGACGCGCGGGCGCCCGTCGAGGCCGATGATGTTCAGGTTGACGCGGTAGTTGCGCTCGAGGTCGGTGGTCGCGAAGAGGTGGTTCATCACCTCCGCCATGTCGATGCGATTCGACCGCGGCACGAGAACCAGGCGCACGGGATGCTCGTGGTCCGACTCGTCCCGCAGGTCCTCGACCATCGGCAGCTTCTTCGCGCGCATCTGCTCGGCGATCTGCTCCTGCACGCGGGTCGGCGAGACCTGATGCGGAAAGGCGGTGATGACGACGTTGCCTTCCTCGATCTCGTAGGTGGCGCGCGCCTTGAAGGAGCCGATGCCCTTCTCGTAGAACTCCCTGAGGTCGGCCCGCGGCGAGATGATCTCCGCGCCGGTCGGCAGATCGGGGCCTTTGACGTGCTTCATCAGCGCCGCCGTGGTGGTCTCGGGATCCTCGAGAAGGTGAATGCAGGCGGCCGCGACCTCACGCAGGTTGTGAGGCGGAATATCCGTGGCCATGCCGACGGCGATGCCGGAGGTGCCGTTCAGCAGCAGATTGGGCAGCCGCGCCGGCAGCATGACCGGCTCTTCGAGGGTGCCGTCGAAGTTCTGTGTCCAGTCCACCGTGCCGTGGGCCAGCTCGCCGAGCAGCACGTCGGCATACCGGGTGAGCTTGGCCTCGGTGTAACGCATGGCGGCGAAGGACTTGGGGTCGTCCTGGGAGCCCCAGTTGCCTTGACCGTCCACGATGGGGTACCGGTAGGAGAAGGACTGCGCCATCAGCACCATGGCTTCGTAGCAGGCGCTGTCGCCATGGGGGTGGAACTTGCCGATCACATCGCCGACGGTGCGGGCGGATTTCTTGTGCTTGGAGGCGGCGGAGAGGCCGAGCTCGCTCATGGCGTAGGTGATGCGGCGCTGCACGGGCTTCAGGCCGTCGCCTATGGCGGGCAGGGCGCGGTCGAGGATGACGTACATCGAGTAGTCGAGGTACGCCTTCTCGGTGAAGGTGCGCAGAGGTTGGCGCTCTACGCCTTCGAAGTTCAGTTCCTGGTCTTGCATTGTCGAGTTCCTGTCCGGAGCATCGGCCGAAAAACAATTCTTCCGGGGCCGCCGCGAGTACGTCCATGTAGGCTGCGGGAAAGACATCCTTGTTTTTCACGCCCCCGGAAGAATTTTTTTCGGCCGCCGCTCCTCTATGGCCTTGCGCTACTCAGCTTACACCCGCTCGGCGGACGACACGCGCACGCGGGGCTAGACCTGCACGTCGGCGAGGTTGCCCTTCTGCTCGAGCCACTCGCGGCGGTCGCCGGCGCGCTTCTTGGCGAGCAGCATGTCCATCAGCTGGTCGGTGTTGTCGGCGACGTCGATGGTGAGCTGCACCAGGCGGCGGGTGCGGGGGTCGATGGTGGTCACGCGCAGCTGCGAGGGGTTCATCTCGCCCAGGCCTTTGAAGCGGGTGACGGTGGGCCTGGCGCGAGGGTTTTCCTTCTCGATGCGCTTGAGCAGCTGGTCGCGCTCGCCGTCATCGAGCGCGTAGTACACCTGTTTGCCGGCGTCGATGCGGTAGAGCGGCGGCATGGCGACGTGCACGTGGCCGTTGGTCACCAGAGGGCGGAAGTGCCGCAGGAAGAGCGCGCAAAGGAGCGTCGCGATGTGCTGGCCGTCCGAGTCGGCGTCGGCGAGGATGCAGACTCTGTGATAGCGCAGCTGGCTCAGGTCCTGGGAGCCGGGATCGACGCCGAGGGCGACGCTGATGTCGTGCACTTCCTGCGAGGAGCCGATCTGGCCGGGCTCGAGCTCCCAGGTGTTCAGGATCTTGCCGCGCAGGGGCATGATGGCCTGGAAGTCCTTGTCGCGCGCCTGCTTGGCGGAGCCGCCGGCGGAGTCGCCTTCCACCAGGAAGAGCTCGGAGCGGCGCGGGTCCTGGCTGGCGCAGTCGGCGAGCTTGCCGGGAAGCGCCGGGCCGCCGGAGATGCGCTTGCGCACGACGCGCTGCGCGGCCTTGGCGCGCTCCTGCGCGTTGGCGATCGCGAACTGCGCGATGCGCTCGCCGGCGTCGGGATGGCGGTTGAGCCAGAGCGCCACCGAGTCGCGCGCGAAGCCTTCGACCAGCCCCGCGGCATCGCGCGAGGCCAGCCGCTCCTTCATCTGGCCGGCGAACTGCGGCTCGTGGATCTTCACCGAGAGCACGTAGTTCGCCTTGTCCCAGACGTCCTCGGGGGTGAGCTTGACGCCGCGAGGCACCAGGTTGCGGAATTCGCAGAACTCGCGCACCGCCTGCGCGACGCCGGACCGCAGGCCGTTGACGTGCGTGCCTCCCTCGGTGGTCGGTATCAGGTTGACGTAGCTCTCGCCGATGGCGCTGTCCGCGCCCGGCACCCACAGCAGCGCGAAATTGACCGCGTCGCTCTCCTCCTCCCGCTGACCGGTGATCGGCTCGTTCGGCAGCCGCTCGCTGTTGGCCAGCTCCTCGAGGAGGTAGGCGCCGAGGTCGCCGGTGTAGAACCACTCGTCCTTCTCGCCGGTCGCCTCGTTGGCGAAGGTGATGCGCAGGCCGGCGCAGAGCACGGCCTTGGCCTTCAGGGTGTGCTTGAGCTGCGGGACGGAGAATTTGTCGGAATCGAAGAATTTGGGGTCCGGCCAGAAGCGCACGGTGGTGCCGGTGTTGCGCTGGCCCACGCTGCCCACCGCCTCCAGCCTGGAATGGACCTTGCCGTCCTTGAAGCTGATGTTGTATTCCTTGCCGCCGCGCTTGATCCAGCACTCGAGATGCCGGGAGAGCGCGTTGACCACGGAGACGCCGACGCCGTGCAGGCCGCCGGAGAATTTGTAGGTCTTGTCGGAGAACTTGCCGCCCGCGTGCAGGCGGGTGAGGATGAGCTCGACGCCGCTCACCTTCTCCTTGGGGTGGATATCGACGGGCATGCCGCGGCCGTCGTCGGCGACCTGCACGGAGCCGTCCTTGAAGAGCGTCACGTCGATCTGCTTGCAGTAGCCGGCGATCGCTTCGTCGACGCTGTTGTCGATGACCTCGTGGGCCAGGTGGTTGGGCCGGGAGATGTGCGTGTACATGCCGGGGCGGCGGCGCACGGGCTCGAGGCCGCTCAGGACTTCGATGTCGGAGGCAGTATAGGAACTGTTCATCAGGGGACGGTGGGTCGGGGATCTGCCGCTAAAGGGGCGAATCTTACCCGCTTTTCCATTGGCCCGAAGTCGCCTGCGGCGCTTCGGGCGAGCGCGGCCTCATGGCCGCCTTCGATCCCGCGGCCCAGGGAGCGGCCCCGGGTCCGCTTACGGACTTGCTGTCGCACGGCGCCGGACTGCGAGTCCAGCGTCTGGCGAGAGCCTTTTTGCGCTGCGCCCCTAATTCAAGTCCTGCAGCAGCGCGGCTCTCACGGGCGCGGGGACGGGATCCACCGAGTGGCGGTAGTTGTCGTGGTCGACGCCGGCGGCGAGCGCCGCCCCGCCCTTCAGGGCGCAGATCATCGCGGGGGTGAGCTCGAAGCGCAGGAAGTGCACGGAAGATGTTTTCTCCGCGGTCTCGCGCTCGAGGTCTTCGTCGGCGATCGCATACACCCGGTCCTGACCGCCCACCTGGACCCAGCAGCGGTCCTCGAGGGCGATGAGCCGCGCGAGCTGGCGCTGGCGCTCGGCCGGGTCGGGGAACTCGATGAGCAGGGTGGCCTTCCAGTTGCCGCCGTCCGGGATCAGCGGGTTGTAGACGTCGAGCTCGTCGCGGATGCCTTCGGGCTCGAAGATGCGCTCGGCCCGCAGCATTTCCTGGATCTGGTACTGCATGGTCAGCCGGTCCTCGAACGACCAGGTGACGTTGGGGCCGATCGCGAGCTTGCGGTGGCGCTTGTGCTCGAGCACGCGGGCCCGGAAGGCGGCACGCTCGCGGGCGTAGCGCTCGAGGCTCATGAGGTCGGCGGCGGTGAGTTTTTCCATGGCGGGAGGTGAGAAAGCAATGACGATGCCGGGTCAGATGCCATAGGCGAGCCGCAGGAGCGTGAGCGGATGCTCGGGCTCCCGGCCGTCCTCGAGGCCGCTTCGAATCTGCTCGCCGGCCATGGGGCAGTCGCTGGCGTAATGCTGGGCGGCGGCGGACTCGACGCGCTGGATCACGGGGCGGCCGATCTTCATGGAGGCGGCGCGGAATTCCTTTTTGACGCCGTAGGTGCCGTTGTGTCCGGAGCAGCGCTCGATTGTCTCGACCGTGGTGTCGGGGACGAGACGCAGCACATCCCGCGTTTTCAGCCCGATGTTCTGCACGCGCAGATGGCAGGGGACGTGATAGCTCACTTTGCCCAGCGTGCGCTTGAAATCGGTGCGCAGCAGACCCGCGCGATGGCGGTGCATGAGGTACTCGAAGGGATCGAAGATGCGCTCGGCGACGCGCCGCACCTGCGCGTCGCCGGGGAACATCAGCGGCAGCTCCTGCTTGAACATGAGCACGCAGGACGGGATCGGCGCGACGATGTCGAGCCCGGCGTCGAGCGCGCCAATGAGCTGCGGGATGTTGTGCTCCTTCAGCCGCGCCACCGCCTCGAGGTCGCCGAGCTCGAGCCGCGGCATGCCGCAGCAGCGCTCCTGAGCGAGGAGCGTGACCGGGATGTCGTTGTGCTCGAAGACGGCGACCAGATCCTCGTTGATCCGCGGGTCGTTGCGGTTGCCGTAGCAGGTGGTGAAGAGAGCCGCTTTGCCGGTGGTCTCGGGCGTGGAGACCGCCTGGCCGCCGGGGGCGCCGCCCAGGCGCCGCAGGCGCTTGCGCGCGGTACGGGAGTGGTATTTCGGAATGGGCGCCGTCGGATCCACGCCCAGGGTCTTCTCGAGCACCGCGCGGCCGGCGGCGGAGCGGTTGACGGCGTTCACAACCTCCACGACGACAGGGATGCCGGCGATCTTGCCGACCGTGTCGGTCGCGGCGAGCACGCGATTGCGGAAGCTGACCCCCTCCTTGCGAGTGCGCACCGCTTTCGCACGCAGCATCAGATGCGGGAAGTCGACGTTCCACGGGTGCGGCGGCACGTACGGGCACTTCGTCATGAAGCACATGTCGCACAGATAGCAGTGGTCGACGACCTGCCAGAAGACTTTCTTGTCGACCGCCGCCACCTCGCCCGAGGCGGTGGCATCCACCGCGTCGAAGAGTGTCGGAAAGGAGTTGCAGAGGCTGAAGCAGCGGCGGCAGCCGTGGCAGATGTCGAAGACGCGCTCGAGCTCCTTGGTGAGCGCGGCCTCGTCGTAGAAGGCGGGATTGCGCCAATCGAGCGGATGTCGGGTGGGCGCCTCGAGGCTGCCCTCGCGGCCCGCGGCCGGTGGCCGCGGGCCCCCATCGCCGGATGAAGTGGGTGTAGAGCTCATGGAGCAAAGGCCGTCAGTGCGGTGGCGGCGGCCAGGCACAGGGATGTGCCCCGCCGTCGCAGGTGGCGGGAGCGGCGCAGAAAATCACGCGTTCTGCTGCGCGCGGGCCGGGCAGGGTGGCCACGGATGGCCACCCCGGATCCAGCGCCCGCGAACCGCTCAAATCCCGTCGAGCGCCTTCTGGAAGCGGTTGGCGTGCGAGCGCTCCGCCTTGGCCAGGGTCTCGAACCAGTCGGCGATCTCCGCGAAACCTTCATCGCGCGCCTGCTTCGCCATCCCGGGGTACATGTCCGTGTACTCGTGGGTCTCGCCGGCGATCGCGGCCTTGAGATTGAGCTTGGTGTCGCCGATCGGCAGGCCGGTCGCCGGACCGCCCACCGCCTCGAGGTACTCGAGGTGGCCATGCGCATGACCGGTCTCGCCCTCGGCAGTGGAGCGGAAGACGGCCGACACGTCGTTGTATCCTTCGACGTCCGCCTTGCCTGCGAAGTACAGGTACCGGCGGTTCGCCTGGGACTCGCCCGCGAACGCGTCTTTGAGATTCTTCTCGGTCTTGCTGCCTTTGAGGTTCATGCCGCTGTCTCCTATCTTAGACTGGGTCTAACGAGGCGTCCACTGTAAGCCCCGGCCGCCGGCGCGTCAATCGCGTTGACCGCGATGGAAGCACCTGTATAGGCTCGCGCTTTCCGGCACGCATTCATATGTCCGACAGCAAAACACCCCCTGACTTCGAGCAGGCGCTCGCGGAGCTCGAGGCGCTGGTCGCGCGACTGGAGCGCGGCGACCTGCCGCTCGAGGAGGCCTTGCGGACTTTCGAGCGGGGGGTCGAGCTGACGCGCCACTGCCAAGGCTCGCTCAAGGCCGCCGAGCAGCGGGTGGAGATCCTCCTGAAGCGCAACGGTGAGCCGGAGGCGGAGCCGTTCCAAGTCCCGGAACCCCAGGACGGAACCCGCCCATCTGGCCGTTCCTGATCGCCAAGGCTCTGTTGCAGTACAGCAACAAGAGAGACTGAGAGCGCGCCCGCGCGTCGTGTAAACTGCCGCAAATGACCTCCCCGCCCAACGTGTACCCGCTGCTCGACGCGATCGAGTCACCGTCCGACCTCCGGCAGATGCCTGTGGCGAAATTGCCGGAGGTGGCTCAGGAGCTGCGCCAGTTCCTGATTCACACGGTCGCCACCCGCGGCGGGCATTTCGCCGCCGGCCTGGGCGCGGTGGAGCTGGCCGTCGCCCTGCATTATGTCTTCGACACCCCGCAGGACCGCCTGGTCTGGGACGTGGGCCATCAGGCCTATCCGCACAAGGTGCTGACGGGACGGCGCGGCCAGCTGCACTCGATCAAGCAGCCGGGCGGCCTGGCGCCCTTCCCGGCGCGCTCGGAGAGCGAGTACGACACCTTCGGCGTCGGCCATTCCAGCACCTCGATCAGCGCAGCCCTCGGCATGGCTATCGCCGCAGAGCGCCTCGGCGAGTCGCGGCGCGCCGTGGCCATCATCGGCGATGGCGCGATGACCGCCGGCATGGCCTTCGAGGCACTGAATCACGCCGGCTCGCTGACCACCAACCTGCTGGTCATTCTCAACGACAACGACATGTCGATCTCCGAGAACGTCGGCGCGCTGTCGAACTATTTCGCCGCCGCCCTCTCGGGACGGGTCTACCGGCACCTGCGCGAGGGCGGCAAGAAGGTGCTGAAGCCGATCCCGCCCATATGGGAGCTCGCGCGCCGCTCGGAGGAGCATCTGAAGGGCATGGTCCTTCCCGGCACCCTGTTCGAGGAGCTCGGCTTCAACTACATCGGCCCGATGGACGGCCACGACGTGCGCGCCCTGGTCAGCACGCTGCGCAACGTCCGGAAGTTGAGCGGCCCGCAGTTTCTGCACGTCGTGACGCGCAAGGGCAAGGGCTACGCTCCGGCGGAGGCCGATCCGATCAAGTGGCACGGGCCGGGGCCCTTCGATCCGGTCAGCGGCACGATCTTCAAGGAGGCCGCATCGGGTCCTTCCTACTCGCAGATCTTCGGCCAGTGGCTGTGCGACATCGCGGAGCGCGACCCGAAGGTCATCGGCATCACCCCGGCCATGCGCGAGGGCTCGGGCCTGGTGGAGTTCTCGAAGCGCTTTCCCGATCGTTACTTCGACGTCGCCATCGCGGAGCAGCACGCCGTCACGTTCGCCGCGGGGCTCGCCACCGAAGGCCTCAAGCCCGTGGTGGCGATCTATTCCACCTTCCTGCAGCGCGCCTACGACCAGCTCATCCACGACGTCGCGCTGCAGAACCTCCCGGTCCTCTTCGCCGTCGACCGCGCGGGCATGGTCGGCAGCGACGGCGCCACGCATCAGGGCAGCTACGATCTGTCGTATCTGCGCTGCATTCCCAATCTCGTCATCATGGCCCCGAGCGATGAGAACGAGTGCCGGCAGATGCTCTACACCGGCACCACCCTCTCCTGCCCCAGCGTCGTGCGCTACCCGCGCGGCACCGGCCCGGGCGTGCCGCTGGAGAAGGCGTTCACCGCCCTACCGGTCGGGCGCGCGCTCGTGAAGCGCGAAGGCCGCTGCGGACTTGCGCTCCTCGCCTTCGGACCGATGCTGGAGCCCGCCGGGCGCATCGCCGAGCGCCTGGACGCCACCCTGGTCGACATGCGGTTCGTGAAGCCGCTCGATGAGTCGCTGATCCTGGAGCTCGCCGGCCGCCACCGTGCGCTGATCACCCTCGAGGAAAACGCCGTCCAGGGCGGCGCCGGCTCCGCCGTCGCCGAGCTGCTCGCGGCCGAGGGCGTCTCGCTGCCGCTGCTGCAGATCGGGATCCCCGACCGCTTCATCGAGCACGGCTCGCGCGACTCCTGCCTGACCGCGGCCGGGCTCGATGCCCAGAGCCTCAGTGCCACCGCGGAGCGCTGGTGGTCCCTGCAGGCTCACGACCGCATCCGGTCGGTGGGCGGCGCCTGAAGGGTTGAAAAGACCTCTTCTGCCCGGATCCAGGCACATACCTCGACTGATATAGGTGCCTCGGGCGCCCATCCGGTAGGCTGCAATCCATGACCCCTCCCCCCGCCACCGCCAAGAGCGCCCGCGCCACCCTGGCCGACGTCGAGGACGTGCAGAGCCGGGCCGACACGCGCCGGCTGCCCATCAATCGCGTCGGCATCAAGGAAATCCGCCACCCGGTGCGCGTGAAGGACCGCTCCGCCGGCGAGCAGCACACCATCGCCACGTTCAACATGTACGTCAGCCTGCCGCACAATTTCAAAGGCACGCACATGTCCCGCTTCGTCGAGATCCTGCATGCCGAGCGCGAGATCTCGGTCGAGTCCTTCCGCGGCATGCTCGCGACCATGACCGAGCGCCTCGAGGCCGACGCCGGCCACATCGAGATGAGCTTCCCCTTCTTCGTGATGAAGCACGCGCCCGTCTCCGGCGTGGAGAGCCTGATGGACTACCATGCCGGCCTCGTCGGCGAGCGGCGCGGGAGCCACACCGATATGTGGGTCAAGGTGGTCGTGCCCGTGACCAGCCTCTGCCCGTGCTCCAAGCGCATCTCGGACTACGGCGCCCACAACCAGCGCTCGCACGTCACGATCACCGCGCGCCTGCGCGATCACATGTGGATCGAGGAGCTCATCGAGATCGCCGAGAGCGAGGCCTCGTGCGAGCTCTACGGGATCCTGAAGCGTCCCGACGAGAAGTTCGTCACCGAGCGCGCCTACGACAACCCGAAGTTCGTCGAAGACATGGTGCGGGACGTGGCCACGCGTCTGAACGCCGATGAGCGCATCGCCGCCTATGTCGTGGAGTCGGAGAACTTCGAGTCCATTCACAACCACTCCGCTTACGCGCTCATCGAGCGCGACAAAGACGCCGGCGAGAGCTGAGCGTCGGGCAGCGGCAGGCTGATCACGGCGCGCAGCCCGGGGTCGTTGCTCTCCAGCGTGAGCCGCGCCCGATGCAGGCGCGCGATCGCCGCCACGAGCGACAGCCCGAGTCCGCTGCCTTCCAGTCCCGACCCCTGCCCCACCCGCGCGAACGGCTGTCCGGCCCGCTGGCGCTCCTGCGCGGGCATGCCCGGACCGTCGTCGCTGATGACGAGGTGGGCGTGATCGCCGAGCCGCCTCACCGCCACATCGATGTGCCCGCCCGACGGCACGTACTTGAGCGCGTTCTCCAGCAGGTTGGTGATGAGCTGCGCGAGCAGCTGCCGATTGCCCTCGACGATCACGCCGCGATCGGTGCGGCCCGTCAGAGTCAGGCCTCGCTCCCGCGCCACCGGCTCGAACAGCTCCACCAGCTCGTCGGCCAGCTCACCGACGTCCACCGGCGCCGGCGAAGCCAGCGGTGCGCCGGACTCGGCCAGCGCAATCTGCAGCAGCGTCGCCAGCGTACGCTGCAACCGGTCCACTTCCCGCAAGGCCGACTCCACGGGCTCCCGGATTCCCGGCTCGAGCGCGCGCAGGCGCAAGACGGCGTCCATCCGCGTGCGCAGGCGATGCAAAGGCGCACGCAGGTCGTGCGCGACGCTGTCGAAAGTCGCGCGCAGCGTGCGCGTCTGTTCCTCCAGGCGATCGAGCACGCGATTCACCGAGGCCGCCAGCGCATCGAACTCGTCGCTGGTGCCGGCCACCGGCAGCCGGTGCCCCTGCTCGCCCGACATGATGCGCACGCACGTGTCGGTGACGTCCCCGACGCGGCGCGCCAGACGGAAGCTGAACGAGAAGCCCGCTATGGCCGCCGCCAGGATCGAGAGGCCGATGCCCCACAGCGTCGCGATCTGAAACGTGCGCGCATAACGGCGATCCTGCGACATGTCGGTGCCGACGAGCAGCCAGTCGCCGTTCGGCAGCCGGTTTACCGCGGCGCGCACCGGATGGACGGAGCGCTGGCCGGGCTCGATGGACTCGATGCGAAACTCCGGCCAGGGCTCGGCCGGGGCGCCGTCGAACGGCCAGTTGGTGACGTTGCCGGCGAGGCGGTTGAACTTCGGATCCGCCAGCATGTAGACCGCGCCGATCCGCCCCCAGCTGTCGATGCGCAGATTGATCTCGTCGGTGACGCCGGGAATGCCGCTGCGAACGTACTGGTTCTCGAGGCTCTTCAGCTCCGTGTCGATGATGAGGTCGATGTCGCCCTTGATGATGCTCTGCGTCAGCAGGTAGGTGCTGCCGAGGGTGACGCACACGGCCAGCGCGACGAGGAGCGTATAGCCCATCGACATCCGGAACGCCGAGGTCTTGAACAGGCCCCAGTGGCGCGTGTCCTTCACTCCTCCTCCTCGCGCAGCACGTATCCGGAGCCGCGCACGGTGTGGATGAGCGGCCGCTGCGCGCCGCGATCGACGCGGAAGCGCAGGCGGCTGATGTGCACGTCGACGAGGTTGCTCTGGGGATCGAAGTGCAGGTCCCAGACACCCTCGAGCAGCATCGTGCGGGTGATGACCTGTCCCTCGCGCCGCATCAGGAACTCGAGCAGTCTCTGCTCGCGGGCCGTGAGCTCGATCTCCCGGCCGCCGCGGGTGACCTTGCGGGCGATGAGGTCGAACTCCAGATCCGCCACCCGCAGCACCGTCGATTCCGCGACGCTCGCGCGACGGCGCAGCAGCGCCTCGATGCGCGCCAGCAGCTCGGCGAACGCGAAGGGCTTGGTGAGATAGTCATCGCCGCCCGCCTTCAGGCCGCGGATGCGATCGTCGACCGTGCCGAGGGCGCTCAGCACCAGGACCGGCGTGGTGAGCCGCGCCCGCCGCAGCTGTTGAATGATGGCGAGTCCGTCGATGTGCGGCAGCATCCGATCGGTGACGATCAGGTCGAACCTGCCGGCGAGGGCGCGCGACAGGCCCTCACGGCCGTCGGCGGCGTGATCGACCGCGTAGCCGCTCTCGCGCAGTCCCTTGGCGAGGACCCGCGCCGCCTCCGTATCGTCCTCGATGAGCAGGATGTGCACGGCCGGAATGTACCGCAGCCATCAGTCAATTGGAAAAGCGGCCCGCGGCCGCTCTTCGTGCCTGACCGTCCCTGCACGGCACCCTGCGGGCCCGGGACGGGCCGAGCGGATGAAGGGGCGGCTTTCGCGCGCGCCCTGAGGATCAGGCGCTGACTTGAGGAGCGGCTGACTCGGCGCCCTGCAGCCGCCCGATGAGCGTGCGCAGGAACACCCGGTTGAACCGCAGCTGGCAGGAGGCGGACACCTGCTCGAGCAGGGTGGAGCTCACCTTGAGCACGGTGACCGCGCTCGCGGCGCGGATGGTGGCGGTCCGTTTGGCGCCGGGCACGTAGCTCGCCTCGCCGAAGCAGTCGCCGGTCTCGAGGGCGCCGATGCGCCGCCCGTGCCGCTCGACCGCGCAGCCGCCCGACACGAGGATGTAGAAGCGGTCGTCCATCTCCCCTTCCTTGACGATCTCCTCGCCCTGCGAGTAGTCCTGCCAGTTGCTGGCGCGCAGCACCTCCCAGATCTCCGCATGGGAGAACTCGTGGAAGAACTTCAGCCGCCGCAGCACGCCGAACTGCTCCTGCCGGTCGATGCGCGAGTTGGCCTCGCGCAGCCGCTGGTGAACCCGGGTCAGCTCCGCGGCGAAGTCGAGCCCGCTTTTGTGCCGCTTCTCGGGCTCCTTCTGCAGCGCGGTCGCCGCGACGTTCTCCAGCTCCTCGGGCACGTCCTTGCGCAGGGTATGGATGGGCGGCGGCGTGGCGTAGACGATCTGGTGCAGCAGCTTCTGCAGGTTGCCGGCGCGAAACGGCCGCGAGCCGGTCAGCAGCTCGTACATCACCGCGCCGAGCGAATACAGATCCGAGCGGTTGGTGAGCTCCAGGCTCTGCACCTGCTCCGGCGACATGTAGGAGGGGCTGCCGGCGATACCCTCGATGCGGGAGATCTCCGAGTCCGACACCAGCGCGATGCCGAAGTCGATGATGCGCACGTCGCTGTCCTGCGTGAGCATGATGTTGGATGGCTTGATGTCGCGGTGGATCACGCCGCGCGTATGCGCGTAGTGCATCGCCTTGGCGCACTTGAAGACGATCTCGACCGTGTCGTCGATGCGCAGCAGATTGTCCGGGCGGCAGTACGCCGCCAGCGTGCGCGCGCCGTGCACGTGCTCCGTCACGATGTAACAGCGGCCATTCTCCTCGCCCGCGTCGTAGATGGGCAGAATGTGCGGATGCTGCAGCATCCCGACCAGGTGCGCCTCGGAGAGGAACATCTTGCGCGCCACGCGGGCGCGCTCGAGGTCGGCGCCGGGATCCATGTTGTAGACCTTGATCGCGACGTCGCGCCCGTAATAGGCGTCATGCGAGAGATACACCACGCCGGTGCTGCCGCGCCCCACTTCCTTGATGACCATGTACTTGCCGATCCGTTCCGGGATGCCGCGCGGGGCGGCCTTGGGCAAAGCGGTAGGTCCTTTGGCGGGTGCGGGCATGAGTCGCGGCGGCTCGTGGAACGTGCGAGAGGATACGGACTGAGGCGGCGCGCGACTGTGATGCATTACCTCCGCGCGCCGATCCCGTACCCGCCGCATCGTCGCCGATCCCGGCGACTTGACATAACCGCCGCTCAGGTGGAAGTCGGAAAATGATCGTAGCCGGAATGCGAGAAGCTCATCACGGCGCCGTCGCGAACGACGTCCGCGCCCGGCCCTTCCCGCAGCATGCCGATGCGCGTGTAGCCCCAGCGCTCCGGCGGCAACTCCGAGAGAAGTCTCGCGACCTGGGGCGGCCGCACGCTGAAGCAAAGCTCGTAGTCGTCGCCGCCGGTCAGCGCCAGCTCGCGCGCGCGCTCCGCGCCCACCGCGCGCGCCAGCTCCTGCGACACCGGCACCTCCTCGTAGGCGATCTCCACGCCGCAGCCGCTGGCGCGCGCCATCTTGCCCGCGTCCGCCAGCAGGCCGTCGGATACGTCTATGCAGGCGCTCGCATGGCGGCGCAGACACTCCCCCAGAGCCAGGCGCGGAGCCGGGTAGAGAAAGCGCTCGCGCAGATACGCCGCCGCCTCGCCGGCACCGGGGAGTCTCCCCTGCTCGATCGCGAGGCCGGCGCTCGCATCGCCGGGAGTTCCCGACACGAAGACGACATCGCCGGCGCGTCCGCCCGAGCGCAGCAACGCGGACGATCGCGGCACGTGCCCCAGCACCTGCACGGTCACACAGAGCGGTCCGCAGGTCGTGTCCCCGCCGACGAGCGCCACGTCGTGAGCGCGCGCCAACGCCGCAAAGCCCGCCGTGAATTCCGCCAGCCAGGACTCCTCCGCCGCCGGCAGAGTCAGGGCGAGAAGCGCCCACGCCGGGCGGGCGCCCATCGCCGCCAGATCGCTCAGGTTCACGGCCAGCGCGCGGTGGCCGATCGAGGCGGGCGGGGAGCCGTGCGGAAAATGGACGCCGTCGACCAGGCTGTCCACGGCGGCGACCAGCTCCGCGCCCGCCGGACACTCGAGGATGGCCGCATCGTCCCCCACGCCGACGCGCACGTCGGCGCGGCTGGCCCCGCAGCTGCGGAAGTACCGGTCGATGAGATCGAATTCCGACAGCGACACGCGCTCAATGCTCGCCGGCACGGAGGGCGCGCGCCGCGCGATCCAACACCGCATTGACGAATTTGTGGCCGTCGGTGGCGCCGAAGCGCCTGGCCAGGGACACCGCCTCGTTGATGGCGACGCGATACGGCACGTCCAGGCGATGGCGCAGCTCGTACACGCCGATCAGCAGGATGGCATGCTCGATGGGATCGAGGTGCGCCGGCGGCCGATCGGTCCACGAGGACAGGTCGGCATCGAGCGCCTCGCGCGCATGCCAGACGCCCTCGATGAGCTCGCGGAAGTATTCGCGATCCGCGCGCGGCATGTCCTGCGCATCGCTGAATTCCTGGATGAGGTCCTGCCAGGGACACTCGTTGAGCTGCAGGCGATAGAGCGCCTGCAACGCGAGCTTGCGCGCCATCGAGCGCTGGCCGGAGAGCGTACGGGCGGAAGGCGCGCGGGCTGGGGACTCGTTCGACATCGTATGGGTCGTGCGCCGGGTGTCAGGAAGCGAGGCGCGCCATGAGGCTCGCCATCTCCAGGGCCGCCGCCATGGCTTCCCCGCCCTTGTTGCCGGCCGTGGTGGCCGCCCGCTCGAGGGCCTGTTCCACCGTCTCGACGGTCAGGACGCCGAAGATGACGGGCACTCCGGTCTCCAGGCTCGCAAGCTGCAATCCGCGCGCGCATTCGCCCGAGATGTACTCGAAGTGCGGCGTATCTCCGCGGATGACGCAGCCGAGCGCCACCACCGCGTCGTAGCGGCCCGACAATGCGAGCCTGCGCGCGGCGACGGGGAGCTCGAACGCCCCGGGCACCCGCGCGACGAGCAGGTCCTCCGCGGGGCCGCCATGCTCCAGCCAGGCCGCCGTCGCGCCCTTGAGGAGACTGGCGACGATGAAATCGTTGAACCTCGCCGCGACGACGGCCACCTTGCGGCCGCGCGCGACGATATCGCCTTCGAGAACGCGTGGTGCGCTCAAGCGTCCTCTCCCACGTAACCGGCGATTTCCAGGCCGAATGCCGCGATGCCGTGTATCTGCTTCGGTGCCGACAGGACGCGCATCCGGCGCACGCCCAGATCCTTCAGGATCTGCGCGCCGACGCCAAAGGTCCGCAGGACCTCGCCGTCGCGCCGCGCACCCGAGGCCTGCGCGCCGCCATCCGGCGCGGCATCCCCGGCACCAGTGGCCAGCGATCGCACCGAGCCCAGCAGGTCATCCGGCGACTCGCGGTCGCGCAGGATCACGATGATGCCATTGCCGGCACGCGCGATCCGCTCCATGGCGGCCCGCAGCGTCCACGCCAACGGGTCCGCGCGGATGCCGAGAAGATCCCGCAGGTGGTCCACCACGTGGACCCTGACGAGAGGCGGCTCCTCACCCCGCAGGTCCCCCCGTGTCAGGGCGAGATGCACGTCCTGACTGACGCGGTCCTCGTAGGCGTACAGAGTGAACTCGCCGAGCTCCGTCTGCACGGGCTGCGCCTTCACCCGCTCGACGGAGCGCTCGTTGCGCAGCCGGTAGCGGATGAGATCGGCGATGGTGCCGATCTTCAGGCCGTGCTGCCTGGCGAAGACCTCGAGCTGCGGCCGCCGCGCCATCGTGCCGTCGTCGTTCATCACCTCGCAGAGGACGCCCGCCGGCTGCAGGCCGGCGAGGCGGCAGAGGTCGACGGCGGCCTCCGTGTGCCCGGTCCGCACCAGCACGCCGCCGCGGCGGGAGCGCAGCGGAAAGATGTGACCGGGCCGCGTGAAGTCGCGCGGCTCCGAGCGCACGTCCGCCAGCGCTCGGATGGTGGCCGCCCGGTCGCCCGAGGAGACGCCCGTGGTCGTCCCGACGCGCAGGTCCACGGAGATCGTGAAGGCGGTGCGGTGCGACTCGCTGTTGCTCGCGACCATCTGCGGCAGATCGAGCCGCGCGAGCCGGTCCTCCTCCATGGGCACGCAGATGATGCCGCTCGCGTGGCGGATCATGAATGCCACGGCCTCGGGAGTCGCGAGCTGCGCCGCCATGATGAGGTCGCCCTCGTTCTCCCGGTCCTCGTCGTCCATGATGACGACCATGCGCCCGGCCTTGAGGTCGGCGACGATCTCCTCGACGGAGTTCAGGCCCGCCGGACCGGCCGGCGCAGCCGGCTTGCCTGAAAGGGGCAGGACTTTGGACATGGGGAGCGCCTCGAAATAGGTCGCCCAAGTATACCTGCGCGGTCCGCGCTCTCCGGGCCCTCGTATGCGGCGCGGGATCGGGGCACCCTGCGCCTCTGGGCGCAGCGCGCAAAGGGCGCGACCTTCCCTCGCCGCTCGCCGCCTGCGGCGGCGGGCACATCCCGGCGCCGTCAGGCCCGGGATTGCGCGAAACCGGGCTACTGCCGACCTTGCCGCGCCAGCAGCGGCAATACCGCCCGCTCGAGTGCCTGCCTGGAAACCCCTGCCGGCCCCTCCGCCTGCAGCCGCGCGCGAATCACCCCTTTCGCGTCCACCACGTACGTGACCGGAACCGCGATGGGCTCGCCGAAGCCGTCGACCCGCGCCGCGCTCGCCAGCGCCCCCGGATAGCGGAAGCGACTCATCACCTGGCGCACCCGCGCCGCATCCGGCGGCGCGTCGATGCTGAGGCCGAGCACCTCGAGACCGCGCGAGCGATAGCGGCGGTAGAAGGCATTGAGCGTCGGCATCTCGATGCGGCACGGCGAGCACCAGGTCGCCCAGAAGTTCACCAGCACGACCTTGCCGCGCAGCCGCGCGAGATCGAACTCGCGGCCGTCGAGCTCCGGCACGATGAGCTGCGGCGCGGGCTTGCCGATCATGGGCCTGCCGATCGCCGGCGGTGCCGCACGGCTGACGGACGGGGCCGCTCCGAGCAGCGAGGCGGCGAGCACCAGGCAACCGAGGCGCAGGGGCGCGACTTTCCGCGAGGGCAGCTGGGGCATGGCGAGCTCCGGTGAGGGCTGTGCGTATGCTGCCACACGGCGGCCCCTCCCGCCCTGACAGCTCGGCACGAAGCGGATGAGCCCGCGGATCCCGGGGTCGAGCCGCCGGCCGGGGAAGGGGATCCCCTCAGTCGAATGTCTTCGTCAGCGTGAGCGAGAGGCTCCTCGGATCTCCCGGGGTGATGCGCACGTAGCTGAAGGCGCTCTGGTAGTACTGCTTGTCGAGCAGATTGGATACTTTCAGCGACAGACCGTAGGCGGCGCCCGTGTAGTAGACCCCGGTGTCGACCGTGGCGTACCCGGGCATGACGAACGGGCGCGGGATCGCCGCGGTCGGCAGATTGCCGAGACGCTGCGAGCGGTAGATGACGCCGAGCATCCAGCCGAAAGCGGCGAAGCGCCCCGGCAGCTGCATCCTCGACAGGATGCTGCCGCTGTTGCGCGGGGAGTTCAGCGTCCGGGA
>DAHUXV010000184.1 GCA_027306985.1 Gammaproteobacteria bacterium | reverse complement strand
CGTGCGCGCCGACGTGCGGCCCTTCATCGAGGACATGGCCGAAGCCTATGGGTGGGCCGACCTCGTGATCTGCCGCTCGGGCGCCCTCACCGTATCGGAGCTGGCCGCGGCGGGCGTGGGCGCCGTGCTGGTGCCGTTCCCCGCCGCCGTCGACGATCATCAGACCCACAACGCGCTATTCCTGGTACGCGAAGGCGCGGCGGTGCTCATCGTCGACCGCGACCTGACCGCCGACCGCCTCGCCGCGGAGCTCGAGCGCCTCTGCGCCGGCCGCGGCAAGCTGCTCGCCATGGCCGAGCGCGCGCGGCGCCTCGCCCGGCCCCAGGCCACCGAGGAGTTGGCCGCCTCCTGCCTGAAGCTCGCGAGGAGGGCCGCATGACAAAATCGTCTGGAACGATTTTGGACGGCGGCAGCCGGCCCGAAGGGCGAGGCGCAGGGACGGAGCCTCGCAACGAGGAGCGGCGCAGCCTGCTCGAGCGTCCGGCGGTGGAGCGGCGCCGGAGCTCCGACCGGCGCGACCGCATGCGCCGCATCAACACCATTCATTTCGTCGGCATCGGCGGCAGCGGCATGAGCGGCATCGCCGAAGTCCTGATCAACCTCGGCTACGCCGTGCAGGGCTCGGATCTCAAGGCGGGGCCGGTGACGGAATGGCTCACGCGGCTCGGCGCGCGCGTGCGGCTCGGACATGCGGCGCAGAACGTCGAGGGCGCTGACGTGGTGGTCGTCTCGAGCGCCGTCGCGAGGAGCAACCCGGAGGTCGAGGCGGCTGTGGCGCATCGCGTGCCCGTCGTCTCCCGCGCCGAGATGCTGGGCGAGCTCATGCGGTTCCGCTACTCGATCGCGGTGGCGGGCACGCACGGCAAGACGACGACGACCAGTCTCATCGCCAGCATCCTGGCGGAGGGCGGCGAGGACCCGACGTTCGTGATCGGCGGACGCCTGAAGAGCGCCGGCAGCCACGCCCGGCTCGGCACCGGGCGCTATCTCGTCGCCGAGGCGGATGAGAGCGACGCCTCCTTCATGCATCTGCAGCCGCTCATCGCGGTCGTCACCAACATCGACAACGATCACCTGGCGACCCATGGCGGCGATTTCGAGCGGCTGAAGCAGAGCTTCGTCGAGTTCCTGCACAACCTGCCGTTCTACGGTCTTGCCGTGCTCTGTCTGGACGATGAGCACGTGCGCGGCATTCTGGGCCAGCTCGGCAGGCCGGTCCTGACGTACGGGCTCGATGCGGCGGCCGATGTGCGCGCGGTCGAGGTCGCGCGGTGCGGGCTGCAGACCCGGATCCGCGTCGCGCGCCCGGGAGGCGACCCCCTCGAGGTCACGGTGAATCTGCCGGGCGCCCACAACGTGTTGAACTCGCTCGCGGCGATCGCCGTTGCAACGGAGCTCGGCGTCGACGATGCCGCCATCGGACGCGCGCTCGCGGGCTTTCAGGGCATCGACCGCAGAATGCAACACGTCGCCGAGATCGATACCGCGGCAGGAAGGGTCACGGTGATCGACGACTATGGCCATCATCCGACCGAGATCGCGGCGACTCTCGAGGCGCTGCGTCAGGGGTACCCCGGCCGGCGGATCGTGCTCGCCTTCCAACCTCACCGCTACACGCGCACCCACGATCTGATCGATGACTTCGGCAAGGTGCTGGCGACGGCGGACGTGCTCCTGGTCACACAGGTCTACGCCGCCGGCGAGGCCCCGATCGCCGGCGCCGACGGGCGCGCGATCTGCCGTGCGGTGCGCAGCCGCGGGCAGGTGGAGCCGCTTTTCGTCGAGCGTGTCGACGCGCTGGCGGAGTCGCTGAAGGACCTCGTCCGCGACGGTGACGTGATATTGACCATGGGCGCGGGCAACATCAGCGCCGTGGCGCACGGGCTCGAGGAGCGCCTCGCCGCGCTCCTGCCGCCGCGGAGGGGCGCCTGATGCTGGCGGTCGCGACGGAGTTCCTGCCGCGCATCCGGCGCAACGAGCCGATGAGCCGCCATACCTCCTGGCACGTGGGCGGGCCCGCGGAGATCTACTTCACGCCGGACGATCGCGCCGACCTGGCGGCCTTCCTGCAGAGCGTGCCGGCCGAGGTGCCGGTGTGCTGGGTGGGACTCGGGAGCAACCTCCTGGTGCGCGACGGCGGAATCGCGGGTGTCGTCATCAGCACGCACGGGACTCTGGACCGCCTGGAGCGCGCCGGTCCCGACACGGTGTACGGCGAGGCGGGCGTACCCTGCGCGCGCATCGCCCGACAGTGCATCAAATGGGGCCTCGGCCCGGCGGAGTTCTTCGCGGGGATCCCGGGCACGCTGGGTGGCGCGCTCGCGATGAACGCCGGCGCCTTCGGCGGCGAGACGTGGCGGCACGTGGTGGACGTCGAGACGATCGACCGCCGCGGCCGCGAGCACCGCCGGCCCGCGGACGAGTATCGGGTGAGCTACCGCCACGTCGAGCCGCCCGCGGCGCAGGAGTGGTTCCTGTCCGCGAGGCTGAGGTTCGAGGAGCAGCAGGGCGAGGACGCCGGGCGGCGGAGCACCGGTGCCGAGCATGCCGCGGACCGGGGACGGCTGGAGGCGCTCCTCGAGCAACGCAAGGCGAAGCAGCCGATCGGCGAGTGGAGCTGCGGCTCGGTGTTCACCAACCCGCCGGGCGATCATGCCGCGCGCCTCATCGAGGCCGCGGGCTTGAAGGGCCTGGCGGTCGGCGGCGCGTCGGTCTCGGCGAAGCATGCCAACTTCATCATCAACCACGGCGCCGCCACGGCCGCGGATGTCGAAGGACTGATCCGGCGCGTGCAGGATGAGGTGCAGCGCGCGCACGGCGTGCGGCTGCAGCCTGAAGTGCGCATCGTGGGCCAGCCTGCCGGCCAGGGTGGCGGCCAGATCGCCGGGGAGGGGCGCTGATGCGGCTCGCCTACGACCCGACACTCGCGCGGCGCGCCGCCGATCCCGCACAGTTCGGCCGCGTGGCGGTGCTCCTCGGCGGAGACTCGAGCGAGCGGGAGATCTCGCTCCTTTCCGGCCACGCCGTGCTCGCGGCGCTCGGCCGCCGCGGCGTCGAGGCCGCGGCCTTCGATCCCCGGGAGCGCTCGCTGCTCGAGCTCATCGAGCAGCGCTTCGATCGCGTGTGGATCGCTCTGCACGGCCCGGGCGGCGAGGACGGGACCGTCCAAGGCGCGCTCGAGTACATCGGGGTCCCCTACACCGGCAGCGGCGTGGCGGGCTCGGCTACCGCCATGGACAAGCTGCGCACCAAGCGCCTGGCGCAGGCGGTCGGCGTGGCATCGCCCGATGCGGTGGAGCTGCACGGTCCCGAGGACTTCGAGCTGGCGCTCGAGCGGCTGCGGCTGCCGCTCATCGTCAAGCCTGCCAGTCAGGGCTCGAGCGTCGGCATGACCAAGGTCGAGAGCGCCGAAGCGCTTGGCGCCGCCTACGCGGCGGCGGCCGCGGTCGACCGCAGCGTGTTCGCGGAGGCCTGGATCGCCGGCCGGGAGTACACCGTGGCGCTGCTGCAAGACAGGGCGTTGCCGTCGATCCGCATCGAGACGCCGCGAGGGTTCTACGACTACGAGGCGAAGTACTTCCGCGACGACACGCGTTATCTCTGCCCGTCCGGGCTCTCCCAGCCGGCCGAGCAGCACCTGCGCAGCCTCGCGCTGGCGGCCTTCGCGGCCGTCGGCGGCGAAGGCTGGGGGCGGGCGGATTTCATGATGGATGCCGCCGGGCGGGCGCTGCTGCTCGAGGTCAACACCGTGCCCGGGATGACCAGCCACAGCCTGGTGCCCATGGCTGCGCGGGCGGAGGGCATCGACTTCGACGAGCTCGTGTGGCGCGTGCTCGAGACGAGCTTCGTGCGGGTGAGGTCCCCGGGAGCCGCCGGCGCGACCCTCCGGACCGCGGGAGGCGGGCGCTGATCATGTGGAAGCGCACCCGCAACCGCAATCGGATCAAGGCCCGCGAGGCGGCGGCGGCGCAGCCGCGGCTCCCGTGGCGGGCCATCGGCCGCGGGCTCGCCGTCGGCGGCGCCGCCTTCGCGACCCTGTGCGTCGTCTTCTGGGCGCTCGATCAGCCGATCCGCACCGTGCAGGTGACGGGGCGGTTCCAACACGTCACGCCGCAGCGGATCGAGCGGGTCGTCGCCGCGCAGGTGCGCGGCCGGGGCCTGCTCACGGTCGATGTCGCGGCGGTGAGCCGCGCGATCGGCGCGATCCCCTGGGTGGACGCGGTGAGCGTCGCGCGCGAGTGGCCGCACGGGCTCTCGGTGCGCGTGGTGGAGCAGGTGGCCGCCGCCCGCTGGGGCCGGGACGGTCTCGTCAATGGCAATGGGGTGCGCTTCGCGACCGGTGTCAGCCACTTCCCCGCGGGACTCGCGCGGCTCTCGGGACCCGAGGGCTCCGAGGCCGAGGTCACGCAGCGCTACCTGGCCATGCAGCGGCGCATGAGGCCCGCGGGACTCACCCTGACGGCGCTGCGGCTCGATGCGCGCGGCGCGTGGCAGCTCGAGCTCGCCAACGGCATCGCCGTGAGGCTCGGGCGCTCCCAGGTCGACGAGCGGTTCGACAAATTCATGACCGCGGCGCTGCGGATCGTCGAGCAGCGCGCGGCGGACATCTCATACGTGGACATGCGGTACACAAACGGTTTCGCCATCGGGTGGAAGGCGGGGGCGAGTCATGCTTAAGCGATCCGACCGGAATCTCATCGTGGGCCTCGACATCGGCACTTCCAAGGTGGTGGCGCTGGTGGGCGAGGTCGGCGCCGACGGCACCATCGAAGTGCTGGGGCTCGGCTCCCAGCCCTCGCGCGGCCTGAAGAAGGGCGTGGTCGTCAACATCGAATCGACCGTGCAGTCGATCCAGCGCGCCGTGGAGGAGGCCGAGCTCATGGCCGGCTGCGAGATCCATTCGGTGTTCGCCGGCATCGCCGGCAGCCACGTACGGAGCTTGAACTCCCACGGCGTGGTGGCGATCCGCGACCGCGAGGTCACGCACGGCGACGTCGAGCACGTGATCGACGCGGCCAAGGCGGTGGCCATCCCCGCCGACCAGAAGATCCTGCACGTGCTGCCGCAGGAGTTCATCGTCGACGGGCAGGAAGGCATCCGCGACCCGATCGGCATGTCGGGCGTGCGCCTCGAGGCCAAGGTGCACATCGTCACGGGCGCCGAGAGCGCGGCGCAGAACATCGAGAAATGCATCAAGCGCTGCGGGCTCGAGGTCGACGACGTCGTGCTCGAGCAGCTCGCCTCCAGCTTCTCGGTGCTGACCGACGACGAGAAGGAGCTCGGTGTCTGCCTGGTCGACATCGGCGGCGGCACGACCGATCTGGCCGTCTTCTCGCACGGGGCGATCCGCCACACCGCGGTGATTCCCATCGCCGGCGATCAGGTGACCAACGACATCGCGGTCTCCATGCGCACCCCGACCCAGCATGCCGAGGACATCAAGATCCGCTACGCCTGCGCGCTGTCGCAGCTCGCCAATCCCGACGAGAGCATCGAGGTGCCGAGCGTCGGCGACCGGCCGGCGCGGCGGCTGGCGCGCCAGACGCTCGCCGAGATCGTCGAGCCGCGGTACGAGGAGCTCTTCGGCCTCGTGCGCGAGGAGCTGCGCCGCAGCGGCTTCGAGGAGGTGATCGCCGCGGGCGTGGTGCTGACCGGCGGCAGCGCCAAGATGGAGGGCGCGATCGAGCTCGCGGAGGAGGTCTTCCACGTGCCGGTGAGGCTCGGCCTGCCGCAGCAGGTGCAGGGGCTCACCGACGTCGTCAGGAATCCCGTTTTCTCGACGGGCGTGGGCCTGCTGCTCTACGCCCGCGACAACTTCCTGCCCGCGCGTCGCGGGCGGTCCCTGGGCAACGCGAAGACGGCGATCGACCGCATGCGCGCCTGGTTCCAGGGAAACTTTTGACGCTGACAGACCGATAACCAAATTCAAACCAACCGAATCTCTCGAGGAGCAAGCGCAATGTTCGAACTGATGGACGCCTACAGCCAAAGTGCTGTCATCAAGGTCATCGGCGTGGGCGGCGGCGGCGGCAACGCC
>DAHUXV010000278.1 GCA_027306985.1 Gammaproteobacteria bacterium | reverse complement strand
GTCGATGCGGCGCACGCCCCGCTTCTCGGCGTAGTCGCGCAAATGAAGGCCGTAGAGCGAGGCGTCGAAGTGATACGCGTAGTCGAAGCTCGACAACACCATGGCGGGATCGGCGAGCGGCTGCCCGAAGCGGCCGGCGCGGGCCAACACCCAGGCCATCGCGTAGTCCTCGAGCGGCACCGGGCTCCCCCGGGCGCGCTCGCGCAGCCAGTACTGATGGAGGGAGAGGGAGTCGAAGTCGTCGCCGATGCGGCCGAAGGGGTGGAAGTAGCGATGGCCGGGACGCACCCAGTCGAGGAAAGCGATGCCGAGCTTGAACGTGCCGCGGGCGGCCGCGACGAAGGCATTCTCCTCGATGCCGAGCTGGCGGTTGAAATACCGGAGCGGCGGAATGGTGGCCTCACCGACCCCCACGGTGCCGATGGCCGTGGACTCGATGAGCTCGATCCGACAGCCGCCGCGGATCGTGTTGGCGAGCGCCGCGGCCGTCATCCAGCCCGCCGATCCGCCCCCCACGATGACGATGCGCCGGATCCGGCGGTCCGTGTCGCTCATCGGGAGCCGCCCCGCATCACGTGCTCAGCAGCTCCCGCAAAGAGGCGCCCGCCTCCTGCGCAGCCGGCCCGACGATGACGTGCACGCAGTCCGAGGCCGCGATCGCGAAACCGCGCATGCCGAGCTTGCGGATCGCCGCACTGTCAATCGCGCCGGTGCTCGCCACCCCGATCCGCAGGCGCGAAGAGGCCGGCTCGACGCTGCGCACGTTCGCCGGGCCCCCGAGCGCGGCCAGGAGGCCCCGCAGAGCCTCTTCTGCCGGCGCCGGTGCGCCCGCCGCCGCCGGCGGCGCGGGAGCCGCCCGCGGCGGCGGTGCCGCATGCGCGCCTGGAGCGGCCGGGCTCTCCTCCGGCATCGATGCCATGGCCTCGCGCATCTCGCCCGCGAGCTGATCCGCGGTCGGGCCGACCACCACCTGCAGGGCCGTGGCCGAGGGCCGGACGACCCCGCGCGCGCCGAGCCTCCTCAGAGCATCGACGTTGACGGTCTCCTGTGTCTTGACGATGAGCCGCAGCCGCGTCGTGCAGGCGCTGACGGACTCGAGATTGCCGGCGCCTCCGAGCGCCGTAACGTACGCCCGCGCACGCTCATCCGGCGCCGACGCCGGGCTGGCCGCGGCCGCGGCGCTCTGCGCGTCCTCGCGTCCCGGTGTCTTCAGATCGAACCTGACGATCGCGTAGCGGAAGATGCCGTAGTACAGCCCGAAGTAGACCGCCCCCACCGGCAGCAGCAGCAGCGGACGCGTGGCGAATTTGTAGTTGAGAACGTAGTCGAAGAGCCCCGCCGAGAAGCCGAACCCGAGCCGCACGCCGAGCGCGTTCATGATGACGAAGGAGAGGCCCGTGAGCAGCGCGTGTATGGCGTAGAGCGCCGGCGCGAGGAACATGAACGAGAACTCGACGGGCTCGGTCACCCCCGTGAGGAACGAGGTCAGCGCGATGGACAGCAGGAGACCTGCGACCATCGGGCGACGCTCCGGCAGCGCCGTGTGATACATCGCGAGGCACGCCGCCGGCAGCCCGAACATCATCACCGGGAAGAACCCCGCCATGAACGCCCCGGCGGTCGGGTCGCCGGCGAAGAAGCGGTTGAGGTCGCCGGTGTGGCCGTGAAAGTTGCCCAACACGAACCAGGCCATGCTGTTGATGACGTGATGCAGCCCGGTGACGATCAGCAGGCGGTTGAGCACCCCGTAGGCGAAGAGCCCCCACGGCCCCGCCGCCAGCACCGCGCGGCTGAGCGTCGCCATGCCGTGCTCGAGCCGCTGCCACTCGAGACCGAAGGCGGCCGCGAGCCCGAGCGCCGCGAGACCGCTCACGATGGGCACGAACCGCCGGCCGCCGAAGAAGGCGAGGTAGCTCGGCAGACTGACGCGGTGGCAGCGGTTGTAGAGCGCCCCGGCGAGCAGTCCGCAGAGAATGCCGACCGGCACGGTCAGGGTCTTGAGCTCGTTGGATTTGAAGGCCTCGATGGCAAGGTCGCGGGCATGTCCCGTCAGCGCGAGGAGCGCGGCCGGCGGGGTGATGAACACCTCCGCTCCCCGGGTGGTGACCAGATAGGCGACCACGGCCGCGAGCCCGGCGGCGCCGTGATTCTCGCGCGCGAGCCCGATCGCGACGCCGACCGCGAAGAGCAGCCCGAGATTGTCGAAGATCGCCTGTCCCGCCGCCCGCATCACCGGCAGATCGAGCAGGTCCGGCTGGCCGAAGCGAAGCAGCAGGGCCGCGACGGGCAGGACCGCGATCGGCAACATCAGGGCGCCGCCGATCCGCTGCAGTTGGGCGAAGAGTTGTTTCATGGGCTTACACCGACTCGGGCTCGCTCACGCACGCCGCCAGACTCACCGCGATCGCCCGGACGGCCTCCGCGGAGCTCTGCTCGAGCGCCTGGCGCGCGGCTGCCGCGCACTCCGCCAGAGTGAGCCGGCGGATGAGCGCCTTCAACCGCGGAATGACCGACGGCACCGCCGACAGCTCGTGCACGCCGAGCCCGATCAGGATCGGCGCCGCCACCGGGTCGGAAGCCAGGCCGCCGCATACGGCGACGGCGCGCTGGCGCGCCTGCGCGGCCTGCGCGGTGCGGGCGATCAGCCGCAGCACCGCCGGATGCAGGGCATCGAGACGCGCGGCCAGTTCCGGGTGTCCGCGGTCCATCGCCAGCGTGTATTGAGTCAGATCGTTGGTGCCGATGGAGAAGAAATCGGCCTCCGCCGCGATGGCGTCCGCCATCAGCGCCGAAGCCGGCGTCTCTATCATCACGCCGAGCTCGACCGGCTCGTGCCGGCCGACCTCGGCCCGCGCCTCCTCGATCATGGCACGCACGGAGCTGATCTCCGTCACGTCCGTGATCATGGGCAGGAGAATGCGGCACTGGCCGTGAGGCCGCACGCCGAGGATCGCGCGCAACTGCTGGCGCAGCAGGTCCGGGCGCCAGAGGCTCGTGCGCACGCCGCGCAGGCCCAGCGCCGGATTCTCCTCGGCGGGCAGCGGCAGGTAGGGAATCGGCTTGTCGCCGCCGATGTCGAGCGTGCGCACGGTGAGCGGCCGGCCGGCCAGCGCGTCCGCGATCCGTTGGTATTCGGCATGCTGCTCGGCCTCGCTCGGGGCCGTCTCGCGCTCGAGGAACAGGAACTCCGTGCGCAGCAGGCCGCAGCCCTCCGCGCCGTTGCGCGCGGCCGCCTGCGCATCCGCCAGCGATCCGACGTTGGCGAGCACCTCGATGCGCACGCGGTCGGCCGTGTAGCAGTCCCGCTGCGCGGCTTCGCGCTCCGCAGCCCGGCGCGCGCTGCGCAGCTCGAGTTGCCGGCGGGTCGCGGCAAGGCGCTCCGCGCCCGGGTCAACGTGCAGCAGGCCAGCCTCGGCGTCGAGCAGCAGAGCCGTGCCGTCGGCGATCCGCCGCAGCCCCGGTCCGATCGCCACCAACGCCGGTATGCCCATCGCCGCCGCCAGAATGGAGACGTGCGAGGTGGCGCCGCCGGCCGCGAGGCCGATGCCCGCGAGCCGCGCGGCATCGAGCGCGACGAGCTGCGACGGCAGCAGCTCCTCGGCGAGGACGATGGCATCGGGCGGCAGCCGCTGAATCGCCGCGGCCGCGGTGCCGCTCATCGCAAGCAACACCTGGCTCTCGAGGTCGAGCAGGTCGTCCACCCGCTCCGCCATGCGCGCGTCGCCGAGTGCGCGCAGCGCCTCCATGCTCTCGCGCACCGCCTGCCGCCACGCGTAGGCGGCGCTCGTGCCGCCGGCGATGACCGCCAGCGACTTCTCCGTCAACTCGGGATCGTCGAGCAGCTCGAGATGCGCTTCGACGATCTCGCGCGCGGCGCCCGAAGCGGCGGTGCGCGCCGCCTGCAATCGCAATCGCACCTGCGCTCTGGCTCCTGCCAGCTGCTGGGTCTCGTGCGAGACGCCGGCACCGGTCCGCGTCACTTCGATCTCTCGAGCGGCGAGCCGCACGGCCTGCCCTGCCGCAAGCCCGCGGCTGGCGATGACGCCCCGCAGGGCGGCGCCGGACTCGGGTTCCACGGGGACACCAGCCGCCGTCGCCGGCACCGATACCGGCTTCGAGGCTGGCGCCGAGGGGTGCTTCTGCCCCAGTCCGGCAGGTTCCGCGGCGGAGGGGCGCGGCACCGCGCGCGCCGAGCCGCTGCTCTCTTCGTGCACACCGGCCAGGATGCCCGCGGCAGCGTCGATGGCGGCACGCGCGTCCCTGCCGGCGGCCCGGACCTCCACTTCATCCCCCTTGCGGGCACCGAGCTTCATCAGCGCCACGGTGCTGCGCGCGTTGGCGTTACGGCCCTGCACGGCGAGATGAACCTCCCCGGCGAAGCCCTTCAGCGCGCTCACGATCTGCGCGGCCGGGCGCGCGTGGATGCCATGCTCGAGCGCGACGCGCACTCGCCGCACTTCCTCGGACGCCCCGGGCGCCGCACCGGAGCCCGGCCCATCCATGCCGCCGCCGGCCGCGGCCGCGGACGGCGCAATCTCCATGAGGCGCTCGCCCGCTGCGATCTCGCGGCTGTCGCTGCTGCTCACCACGGCGAATCCGCAACCCTGCATCACCAGAATCGGGGTCAGCAGGCTCTTCGCGCGGCGCGCGATGAGATCGAGATCGAACGTGATGAGCCGCTCGCCCGCCGCCACTTTGCGCCCGACGCTCACGTGCGCCTCGAAGCCCTGCCCCGCGAGGCCGACCGTATCGATGCCGATGTGCATGAGGATCTCGGCGCCGGCGGCCGTGCGCAGCGTGACCGCATGCCGGGATTGCGG
>DAHUXV010000158.1 GCA_027306985.1 Gammaproteobacteria bacterium | reverse complement strand
GAGCCGGCGGTAGGACTTCTTGATGTCCTCGGCGGCGGCCGTCCGGGCCACGCCCAGAACTTTGTAGTAATCCCGGTATTCCATGAGCGACGCGGCCCTCGTGGAAAAGGTTGAGGAAACGGTGGCGACATGGGGGCGCGGTGAGGGAAGCCAAGCCCCCCCGGCCGCTTGAATCGTGCCGCCCCGGCCCCATGGTCCGGGCATGAACGCCGAGACCCCCGCCGCCGCCGGCCTGCTGGTGGCGTGTCCACAGTGTCACAGCCTCATCCGCGTGCCCGAGGCCCGGGCGAGCGAGCATCCCAAGTGTCCGCGCTGCAAGGCGCAGGTGCTGACCGGGGAGCCGGTCGCGCTCGACACCGCCTCCTTTGCCGCGCACGTCGAGCGGGCCACGCTGCCGGTGCTCGTGGATTTCTGGGCGCCCTGGTGCGGGCCGTGCCGGATGATGGCCCCGGTGCTCGAGCGCACGGCGGCGCAGCGCGCCACCGCCCTTCGCGTGGCGAAGGTTGATACCGACCGGCAGCCGCAGCTCGCCGCGCGCTTCGGCATCCGCAGCATTCCGACACTGATCCTCTTCCGCGAGGGCCGCGAGCTCGCGCGGCAGGCGGGCGCGGTGGACGCCGCCAGCCTCTCCCGCTGGCTCGACCGCGCTCTCGGCTGAGGGCGCTTTCCAACACCCGGACGATGTGAGCGCCGGCGTGCGCCGTGCCGGTGCGGGCCGCCCGCCGCCGCCCGATTGCGATGCAACGGCGCCGTCAAGCGCCGGCGGTACTGTGACGAGCCGCCCGAAACCCGCGATGGAAGCATGGGGCATGGTTCTTGCAGACCACAGTCGTGTTCGACGAAGCCCCGCAGCCCGCATGATGCGCCTCTCCCGTCCGCCGCCGACCAGGAACCTGCGGGTGTTCTGCGTCGCCGCCCGCCGCCGCAGTTTCAAGCTCGCCGCCGACGAGTTGTACCTGACACCCTCCGCGGTCAGCCACCAGATGAAGGAGCTGGAGGAGACGCTGGGCGTGGAGCTCTTCGTGCGCAAGTCGCGCGCGCTGGAGCTCACCGCCGCGGGCGCCACGCTGCTCGAGGAGATCGAGCCGCTGCTGGCGGCGCTCGACCGCAGCCTCGCGCAGGTCGCCCGCCGCAGCGGCAGCCGGCGCACCCTGCGCATCCTGTTGCCGCCCTTCTTCGCGAGCGAGCTCTTCATTCCGCGGCTCACCGGCTTCTGCGCCGAGCATCGCGAGATCGACATCCAGATCGACACCCGCGACCCGCGGCCGTCGCTCCACCCCCCGACCGCCGACGTCTCGATCCTGCTCGCCGACACGGAGCCCCAGGGCGTGCAGGCGGCGCGCCTCTTCGCGCTGTCGCTCACCGCCGCCTGCGCCCCGCAGCACGCCGCCGCGGTGGCGCGGCTCGGCGGCGCGGTGCTGCGCGAGCTGCCCCTCATCGTGCACAGGCCGCGCCCCTACGCGTGGGCGAGTTGGGCGGAGCAGATCGGCCTGGAGCCGCCGGAGCCGAAGAACGTGATCGAGCTCGACACCATGTATGCGGTGGTGCGGGCGGCGGAGCGAGGCGTCGGCGTCGCACTCGTCCCCTCGCGGCTGTGCGAGACATGGTTCCGATCCGGCTCACTGGTTCGCATCTTCGCCACGGAGCTCGCCACCGCCGACACCTACTTCCTCGTGAGCCGCCGCAGGGACGCCGGCAGGCCCGAGATCCGCGCCGTCACCGACTGGGCGCTGTCGCAGTTCCGCGATCCGGCCGAGCCCGCGCGGCTCCCTGTCGGCGCGGCGTGCGGATGAGCGCCGCTCATCCGTCACCGCAATTATTTTCGTTTGTCGCGGCGCGGCATCCTCCATATCCTGACACCGTCAGATCGGAACACGTCAGGAGATCGCAGTCATGTCGTCATTCATCCGTAACATCCGCGGCGCAGACTCCTCTCGACGCTCACGGGCGCTCGGCGCCGGAGTTGCTCTCACACTGATGAGCGGCGCGGCGCTGGCCGGCGGGGCGCACCGGTTCGTCTTCACGGCCTACAGCGATGCGGCCGGCGGAGCCGACGTCGTGGCGGGCCGCTACCGCGCCGCACTCGAGGAATTGACGGGACGGCCCCGAGCCATGGCGCTCGAATCGTCCTCCGTCAACACCAACCGCTGCGTGGCGTACTCCATGACCTTGCAGTTCCCGGAGGCGCGCGCGGCATGCGATGCCGCGGTGCACGCGGCCGAGGAGCGGCGGGTGTTGCCGAGCGCATGGTGGAGCGTGACGGGCGCGAGCGACGACGACGATTCCACGGCCGTCGCATACGCCAACCGCGCCGTGCTGCACTGGATGCTGCACGACGAGGCGGCAGCCCGCGCGGACCTCGCCAGGGCGCAGCAGCTCTGGCCGCAGGGGCAGTTCGTGACGCGGAACCTCGCCGCACTCAAGGTGCACGGCGGCGTCCTGGCGCAGGCGGGCAAGCCCGCGCCGAAGGGCTGAAGAGTTGCCCGAAGCAGCGCGGGCGCCGGGCACGATGCCGGGATCCAGCGCATGGTCGATTCAAACGGGCCCGGGAGACGGGGCCGCCCTCCCCCCCTCATGGGCGGTTTTCGTCTCCCGGCGTCCACCCGTCGGAGAATTCCGGGTCCGTCAGCGACATCTGCGTCACGGGGCCGTACTCGCCGACAGCGCCCCTGATGCGCCGCGCGTCCCCGATCGCGACGATGGCCACCGAATCGGCGGCCGGGAACGCCTCCTCGATCACCGCCTGCGCCTCCGCCACTCCGACCGCGGCGAGCTGCGCGGGATAATCGTCGATGTAGCCTTTGCCGAGGCCGTACTGCTCGATTTCCGCCAGCATCGCGGCCCAGTCCGCCGCCGTCTCGAGGCCGAGCGGGTACTGCCCGAGCGTGTAGGCGCGCGCTGAATCGAGCATCTCCGGGCTCACGCCGTCGCGGCGCAGCCGGTCGAGCGTGCGCAGCGCGAGCTCGAGCGCCTTGCCGGTGTTCTCCGTCTGGGCGAAGGAGCGCAGCGAGAACTCCCCGGGCACGCTGCCGCGCGAGAAGCTCGAGCGCGCCCCGTACGACAGCCCGGATTTGATGCGCAGCTCGGTGTTGAGCAGCGAGGTGAAGCGTCCGCCGAAGAGCGTGTTGACCAGATCGAGCGCCGCCCGCCGCGGATAGCGCTTGTCGACACCCACGTTGCCGATCCAGAAATAGGTCTGCGCCGACCCGGGAGAGTCGACGAGCAGCACGCGGCGGCCGCTCGTGCCGCGGGGCCGGGCGAGGCCCGGCGGGAGCGCCGGCGCACGCGGCCAGCGGGAGAAGCTGTCGGCGGCCATCCGCGCGAGCAGGTGGGCGTCGATGTCGCCCGCCAGAACGAGGATCAGCCGCTCGGCGCCGAATTGCCCTTCGTAGTAACGCCGCACATCGTCGCGATCGATGGCGGCGAGCGAGGTCTCGCTGCCGAACACCGGCCGCCCGTACGGGTGGGAGCCGAAGAGGAACGCGCGGCCGTAAGTGCCGATGAGCTCCGACGGATCGGAGTCCTTGGCGGCCTTGATGAGCTCGACGTGGCGGCCCGCCAGATCCTCGAGCTCCTCCTCCTCCAACAGGGGCCGCAGCAGCGCATCCGCCAGCAGCTCCAGCATCAGCTGCTGGTCGCGCGCCAGGAACTGCCCGCGCACGCTGATCGCCTCGGGACCGGCACCGGCGCCGAAGCTGCCGCCGGCTCCCTCGACCACGTCGGCGAAAGCGTAGGCGTTGCGCTCGCCCGCGCCTTTTTCCAACAGGCCGGCCGCCAGGGAGGCGACGCCGGGCCTCGAGGAGGGATCGCCGAGCCCGCCGCCGCGCACGACGGCGCTGAACGCCACCAGCGGAACGTCGCGCAACGGCACCAGGATGAGCGCGACGCCGTTGCCGAGCGAGAGCCGTTCGTGCTCCGGTACCCGGACCGTCATTCGGCGCACGGCTGCAGCACTCCGAGCGTGCGCCGCCTCTCGTCCAGGATTTCGCCGGCAAGGGCGCGGACCTCCGCCGTCGAGACCTCGGCGATCCGCGCCGGCTCGTCGAACAGGCGCGACCAGTCGCCGTGAAACACCTCGTATTCGCCGAGCAGCTGCGCCTTGCCGTCGATGGCGGCGAGCTTCTTCCACAGGCCTACGGTCGCCAGGTTACGCGCACGCTCGAGCTCCGCCTCGGTGATGCCGTCGGCGGCGACGGCCGCGAGCTCCGCATCGAGCGCTGCGCGGGCCTCTTCGGGGTCGGCCCCTTCGGGCAGCGTGAGCGAGAGCCACAGCAGACCGGGGTCGAAGCCCTCCTGCCAGTGCCCGCCGACCTCGATCGCGACCTGCCGGTCCTCCACCAGCGCGCGGTGCAGGCGCGATGCATCGCCCTCCACCAGGGCGCAGAGCAGCAGGCTCACCGCCGGCGCGCGCGGATCGGCGGCGCGCGGCGCTTTGTAGGCGCAGTGCAGCAGCGGAGTCTGCGCCTTGCGCCGGATCAATACGCGCCGCTCGCACAGCTGCTCGGGCTCCACGGCGCGGACCGGCGGGGGCGGCGCCTGCGCGGGAATGGGCTCGAAGAAGCGCCGCGCGAGCGCGATCGCGTGCTCCGGGTCCACATCCCCGGCCAGCGTCAGCGTCAGGTTGTTGGGAGCGTAGTAGGTGCGGTAGAAGGCCTGCAGGTCTTCCAGCCGCCAGGAGCGGATGTCCGCCGGCCAGCCTATGGTCGGGAATCGGTACGGATGGGCGACGAACGCGGCCGCCTGCACCTGCTCCGCGAGCAGGCCGTGGCTGTTGTCCTCGACACGCAGACGCCGCTCGGAGGCGACCACGCCACGCTCGCTCTCGATCACCTCCGGCGTGAAGGCGAGGTGCGCCACCCGGTCGGCCTCCAGATCGAGCACGTGCCCGAGCGCGCTCGCCGGAAACCAGTCCTGGTACACCGTGACGTCGTCGCTGGTGAAGGCGTTGTTGGCGCCGCCCTCGGCCTCCATCAGCCGGTCGAAGGCTCCGGGCGGATGCCGGCTCGTGCCGTTGAACATCATGTGCTCGAAGAAGTGCGCGAGCCCGGTCGCGCCCGGCGTCTCGTTGCGGCTGCCCGCGCGCACCCAGTTATAGAGCGCGACGTTCGGGATGTTGCGCACCGGCCAGACGATCACGCGCAAGCCGTTGGCCAGCGTCGCGGCGCGGATGGCCTCTCTTGCAGGTCGCAGCGCTCCGGTCATGAGGTCGATGGCGCCGCGGCACGGGCATGCGCTTTGCTGTGCAGGCGGCATTGCCTCAATCGGGGACGGCCTTGCGCATCGCTCAGGTGGCGCCGCTTTACGAGAGCGTTCCGCCGAAGCTCTACGGCGGCACGGAGCGCGTGGTCTCCTATCTCACGGAGGAGCTGGTGCGCGCGGGGCACCGGGTCACCCTGTTTGCGAGCGGGGATTCGCGGACGGCGGCCGAGCTGGTGGCCGTATGCGAGCGCGCCCTGCGCTTCGAGCGCGAGCCCGCCGCGGCCGTCGCGCTGCACACGCTCCTCGCCGAGGCGGTCTTCGCGCGCGCTGATGTGTTCGACGTCATCCATTGCCATACCGACAGCATGCATCTGCCGCTCGCGCGGCGTTGCCCCGTGCCCGTGATCACGACGCTCCACGGCAGACTCGATCTCGCCGGCCTCGGCGCGCTGCACCGCGAGTTCGCGGAGCTGCCCCTGGTCTCGGTCTCCGATGCCCAGCGCGCACCCCTGCCAGGGGCGAGCTGGGCGGGAACCGTCCATCATGGCCTGCCTCTCGAGCTGCACCGTCCGCATTATGACGCGGGAAGGTACCTCGTGTTCCTTGGTCGCATCGCACCGGAGAAGCGGGTGGACCGGGCGATCGCGATCGCCCGCCGCGCCGGGCTTCCGCTCAAGATCGCGGCCAAGATCGACCGCGCCGACCGGGAGTATTTCGGGGCGCAGATCGCGCCTCTGCTCGCCGCCCCCGAGGTCGAGTACCTGGGCGAGATCGACGAGGCCGCCAAGGCGCAGCTGCTGGGGGGCGCTCTGGCGCTGCTCTTCCCCATCGAGTGGCCGGAGCCCTTCGGCCTGGCCATGATCGAGGCGATGGCCTGCGGCACCCCCGTGATCGCCTTCGCCCGGGGCTCGGTCCCGGAGGTCGTCGATCCCGGGATCACCGGCTACATCGTGGCCAGCGTCGAGGAGGCAGCCGCCTGCGTCGAGCGCGCGCGCGGCCTCGACAGGCGGGAGTGCCGCCGGCAGTTCGAGCGCCGCTTCTGCGCCGCGCGCATGGCGCGTGAATACTGCTCCATCTACCGCAGCTGCCAGGAGCACGGGTGTCGGCGCAGAGCGTGAACACGGCCGCGACCGAGTTCTACATCCTGGCGCCCGAGGTGCCGGTGCCGGAGCGCACCTTCGTGCTCAAGCACGACGACACCTTCGGCCTGTTCAACGACTTCGGCGACATCGCGGCCGGCGCGCGGCACGAGGAAGGGCTCTATCACCAGGGAACGCGGTTCCTGTCGCGGCTGACCCTCAAGCTGGCGGGCGGGCGGCCGCTGCTGCTGTCCTCGGCCGTGCGCCGCGACAACCTGCTGATGGGTGTGGACCTCACCAACCCCGACATCTACCTCGGCGGCGATGTGATGCTGCCGCGCGGCTCGCTGCACATCTACCGCTCCAAGCTCATCTGGGACGGCGTCTGCTACGAGCACCTCCACGTGCGCAATTTCACCCGCACGCCGCTCGATGTCTCGCTGTCGCTCGAGTTCGCGGCGGATTTCGCCGATATCTTCGAGGTGCGGGGCGAGGCTCGGCGGCAAAGAGGCGAGCTGTACGAGCCCCGGACGACCGAGGACGGGGCGGAGGTCGCCTATCAGGGACTGGATGGCGTGGTGCGGCGGACGATGCTCGAGTGCCGGCCGCGCGCGCAGCGCGTTTCCGGCTCCGAGCTGCAGCTCGCGGCGCACCTGGAGAGCCGGTCGGAGCAGGTGTTCGAGATCAAGGTGACCTGCGCCATCCAAGCCCGGCAGCCGGCCGCGATGAGCTTCCAGGCGGCGCTCGCCCGCGCGGAGCATTCCCGGGCCGGCGGCTCGAGGCTCGTCTGCGGGATCGAGACCTCCAACGACCAGTTCGACGCCTGGATGGCGCGGTCGGCGGCCGATCTCAACATGCTGCTCACGGAGACCGGCTCGGGCCTGTACCCCTATGCGGGCGTGCCGTGGTTCGATACCACCTTCGGACGCGACGGCATCATCGCGGCGCTGGAGTGCTTGTGGCTCGCGCCGCAGATCTCGCGCGGCGTGCTGTCGTTTCTCGCCGCCACCCAGGCGACGCGCGATCAGCCGGAGCGGGACGCCGAGCCCGGCAAGATCCTGCACGAGGCGCGCCGGGGAGAGATGGCCGCGCTCGGGGAGGTTCCCTTCGGCCGCTACTATGGCAGCATCGATGCGACGCCGCTCTACGTCATGTTGGCAGGCGCGTACTGGCGCCGCACCGGCGATCTCGAATTCATCGAGACGATCTGGAGCAACGTGCGCGCGGCGCTCACGTGGATCGACCGCTTCGGCGATCGGGACGGCGACGGGTTCGTCGAGTATCAGAGGCGCTCGCCGCACGGACTGCTGCAGCAGGGCTGGAAGGACTCGAGCGATTCGGTGTTCCACGCCGACGGCCGTATCGCCGAGGGACCGATCGCGCTTTGCGAAGCGCAGGCGTACACGTATGGCGCGCGTCTCGCCGCGGCCGGGCTCGCGCAGGCACTCGGCCACGACGATGCGGCGCGCACGCTGCGGGAGCAGGCGCATGCGCTTCGCGAGCGCTTCCGCGAGCGCTTCTGGTGCCCCGAGCTCGGCATGTACGCGCTGGCGCTGGACGGCTACAAGGAGCCTTGCCGGGTGCGCGCCTCGAACGCCGGTCATTGCCTGTTCTGCGGCATCGCCGCGCCCGAGCACGCCGAGTCGATCGCCCGCATGTTGGGTCAGGAGACCTTCTTCACAGGCTGGGGCGTGCGTACGCTCGCCGACCGCGAAGTGCGCTACAACCCGATGGCATACCACAACGGCTCGATCTGGCCGCACGACAACGCCGTGATCTCGGCCGGCCTCGGCGCCTCACCCTCGAAGGATCTCGCCGTGAGAATCCTCTCGGCGCAGCTCGATGCGTCGACCTACTTCGAGTCGGGCCGGCTGCCGGAGCTGTTCTGCGGCTTTCGCCGCCGCGAGGGCAAGGCCCCGACCAGTTATCCGGTGGCCTGCTCTCCGCAGGCCTGGTCGGCGGCCGCCGTGTTCGCCATGCTGCAGGCATGCCTGGGGCTGACGATCGATGCGGCGTCCGGTCAGATCGCCTTCCGCTACCCGCGGCTGCCGCCGAGGATCGAGCGGGTCTCGATCCGCAATCTCGTGGTCGGCGAGGGCTCCGTGGATCTGACGCTGTACCGCTATTCCGGCGCCGTGGGACTCAACGTCGATCGCCGGTCCGGCAAGCTCGATGTCGCGATGTTGACTTGAGGCGCGGAAAAAAGAGTGCGCCGCGCGCGGGGGAAGACGCGGCGCGGCGCATAAGTGAAGCGAACACCGGGGAAGTTGTTCGCAGTTCGACCGGCGCCGCCTCGCAGAGAACGGCGCCTGGAGGTGTTGGAGCAAGCGCTGTGCCAGACGGCGGATGTCATGTAAATCAGTGACTTGCACGGCCATCACCTCCCCCTCCCGGGTGACGTGATTTGTCAGGTTGTGACGGGCGCCTGCCGCGCGCGGCAACGGAGCTGCGATCGGACCTGCCGCACGGTACGCGAATCTCCTCGACATCTGCCCGGGTGCCCCCCCTATCATGACCGGCCATGACCGAACCGCTCAAACGCCGGCTGCTCGACCGGTTGGGAGCCTCGCCGACCTTCGTCGCCCCGGGTTGCCGGCTCACCGGAGACGTCGAGACCGAGGGACCGCTCCTTCTATGTGGAGCGGTGCGGGGCGACGGCCGCATCGGCGGCACGCTCAGCCTGACCGCGGAAGCGAGCTGGGAAGGCGAGGCTCATGCCGTGGCGGCGGTGATCGCCGGGCGCTTCAGCGGGCGCCTGGTCGTCGAGGGAAAACTCGAGATCGGCGCATCCGCGGTGATCCACGCGGACATCGTGGCGCATGCCGTCGCGATTGCGCGCGGCGCGGTGGTCGACGGTGACATGACGGTCACGGGCGGACAGCCGGTCGTCCACTTCGACGAGAGACGGCACCCTGCGCACGCAACGAATCGGCGCAGCGGCGGTTAGGCGCCGGTGAGCACGGGGTCGAGGTCCGCCGGCTCGTCCCCGACGTTGAGCGCCGCGAGTATGCGCCGCTCCACCCAGGTGGGCCCCGTGAGCCGGTCGAGAAATCCGCAGTGCCCGCCATACCGGGTCACCACGACGCGCAGCGCCGCGGGCCGGGCGAGGCGTCCGATCGCCTCCGCGGGGATGATCGGATCGTCGATCGAAGTGATGATCGTGGTCGGCGCCTCGAGCCCGGCCAGGCGCTGGCCGGCGATCGAATAGCCGTCGAGATACTCTTCCAGGCTGCCGAAATCCGTGAAGCGGCCGATGAGATCCGCGGTCAGCCGGCGCAGGTCGCGCACCCGGCGCAGCGGCGCGAAATCGTAATCAGCGGGCCATGCGGCCTGCTTCTTAAGCAGCGAGCGCCACCACTTGCGCACGAAATAGAGCGGATAGCCGGCAAAGCCGCTCTCCAGCGCGTCCAGGGTGCCGCTCGGCTCCAATACCGGCGAGACCGCGATGATCCTCGCCAGGTCCAGACCGGCGGCGCGGGCCTGCGCGCCGACCCGCAGCATGAAATTGCCGCCCAGGGAAAATCCCACGAGCCGCAGCGGACGGCTCGCGAAAGCCGCCTGCAGCGCGCGCATCGCGCCCACCACCTCCGGCAGCAGGCACGAGTGGAAGAGCCCCCGGTTGAGGTGGTGGGTATCGCCGTGGTCGCGCAGGTTGAGCCGCAGGACCTCGAAGCCGCGCTCGTAGAGCTGCTGGCCGAGCGAAAGGACGTAGAGCGACTCGGCGCTCCCCTCCCAGCCGTGCAGCAGCACCACCGGAGCCCCGCGGCCTTGGCCGGCCGAGGAGTGGAAGCATTGCAGGCGGACTCCGCCGCCGCAGTCGAGGAGCATTTCCCGTTGCGCGGCGATCAGCGGCGCGGCGCGGCGGGCGATCGGAGCGCGCCTCGCGGCCGTGCTGGCCAGCATGGACTGCAGGTGGCGGTTGCGGAGCCAGAGCGGGGGACGGAAGCCGTCGTCGACAACGTCCGCGCCGCCGATCAGCGCACGAGAATCTCGATTCGATTGTTGGCCTTGCCGGCTCGGTTCCATTCGCCTGCCGTCAGCTCGTCGGTAACCGGGGGGTATGGTGCTCGCAGGATCGCAGGATCGCCTACCGAGGTCTCGACGTCCAGCGCCCCGTGGGTCGAGTCGCGGATCCCGGCGATCAGATTGGCGAGCGCCAGCGGCATGCGTTGCGCCGGCGGCTGCGCCTCATCGGCGGGGTTGCCGATCACGTCGCACTGGGCGAGCGGCATCTTGTCCGGAGCCGGAGCGTAGCCGTTCGCGGGATCGCCCCTCAGGCAGAAGCGGCCGGCGAAGGTGCGGATCTGCACCACGCCGCTCACGTGATCCGCCACGAGGCGATTCAGCATGTGGGTGATGACCCCGAGCCTGGAGCCGCCCAGAGCGTCGGCCCCGTACGGCACCTCCAGCACGAGCGGCTTCGGCGCGGGCGGCGGGGCCGCGGCCGGTGCCGGGACGCTCGCCGCCGTCAGGCTTGCGACGGCGGTCGCGGGTGCCGCGGCCGATCGCGCGGCGACGGCCTGCCGCAGCAGCGTCAGCTCGGCGCGCGCCGACTGCAATCGAGTGTGATCGAGCCGCCAGAAGCCCGTGGCGAGGAGGGCGGCGGCGCATGTCAGGACCGCGACGCCGGCGAGCCACGTCGAGGCGCGTGCGCCGCGCTGAGCAGGGAGCAGCAGCGCGCTCATCTCGGCCGTTATCCGGTCCGTCTGGGCTTCGAGACTGGCCTGCAGCCACCGGCGCAGCGCCGGGAGCGAGTCCGCTTCCGGCTGCGGGAGGCGCGTATCGACCGTGCCGGAGTGGGCATGCTGGGGCGCGGGGACCCCGGCACCGCGGCTTTGCCTGCCGGCGCCTTCCCGGCCGGCGGGCGGCACGACCGACTCCAGGGGTTCGAAGGTCGTCTGCTCGCTGCTGCGGCGGTCGGCAGCCAGGTGAAGCTGGTACAGCACCTTCGAGACGTCCGCGTGCTTGATCTGCTTCGGCAATACGCCGACCGCGCCGAGGGCGCGCGCCTGTCCCAGATAGACCTCTCCCTCCTGGGACGTGTACATCATGATGGGAATGGTGGCGGTGCGCGGGTCGTTCTTGATGGCCCGCACCGCCTGCAAGCCGTCCATGCCCGGCATCATGTGGTCCATGAAGATGACGTCGGGGCGGCGGCTCGCCAGATAGCCTATCGCGGCCTCCGCGCTCCCGACGCTGTCGACTTCGATGTCGTACTTCTCGAGGATGCGCGCGAGGAACAGACGCGCCGACCTCGAGTCGTCGACGATCAACGCCCGCTTCTGCGCCATGCGCCGGAGTCTTACACGCGCTGCGCAACGCGTGCAACGGAATTTGCCGGCTCTGTGACGGAGCGATAGACATCCGACAGGCGCCCCGCCATGGCGGCGGAAGACCAGGCGCGCGCATACGGCCGTCCCTGCTGCGAGAGCGCCCTTGCCAGGCCGGGCTCCGTCAGGACGCGGACCACCGCTGCCGCAAAGGGCCCCTCGCGCTCCTCGACCACCAACGCGCCGCAGCCCGGCGCCAGGATCGAGCGGGTGCCGAGCTCGGCGGTCGAGACGATCGGCGCGCCCTGCGCCATGGCCTCGAGCAGCACCAGCCCCTGAGTCTCCGTGCGCGAAGCGAAGACGAATGCCGACGCGGCCGCGTAGCAGTCCAGCAGCGTGGTGTTGCGGTCGAGATAGCCGGCGAAGTGAGCATCGCCCCCGAGGCCGAGCCCGGCGACGAGGCGCCGCAGCGACTCGCGGGCGGGTCCCTCGCCCGCAATGACGAGCATGGCCCGTGGGACCGCTGCGCGCACCCGCACGAACATCCGCACCAGGAACTCGATGTTCTTCTCGTGAGCGACGCGGCCGATGTAGGTCACGAGCGGTCGGTCGGCGGGCAGGCGCGCGTGCTCGCGAAAGCGGCGGCCGTCCCCCGCGGTGAAACGATCGAGCGGCAATCCTGTCGGTACCACGTGTACCGGCGTGGCGACACCGTATTGCAGCAGCGACTGCCGCAGCGGCTCGGACGGCGCAACCAAGGCCCGCACCCCGCGGCACTGAGAGCGCGTCACGGCGCGCGCCAGCGCGCGGCCCATGACGCGCGGCAGCGCGGGAACGTAGTGATGCACGTATTCTTCGAAGAAGGTGTGGTAGGTCTCGATGCAGGGTATGCCGGCGCGCCTGGCGTATCGGGTACCGGCATAGTGCGCGAGGAAGGGTGTCTGGATATGGACGAGGTCGAACTCCATCGGCTGCAAGGCCTCGAGCGCCCGCCCGAGCGCGCCCCAGCGCAGCCGGCGGTCCTCGGGATCGCCGGGAACGCCCCCGGCGGGCACGCGGATCACCCCATCATCCTCGGGCTGCGACTGCCCCTCGTATTCAGGAGCGATCAGCAGCGTCTCGACTCCGCAGCGGGCCAGATCCGCGCGGAAGGTTCTGATGGAGGTGGAGACGCCGTTGACCCTCGGGAAGTAGACGTCGGAGAGGAAGAGGACGCGCACGGGCGATGTATCAGGTCAGCGACAGACCGAGGAGGGCGAGCAAGGCGCCGAGGACCGCCCCCGCCAGAACGTCGGTCGGATAATGCAGGCCGAGGACCACACGGGACGCGGCGATGATCAGCGCGAGCGGGATGAGCACCCAGGCGAGCTCCGGGAAATGCATGCACGCCTGCAGCGTGAAGGACACCGCGTGAAGCGTGTGCCCGGAGGGAAAGCTGTAGCGGTCGAGCGCCGGCATGGCACGATCGATCGCGGCATGAGTGATGAACGGCCGCTCGCGGACGAAGGCGCGCTTGAGCACCTTGTACACCGCGACGCCGAGCATGCCGGTGAGCGCCATCGCCACGGCCGGCCGCAGCCCCGGGCGGCCATAGACACAGGGCAAGGCTATGATCAGCAGATACCACACCATGCCGTCGCCGAGCCGGCTGGCGGCCTGGAAGATGCGGCGCGGAACGGGAAAAGCGGCCCCGTGGTTCAGCCTGCGGCAGATCCGGTACTCCGCCGCATCCACCCGCGCGAACCAGACACCCAACGAAGAAGTTGGCGCTACCGGCATAGGTTTCTCCGGGCGGACAGCCTGCCGGACG
>DAHUXV010000147.1 GCA_027306985.1 Gammaproteobacteria bacterium | reverse complement strand
GTACCCGTCGGTCAAGGGCGAGCCCGCGGCGCGCGGCGGCGCCGCCCTGCGCGGCGGGGTGCTGCGAGCCCGCGGCGGGGGCCCGGCCAGCAGCTCCTGAATGCCGGGCTTGAGACTCGTGAAGATCGCCGTTCCGACGGGCGTCCACGATGCGATCGAGGGGTCGTCGATGAGTTGGATGAGCCGTGCGCCGGCGGGCACATGAGGGCCCGAGCCCTCGACGTGATAAGTGAAGACCGGAGCCCCGAGCACCAGGACGAGGTCATGCCCGGCGAGATCGCTCACCATGCGCTCGCGGCTCGCGGCGAGGAAACCGGCGAACAGCGCATGATCCTCCGGAAAGCTGTTGCGCGCCGACAGAGGGCTCACCCACACACGGGCCTGATGCCGCTCCGCGAGCGCAATCACCTCATCCCAGGCATCATCCCGGGCTACGGAAGCGCCGACGACGAAGACCGGTCGAGCCGCCCGCGCGAGTTGTGACGCCGCCTCTGCGAGCGCCGCGGGGTCGCCACGGACACAGAAGCCGACCCGGCGCAGCTCGACCGGCGCACAGGGCCGCTCCCAGTCATCCACGGGCACCGACACCAGAGTCGGGCCGCGCGGGGGCTGCATCGCAACGTAATAGGCACGCGCCAGCGCCGCCGGCACGTCCTCGGCGCGAGCCGGCTCGCAACTCCACTTGACGTAGGGCTTGGGGAGCTCGGTGGCCTGGGCCGAGAACAGGAACGGCTCGAACGGCAGGATCGAGCGGGCCTGCTGGCCGGCGGTGATCACGAGCGGCGTCTGGTTCCTGTATGCGGTGAAGATATTCCCCATCGCGTGGCCGACACCGACGGCGGAGTGCAGGTTCACGAATGCCGCATTGCGGACCGCCTGCGCGTACCCGTCCGCCATCGCGACGACCACCGACTCCTGCAGTCCCAGGACGTAGCGGAAATCGGCCGGAAAGCCCCGAAACAGCGGCAGCTCCGTAGACCCGGGATTGCCGAAGATCGTCCTCATCCCGAGCGCTCGCAGCAGCTCGATCGAGGCGGCGCGTACGGTGCGATCCTGCGGCTCGACGGTCCCGGACATGCCTCACTCCTCCCCAAGCCTATGCGGTCATGCCGCCGTCCACGGGCAAGGTGATTCCGGTGATGTAGCTGCTCTGGTCGCAGGCCAGGAAGAGCACCGAGCGGGCGATCTCCTCCGGCGCGGCATGCCTGCGCAAGGGAATCATCTCGTCGAAGAATGCGCCGGCGTCGCGCCCGAGAATGCCGCTCAATCGCGTCTCGATCTCGCTCTGGAACGGATTGCGGGTCGGACCCGGATGGATCGTATTGACTCTGATCCGGCGCGCGGCCGCCTCCTTGGCGACCGCGCGCATGAGCCCGACCTGGGCATGCTTCGCCGTGATGTAGGCGTAGGGTCCCGGATCGCCCCGCAGACCGACCACGCTCGAAGTGATGATGACGCTGCCCCCATCGTTCATGCGGGGGAGACCGTACTTGCAGGCGAGGAATGCGCCCCTCACGTGGACCCGCAGGACCTCATCGAACACGTCCTCGGGAAAGTCCGCGATGGGGCAGATCGCGCCGGAGTTGCCGGCATTGCTGAACAGCACGTCGATCTTCCCCCAGCGCTCGACCGCGGCGCAGAGGTACCCGATCGTGTCCGCCGCGCTGCCCACGTCCGCGACCCGAAACGCGACGCGGTCGGGAGCGATGCCGGCCGCCGCGAGTTGCGCCACGCACCGCTCGAGACTGCTCTCGGCGATGTCAACCAGCAGAACGCCGCGGGCGCCTTCCGCCAGAAACGCCTGCGCGGACGCAAAGCCGATGCTTCCGCCGCCGCCAGTCACTACGCACACACGATTCTGCAGTTGCCCCATGAGAATGTCACCCCGTGATTCGACCATGAGCGGCGCGGTCCTAGAGGTCGTGGGCGCGCATCTGCCGCGCGATGTAATCGGCCTGCCGCAGCGCGAGCGCGACGATCGTCAGCGTGGGATTGGCCGAGCCCGGCGTCGAGAGCGCGCTGCCGTCCGAGATGAACAGGTTCGGAACGTCGTGGGTCCTTCCGTGCGCGTCCGTGACACCCTCGGCCGGGTCCGCGCTCATCCGCGCGGTGCACATGTTGTGGGTGGCCGGCGTCTGGCGGGAGAACGTGACTGCGACCGCATCCACCGCCTCGTACACCGCCTTTCCCTGGCGCTGCGCGTGGGCGCGCATGGCCGCATCGTTCGGGTGCTCGTCGCAGTGGATGTTGGCGACGGGCAGTCCGAATCGGTCCCTGACCGCGGGATTGAGGCTGATCCGGTTGGTCGACCGGGGCATGTCCTCGCCGTTGATCAGCATGCCGGACAGACGCGCGTAGTGATCCATGAAGAACGCGAGATCCGGCCCCCACGTGGTGCACGGAAACCCGGCCAGCGGCAGGCTCGGCAGATCGAGCGCCGCCAACTCCAGGTGATAGCCGCCGACGAAGCCGCGCGCAGGATCGTTCCTGATCTCATCCTCGATGATGCCGGCCAGGGTCGTGCCCCGGTAGAAGTGGATGGGCTTCTCGAACGCCCCCCAGATGAAGCCCGCCACGTGGTGACAGAAGTTGCGGCCGACCTGATCGCTGGAATTGGCGAGCCCGTGAGGATGGCGCGCGGACTCCGAGAGCAGCAGCAGGCGTGCCGTCTCCACGCTGTTGCAAGCCACACACACGAGCCGTGCCTTCTGACTCTGTTCCACGCCCTGCGGGTCACGGTAAATGACTGCGGTGACGCGCCCGTCCTTCGCATGCTCGATCCGCACCGCCTGGCACTGGATGCGCAGGTCCAGATGGCCGGTCGCCTCCGCCCGCGGGACTTCCGTGTACAGCGTGCTCCACTTCGCGCCGGTCTTGCATCCCTGGATGCAGAATCCCTGCTGGATGCAGAAGGCCCGATCGTCCGCCGGGCGCGAGTTGATCGCCATGTAGCCCGTGTGGACTCTTTTGTAGCCGATCCGCCTGGCGCCGTTGTACATCACCTTGAAGTTGCTCGAGGCCGGCAGTCCCGGATTGCCGTGGCGCCGGGTCACGACCATGCGCTGCTCCGCAAGGCCGTAGTAGCGCTCCAGCTCCGCGTATTCGAGGGGCCAGTCGATGAGCGAGGTCCCCGGCACGGCGCCGTACGCCGTCCGCGCGCGCAGCTCCCAGGGATTGAGCCGCGGGGCGGCGGCCGTCCAGTGGACAGTCGTGCCGCCGACCGTCTTGCAGGTCCAGGAGGGCAGACCCGGGTAATCCTGCGGTACCGTCCAGGTGCCGGACGAGGTTCTGGGGTCGAGCCAGGAAAGCTGCTCGAATGCCTTGCCGGGGTTCTGCGAGAAACTGGCAAGCGACTGGCGGGCGCCGGCCTCGATCAGCACGACCTTGATGCCGCGCCGTGTGAGCTCGTGCGCGAGGACTCCCCCGCCGGCGCCCGAGCCGATGATGACGACGGCATTGGCGTCGTCCTGTGCAATCAGAGTCACGGTACCGGCCCGCTGTCCTGCGGCGGCACGTCCGGCAGCCATTTCAGGTCGTTGAATCCCCGGGTGAGATACCCGCCCTTGGAGAAAGCTTCGCCCTGATAGCCGAAATAGGCGTAAGCCGCCGGCGAGTCATAGAGGATGCCGAGGGTCTTGCCCCTCGCCAGCCGGAAGAACTCGGAGCTCTCCATGGCGCCGAGCGCTCGCACGCGTTGCGCCTCGCTGCGGGAGGCAAAAGCCGCGCCGAGACGATTCAGTCCCTCGCTCACGACGGCATGAACATGTGCGTCCGCCGCAGCCGCATCGTCGATGGCGCGGACCACCGGCGCATAGGCGCTGTCCGGCAAGCCGTCATGCGGCGCGATGGTGCGCGCGACGCTCATGAGCCTGGCGCCCTGCTCATTCGTCAGGGCCTTCAAATGGAGCGCGGGCGCTCGCGTTCGGGCGAAGAGAAGATCGAACGGTGCCCGTGCTGCCCAGAGAGCGGACAATACCGTGCTTGCGACCAGGATCCGGCGTCGTGGTACGGAATCGTTTGTGCTCAAGGTGCTTCTCCCCCGTTCACAGGCATGTACGTCCAAACGTGGCCCAACCTCGCCGAGCGTAGCCGCCCCGCAATCCCGAGTCGCGACTGAGCGTGCACAGCTCGCGCCGATCCGTGCACTACCGGGGCCACGGCGAGGCCGCAGCCGCCGCCCGCGACAGGCGGCCGGGATCGCCCGTGCATACCGACAGTCACCGGGAGTGCCTGGCAGCCGATTCCTCAGCGCTCCGCCTCCCTGAAGTTGAGCTCGATCTTCACCCCGTTCGGATCCGTGACGAAAAGCTGCCGCAGCTTCCCGTCCGGGGAGTCGTTGCGGCTTGCCTCGACCCCGCAGCGGGCGAGGCGCGCGAGCACCTCCTCGTAGTGCGCGGCATTGAAGGCGATATGGTCGACGGGCCCGGTCCCCGGCGCCGGCGAAGAGACCGGCAGGCCCCTCTCTACCGAGTGCGCGGTGTAGGTGCGCCATTCGGCCACGTGGATGCAGGGCACCTCGCCGACATAGAGCCAGCATCCGGGAAAGCCGAGCGGCGGCCTCGGTCCCAGGCGCATGCCGAGCGCCTCGCAGTAGAACCGCTGCGTGGCCTGCAGGTCGGTCGTGATGACGAGGTAATGCTCGAGCGCCGTGAGGGGCATGGGCGATATCCCGATTCAGGGTGCCGGCTTTACCGCAGGGCCTGCCGGACTGCCGCGGCGATGCGCGCGGTGTCGGGTATCACGTGCGCTTCGAGCGGCTCGCTGTACGGCACCGTGGTGTCGGCTGCCGTGACCTGCACGATCGGCGCCCGCAGCGCTTTGAATCGGTGCTCGGCGATGTCCGCCGCGATCAGGGCGCTGACCGAGGCATGCCGCGGGGCCTGATCGACCAGCACCACCCGCCCGGTCTTGTCCACCGACGTGAGGAGGGTCTCCAGGTCGAGCGGCGCCACCGTGCGCGGATCGATCACTTCCGCCTCGATCCCCTCGGCGGCCAGTTGCTCCGCGGCCGCCAGCGCGCGCGACACCATCCATCCGGTCGCCACCAGGGTCACATCGGAGCCCCGGCGGCGCACCTCGGCCTTGCCGAACGGCACCAGGTACTCCCCCTCCGGCACCTCGCCCTGCTCCAGGGTGAGCAGGTAGTGGTGCAGGAACACGACCGGGTTGTCATCCCGGATGGCGGTTGCCATCAAACCCTTGGCGTCGGCCGCGGTGGCAGGCACCGCGACCTTCAGGCCCGGCACACCCATGAAGAGCGCGGCGAGCGAGCCGGTATGCTGGCCGGCCCATCCGCAGGCGAAGCCGTAGCCGGCCTTGAGCACCAGCGGAACCTTCACCTGCCCGCCCGACATGTAGCGCATGCGCGGCGCCTCGTTGATCACCTGGTCCATGGCGACCAGCATGAACTCGGCCATGTACAGCTCCACCACGGGGCGCAATCCCGCCATGGCGGCACCCACCGCAATGCCGATTTCCGCCGTCTCGGAGATCGGCGTGACCCGCACCCGATCGGCCCCGTAAGCGGCCAGGAACTCGTGATTCTCGGTGGTCGCGAGATTCTGACCGAAATAGAGCACGGCCGGATCGCGCCGCATCTCCTGGTGGATGCCGGCGTCGATCGCCGCGATGTAGGGCATTTGAGCCATGGGAGTCTCCCGCTCAGGCGTAGTTGTATTGCAGGGCGCAGGCCGTGTCCGGGAACGGGCTGGCGAGCGCAAAGCTCACGGCCCGTTCCATTTCCTCCAGCACCCGCGCGGTCAGCTCATCGGCGCCGGCCGGCGTGAGCATGCCATTCTGGACCAGGACGCCGCGCCAGCGCGGCACCGGATCGCCGCGCAGCGCCGCCTCGTACTCGGCGCGCTTGCCGAACACCGCGATGGCCTCGTGCTCCGGGTAATGCAGCGGCACGCCGGGAGGCGCGATGATGTTGCCGTGCGCCGATAGCCGATAGACCTTCGATTCCACCAGCGTCGGCCCGCGGCCCGCGCGCGCGCGCTCCACCGCTTCGCCCACCACTGCGTGCACCGCCAAAGGGTCCGTTCCATCGACGGTAACCCCGGGCATGGCGTGCGCCCTGGCTTTCACCGCCAACGGCTCGCCCGCCGCGGCGCTGGCGTCCTCCTGACTCGTCGTGGTGACCACGTTGTAGCCGTTGTTCTCCATGACGAACACCACCGGCAACTTCCACAGCGAGGCGATGTTCAACGTTTCATGGAAGGCCCCCTGCTTCGAAGCTCCATCGCCGAAGAAGCTGAACACGACCTCGCCCCGCCGGCGGATCTGGGCGGCCCAGGCGGCGCCGGCGGCATGCGGGATGCCCGCGCCGACGATCCCGGAGGTGCCGAGGAACCCGTGGCGCACATCGGTCAGATGCATCGAGCCGCCGAGCCCCTTGCACAGGCCGTCCGCGCGGCCATAGATCTCGGCCATCATCGCGCCGGGATCGCTCCCCAGAGTCAGCGGATAGCCGTGACAGCGATAGGTGGCCAGCACCGCATCGCCCGCCCGGAAGTGGCTCAACGCGCCGACGATCGAGGCCTCCGCGCCATCGGCCAGGTGGGTATGCCCGCGGATCACGCCGGGATGATCGGTAAAAGTCCGCTTGACGCGCTCCTCGAACGTGCGTATCCGCAACATCTGGGTGAGCATCCAGATCCGCTGCGCGGCATCGGGTGGTTGCAGGCTCATGACATCTCCCCTCGCGTGTCTCTGGTGTCTAGGCGCAGCTTGTTAACGCGCCTTCGTCGCTTCCCACTGCTTGCGCGCCGCCGAGACGACCCGTGTCGTCCTGGCGTACGCTTCCTCGGCCGCTGTCTCCAGCGGCCATTTGCGGATGTACTCGTTCAGCACCTCCACGCCGACCGGACCGTCGTAACCCTGTGTCCAGACGGCATGCAGGAACCCCTCGAGATCGAATTCCCCGTCGCCCGGCAGCAGGCGCCGGTTGACGACGGAGTCCTCCAGGTCGCGCGGCGTGCCGGGCGCGCCGTCGTTGATTTCGACTCCGAGCGGCAGATCCCGGCCGATATTGCGCACGATGTCCGCGAATGACGTGCCCGTCCGCTGCACGTGCATGATGTCCAGCATGATGCCGCCGTTGCGCTCGCCCGAGGCGCGACAGACCGCGAGCACCTGCGCGAGCGAAGGCACGCGCGAGAATGGCGCCGGCAGCATCTCGAACAGCACCCGTGTGCCCCGATCGGCGGCCTGACGGCACAACGCGGCGAACTCCTCGGCCAGCAGCGGGACGTCCGCGCAGTCGTTGCCCAGATCGCCGATCTTGATGTGGCGCGCGCCGAGCGCTTCCGCCGCCTCGAGCAGCAATGCGCGGACGGCGTCGGAGACAGCCCGCCGCGGCCCCGCGCAGAACCAGTCGAGCAACCACTCGAGCTCGATGTCGATGATTCCGTTGGCATCGAGGATGTCGCGCATCTCGCGCCAGCCGTACCGGCTGCGGACCGCCTGCAGGTCGGCATGCCAGAAGCCCATGGCGCTGAAGCCGGTCTTGGCGGCGGTCTCCACCCGCAGGCGGAAATCGTGGCGGCAGTGCTGCTCGCCCCGCGGGTCGGCCCCCACGGCCAGAGTCCAATAGGAACCGAGAATGCGCACCGACTCCGTCATGTTGCAACCTCGCTTCCGGTGGGCCACGTCTCGCTCTCCAGGAGCGTCACGAGGCGCGCCAGGAACTGTGCGGCCACACGGCCGTCGGCGACCCGGTGGTCCACGGTGAGAGTGAGAGTGGACATCGGCCTGACATGGAGCGCGCCGTCCAGGGCGAGCACGCGCTCGCTCTGCCGGCCCACGGCCAGAATGGCCGACTGCGGCGGCTCGAGGAGGGCGATGAATCGGTCGGGGCCCGCGGCCCCGAGATTGGAGATGCTGAAGGTCGCGCCCTGCAGCTCCTCGGCCTTGAGCCGGCCGCTCGCGGCGCGCGCGACGGTCTCGGCCCGGCGCCGCGCCAGCTCGGTCAGGGACAGCGTCTCGAGGTCATGAAACACGGGCACCCGGACGCCGTCGTCCACGGCGACCGCCAGTCCGATGTGCGTGCCGGGCGCATGGAGGAGAGCCGCGTCACCCGAGTCCGGGTCGCCGCTGAAAGTCGCATTCAATGCGGGGCAGGCCGCGAGCGCGCGGCCGCAGGCGTGCAGCAGAAAGTCATTGAGCGAGAGTCTGGGAGCGGAGGGTGCCGGATCAGCGAGCCCCCGCGCGCGCACCGCGCGCACTGCCGTCCAGTCCACCGTCCGTTCCAGCACGAACTGCGGCACTGTGGCATTGCTCAAGGTCATCACTCGCGCCATCGCTCGTCGCATCGCCGAAAGCGGCCGGCGCCCGGCAATGAGGCTGGGCCGCTCTTCCCTGGCCTGCGCCGCCTGACTCACGTCGCGCAATTGAATACGTCCCCCGGGACCCGTCCCCGTGATCGTCGCGAGATCCATCCGGTGTTGCCTGGCCAGCCGCCTTGCAGCCGGAGAGCTCTTGATCCGTCCGGGGCGCCGCTCAGGCGCGCTCACGCCGGACGAAGTCTCCCGTAGCGGCGCGGCGGCCTGCGGTTGCGGCGCGAGAGTCTGACCGGAGGGCCGTGCGGCCGGCACCGGCGGCTCGGAGGCATCGCTGTCCAGCCAGGCCAGCCGGTCGCCGACGCGCGCGGTCTGCTGCGCCGGCAACAGGATCTCGGCGAGGCGCCCACTGTCGGTCGACTCGACTTCGACCAGGGATTTTTCCGTCTCGAGCTCGACCAGGGGCTCGCCGCGCGCGACCCGCTCACCCGCCGCCTTCAACCAGCGCACGACGCGGGCGTTTTCCATCACCAGGCCGATTTTCGGGACCTGCACCGCGATGCGCGTCATGTCTTCACTCCCGCGCGATCAAGCGCACGCCGCCTGCACGGCGCGCACGATGTCAGCGGTGCCGGGCAGCACGGCTCGCTCCAGCTCCGGCGCGAACGGAATGGGCGCGAACCGACAGCCGACCCGTGTGATGGGCGCGTCCAGCTCATCGAAGAGCTCGCCGGCGAGGCGGGCCGCGATCTCCGCGCCCACGCCGCCATTGCGCACCGCCTCGTGCGCGATCACCACCCGGTGGGTCTTCATCACGGAGGCGGCGACCGTCTGCATGTCCAACGGAGTCAGGGTGCGCAGATCGATCACCTCCGCCGAGAGGCCCTGACCCGCGACAATGTCCGCCGCCTCGAGGGCGCTGCCGACCATTGCCGAATAGGTGATCACCGTGACATCGCAGCCTGCGCGAGCCACGCGCGCCCGGCCGATATCGGGCAACGGCAGGTTGGCCGGCAACTCCTCCCTGAGGGCGTAGAGACGCTTGTGCTCGATGAAGAGCACGGGGTCGCCCAACCGGATCGAGCGCTTGAGCAGGCCATAGGCTTCCACCGGCGATGACGGGGCCACCACCACCAGGCCCGGGACGTGAATGAACCAGGACTCGAGACTCTGCGAATGCTGCGCCGCGGCGCCCCCGGCGGCTCCGGCCTGCGTGCGCACCACCATGGGCACCGCGAGCTGCCCGCCCGACATGTAGCGGTACTTGGCGCTCTGATTGACGAGGCAATCGAGCGCCAGGGTGGCGAAATCGATGAACATGATCTCGAGCACGGGCCGCAGCCCGCACAATGCGGCGCCGGTGGCCAGGCCGGCGATCGCCGCCTCGCTGATCGGCGTGTTGCGCACCCGCCGCGCACCGTGCTTCTGCGCCAGACCCTTCGTGACGCCGAAAGCCCCTCCGGCCGCGACATCCTCGCCCAACAGATGCACGGCCGGATCCAGGCTCAATTCCTCATCCAGCGCCCGGCGCAACAGCTCGATGTACGTCTGGCTCATTCTCCTGCGCCCGGGTTGGCCTGCAGAGCCGGCGCGCCGTACACGTGACAGAGAGCCATGCGCGGGTCCGCAGGAGCGCCCGCGCGTGCGTCCGCAACCGCCTGGGCCATCTCCCGGATGGCCGCTTCGCCGATGGCATCGAGCTCCTCCCGGGCCACTGCGAGTCCGAGCAGACGTCTCTTCATGCGCTCGATCGGGCACTTGGCCGTCACCGCCGCGAGCTCCTCCCGGCTGCGGTAATGCTGCGCATCGCCCACGTAGTGCCCGGCCATGCGATGGGTCATGCACTCGAGCAGGTACGGTCCCGCGCCGCTGCGCACACGCGCTGTCGCCTCGCGCGCCGCCTCGAATACAGCGGGCAGATCGTTCCCGTCGACTGTCGCTGCCGCCATGCCGTATGGATCCGCGAACGCGCGCACGGACCCGACCGTCGAGTGCTCCTCGCGGCTGGTGAATTCCGCGTAGCCGTTGTTCTCGCAAACGAACAGCACGGGCAGTTGCCACAGAACCGAGAGATTGACGGTTTCGTGGAATATCCCCGCGCCGGTGGCGCCGTCGCCGAAGAAGACGACACTGATCGCGGCCTTTCCCCGGGCCTGCGCGGCCCAGGCGGCGCCGGCGGCGAGCGGCAGGTTGCCGCCCACCACGCCGGTCGCGCCCAGCACGCCGTTGGGCGCATCGACCAGATGCATCGAGCCGCCGTGACCCTGGCAGAGCCCCGTGGACCGGCCGATGATCTCCGCGAGCATCGCCCGGGCATCGCTCCCCTTGGCCAGCACGTGGCCGTGACCGCGATGGCTCGTGAAGAGCGCATCCTCACGGCCGAGATGCGCGCACACGCCGACGGCGACCGCCTCCTGGCCGGTGGACAGATGCGCAAATCCCGGCACCTCGCCCGCCGCGGCGAGCGTCTGCACCTGTCCCTCGAAGGCGCGGATGCGCCAGAGCTGGCCGAACAGGCGCTTCCATTCCTCGAGGCCCGGGTCGCCGGTGTCGATCACGGCGCGCATCCGGCGCGCTGCGGACTCGGTCGGCCTCGCGCGAGCGCCCTCGGCGCCGTCTCCCGCAACCCGAGCGCGAGCAGGCCGGCGGCGACCGTGAGCGCAGTCATGATCCACAGCGGCGCCTGCAGGCCGAATCGGTCCGCGGCATAGCCGGCGATCGTCGGGGCGAGCGCCCCGCCGATCACTTCCCCCGTGCCCATGCAGATTCCCATGACGGTGGCGGCATGCATCGGATCCACGCTTTCGGACGGGACCGTTGCCATCAGCAGCGGCAGCACGCCAACGAGTCCCCAGCCGACGAAGAAGAATGCCGCCAGTCCCCATGCCGAGCCGGCGAAGTCCATCGCCGCGAGCGGCAGCGCGATGCCGATCAACGGCATGGCGACCATGAGCGGCCGGCGTCCGAATCTGTCCGACAGGGCTGAGATGACGAACGCGCCCACCGTGGCCGAGATGCCGAGCGTGCCCATGAGCCAGCCCATCGTGTCCGCATCGAAGCGTCTGACCCGTGTGAGGTACAGAGGCATGAAGGCCCAACAGACCACCAGGTAGGAGACCAGCAGCACACCCATGGCGGCGCAAATGAGTACGTTGCGCTCTTCGAACGCCTCGAGCAGCGTGAGCGAGGCCCTCGAGGCCCGATTCGCGGCCGCCGGCGCCGGCTCGCGCAGCAGCCGCCACATGAGCAGTGCCGCCGCGAGACCCGGTATGCCGGCGATGAAGAACGCATGCCGCCAGCCATAAGTCGTCGCCACGCTGACCAGCAGCACCGGCGCCACGAAGCTGCCCAGCAGGTTCGAGCCGAAGTTCTGGGTCACACCCATGGCCAGACCGCGCCGCTCGGGCCGGATTTCCGCGGCGACCAGGGTCTGACTGACCGGCATGACGCCGCCTTCGGCCACTCCCATGAGCAATCTCGCCCCGAGCAGCGCGAGAAAGGACGCGGCGAGCCCGGAAAGGAACGAGCATACCGAGAAGGCGAGCGTCGCCAGGATCAAGAGGCCCTTGCGGCTGCCGGTGCGGTCCGAGACGACGCCGATGCCGAACGCGGCCAGTGCCCAGGTGAACGAGAGCCCGCTGGCGAGCAGCCCGACTTCCGTATCGGTCAGCCGCAGCTCGGGCTGCACGAACGGCATCAGAAAATTGAGCGCATTGCGGTCGAAGAAGACGATGCCGAAATTGATGCTCAGAAGCGCGACGAGCGTCAGCGGGTAGCCGTCGCGACGACTCCGCGCAACCAGGCCGGTGCCCGCGCTCATGCGCCCCGCCTCACGCCTGAGTCTCGATCCGCAGCAACGGCTGCCCGTACTCGACCAACCCGCCGTCCGGCGCCGGAATCTCGAGCACCCGGCCGCGCGCACCGGCGCGCACCGTATTCATCAGCTTCATCACCTCGATGATGCCGATGATGGTGTCCTCCACGACGTCCGCGCCGACTTCCACGAACGGCGGTGCACCCGGCTTCGGTGCGCGGTAGAACGTGCCGAGCATGGGCGCCGTGACCGTGTGTCGATTCGCGAGAGGCTCGTCCGCGGACCCATTCCCGCGAGCCGGGAGCTCGCCATTCGAGGGCTGCGCGCCGCCCTGCTCGCCGGCGGGCCGCGGCGCCGCGGCCGCTCCATGCGATCCTGACGCCAGGTCGGCGGTGGACCCGCCGCTGGGCAACGGTGCGGCGCCGTGGCGTCGCACGGTCAGCTTCAGTCCGTCCGTTTCCAGATGCAGCTCATCGAAGCTCGACTCTTCCAGCAACCGCATGATTTCCGCGACATCCTTCGCCGTGAGCGTCACTTGGGCCCTCCGAATATGGACATGACGTGAGTCAGGGGATTCTGGGCCGCACTCGCCACGGGTGAGGATTCCTTCGCGGACCAGACCGTCTCCGGCCGGCTCTGCAGCAGCAGCACCTCGCCGCTGCCCCGGTCGATGGCCCATTCGATGTCCTGGGGGCAGCCGTAGTGGCGCTCCACCCTGCGCGCAATGGCGCGCAGCGTCTGCAACTCCTCGTCGCTCAGGCAGGGCGCCCGACGCAATGCGGCCTCCAAAGGCCGCGCCTCGATGCCGCCGCCGGCCGCCGGCACGTGATGAATGGCCTTGTCCGAGATCTCCCGCGCCGTGATCTCGCCCGTGATCTTGCCGAGGACCCAGCGGTCGGGGGTCACTTCACCGCCCACGACCGCCGATCCCAGCCCCCAGGCCCCCTCGACGGTGATGACCGACCGGTCGCCGGTCGTCGGGCTGCGCGTGAACATCACTCCCGCCGTGCGCGCATCGACCATGACTTGAACCACGACCGCCATCGCCACCCCGTGCTCCGGCAGGTCGCGCCGGCGCCGATAGCTGACCGATTCCACCGAGTACAGGCTTGCCCAGCAGGCGCGGACTCTCTGCAGCGTCTGGCCCGGGTCCCGCACCCAGAGATAGGTGTCCTGCAGGCCGGCGAAGCTGGCATCGATCGCATCCTCCGTGGTCGCCGAAGAGCGCACGGCGACGGGCATGCGCTGCGCGCCGCAGAGCTGCGCGTGCGCGAGCTCGATCTGCTCCTCGAGCTCCCGCGGCAGGGGCGCTCCCTCCAGACGGCCGCGCACGGCCGCGCAACACTCGCTGATGGCGGACAGGTCGTCGGCGCTCAGGGAGGCGATCCGCTCCCGCACCGGCCACTCGGCCTCTATCGTCTCGAGGAAGCGCTCGAAGGCCGCCGTTCTGACGACGAACCCGGGCGGCACCGCGATCCCGGCGCGTTGCAGCTCCCCCAGGCTCCCTCCCTTGCCGCCGACGTGCGGACGGTCGTGCAGGCCTACATCGGCAAACCAGCTCACATGATCCATGGCTTCACAAAAGAGTGACGATGCCCCGGCCGCCGTCCACCCGTACGCGCTGGCCGTCGCGAATGCGCGCGGTGGCGGTGCCCGTGCCAACCACGGCCGGCAATCCGTACTCGCGGGCGACGATGGCGGCGTGGCTCATCGAGCCGCCGATGTCGGAGACCGCGGCCGCGATCTTCTGGAAGATCGGCGCCCAGGTGGGATTGGTGATCTGACATACCAGGATGTCGCCCGGCTGGAGCCGGCCGATCTCCTCCACCGACTTCACGACGCGCGCCGTCCCCTCGACCACCCCGCTCGATGCGGCGAAGCCGCGGATCTCGTTGCCCGCGGCATCCGCATCGGCATTCAGCCACCTGTCGAGGCTCTCGCGCGTGATGCCCCACAGCATGACGATCGCCGGGTCATCGATCACCTGCGGCACCGGCCCCAGGGCGGGCGGCGTCTCGTGCTTCGCCCATTCCCCGATCGCCGCACGCCGCTCGGCGACGATCGCCGGCCAGTGCTCCGGGCCGCGCGGGGCCGAGCCCGTCGACCAGGCGTTCATCAGGTCGATGATCGCCAGCTCCACCTCGTAATGGGTCAGGTGAAAGACGTCCTCGGCGTCGGCAAAGAATCCATGGGCGGCAAGCAGCGCGCCGAACTCGCGGATCTTGTTGAAGAAGAGATTGGTGTACCAGTGCTCGCAGTAGAACTTGTGCCCCTCGACATACGGGAACACGCGGTGCGCGAGCGTGATCATCTGATCGTACGCGGCGCGCTCCTCGTCGCTGCCGAGGAGCTCGCGGTAGTCGGCGATGAGCTGCCGCCTCTCGGCCTGGAGCTTCTCGAACGGACGCTCCAGGCTCTCGCCGGCCTTGATCCGCGCGATGTATCCCGGCAGGCCCGCAAAGGGCATCGACAGGTCGTCGTTCCAGGAGCGGTGATAGTGATAGAACCCGTCGCCCACGTTGACGTTGAACCAGGGATCGCGGGACGCCGCCAGCTCCCGCAGCCACTCCTCTCCCGGGGGACCCGCCTGCTCGAGCGAGCGGATGATGCTCTCGGCCGGCAGTCCGTCCGTGAACCTGCCGTCCAGTCCCAGCTCCACGGCGCGGCGCGCCAGACGCCGCAGCTCCTCGTCCGGGCGGAATATTTCCGCTTCCATGCCCGCCACCATGCGCGCCACCGTCTGATCCGGGATCTCGGGGAATGCCTTCTTGCAGAAGGCGAAGAACGTGAGATAGGCGCCGTAGCCGAGCAGCAGGAACTCGAAGTGATGGTGCCACATGCGGAAATATCCCTCGAGCGTGCGCTGATACGTCTCGAGGAGATAGTGGTTGGAGGCGATGCCCCGCCCCGCATGCACGTGCTCCAGCGGCTCGAATTCCGGCAATGCGGGTTGCGGCAGCGCCTGCGCCTCGCGGATCAGCGCCAGCATCTTGCGCTTCCATTGCGCATACAGCGTCTCCCAGTTCTCATAGTAGTAGAACGCCCGCTTCTGGAACTGCGCCGTCCGGCGCGCGATCTGCTGCGGATCGGTGACCGCGTTGCCGCCGATGTATACCCGGCCGTTGATGATCCGGTGGTCGATGCCGAGCGTCGTCGGCAGGCAGTGCACCCGGGTGTTGGCCGCGCCGAGGGCACAATAGGCCGCCTCCGCCGTGACCATGTCGAAGCAGGACATGGGCTCGGGAAAGTGCATGGAGTTGTAGAACCAGAAGCGGCGGTCGTCGTCGGGACCGAACTGCACCGTGTACGGATACGCCCCCTGTGCCCGCTCGGTGCCCGGAATCACCTCGAGCGAGCTCGGCAAAGGGAAACCCATCGGCGCCTCAAGCCTGTTCATACTCCAGCCCCCACGCGGCAACGTCGCGGCACGCCGCGGATGCCACTGATGTACGGGAATCTAGCGCCGGATCCGGACGCTCGCGCGCACCGGAGCGCAAGGGGATCGACCCGGAGCGCAAGCGGCGGGCGCCGGAGCGCTCGGCTCCGGCGCCGGGCCGCGGCTCAGTCCGCCGTCAATCCGCGTCCCGCCGGCGGTCCCCGCGTCGCTCCCTCGGCATGACACAGGCGAAGTTCTTGGCATCCGCGGTCGAGCCGCGTCCCTGGTAGCGGCTCTGCCGGGGGAACGGGCAAAGAGGTCGCGTGCCGCCGGTCGGGAAATTCTCCGCCACCCGGGGATCGAACAGGCCGCCGCTGGGAAAGGGCGAGACCCGGTCCGTATTGGCCGCGATGATCCGGCGCGGCGGTCGATCCTGCTCGACCCAGCGCGTCAGGGCGGCCAGCGCATTGGCCCCGAAGCTCGTGGTCGCGGGTCCGCCGCCGCAGTGCGCCATGTTCGGCACCATGAACAGACGCACGTGGCCGCGAGCGTCTCGATCCTCGGCCAGGAGCTTCTCGTACCACTTCACGAGGGCGGCGCCGGAGAAGATTCCATCGTTCACCGAGTCCAGGATGATCATCCGACCGCCGTGACGCTGAAAAGCCCCCAGATCCGTCGATGTGGCCCCCATGAACTGCATCGAGCTCATGGGGTAGCCAGGGGCCGTCGCGAAGATCTTCGGTGCATCCGTATCGAAGTTGTACGACAGCACGAACCCTTCCTGCGAGCTCGGTCCGTTCACCGGCGTGACCACCGGCGGGGTCGTGAAGACCATGGGGATCGCGGCGGCCCCCAGCGTGAGATTGGCCGCGGTGTTGTACGCGGGATTGCCAAAGAAGGCCACGTTCCAGGCCTGCCATCCCAGCGCCGGCCCCGCCGTCGGCGGATCCCAGATGCCCGCATCCCAGTACCACCTCGAGTAGAGGGGCTTGCCGGCCGAGTTGCGCGGCCCCGCGAAGATCCTCTTCAGCGCCGCGACCTGCGCGGCCGTGAGGCAAGTGCCGCTGTGCGGCGCCTGACCGGGTCCGCAGGTAAAGCGGCTCAGGGCTGGGTACACGATGCGGTTCGTGCATGCGGTGAAGTCGTCGACGATGCCGTCGACCAGGCCATCGAGCCGGTCGCACGCGCTCAGGACCGCCGCCGATGCCACTTCGAGATCGGCGTTCGAGAAGGTCGTGCTCAGGTCGGGCTCGCCGTTCGCGTCCTTCGAGGTCGCGAGCGGGGCGAGCGCCTGCTCATTCCAGGCCTCCGCGATCGCCGCCTGAGGGAGATTGAAGCCGGGATTTTCCGCGAAGACGCCGTCGAACAGCGTCGGGAAGCGCTCCGCGGCCAACATGGCATCCCGGCCGCCGTTCGAGCAGCCCGAGATATACGAATGCTGCGGCTCATCGCCGTAGTAATGCCGCAGGATCTGCTTGGATATCAGGGTGGTCTGGAGGACTCCGTTGAATCCATAATCCTCCCGGGCCTGCTCGTCGATCCCGAAATGTCCGCTGCCCCCGGCGTTGTCGTCCTCGTCCGCCCAGGTCACGCCGCTCGGCGGCGCATACGACGCGGCCGGCGGATTCTCGTGGCCGCCATCATCGCTTGCAACGGCCCATCCCTGAGCCAGCTCGGTTCCGAAGAAGCCAGTCGGGTTGCTGACGCTGCCGTCCAGCCCGCCCCCGCCCATCTCCTCGAAGTTGCCGATCCACGCGTCCGGAAGGTTCAGCTCGAAGACGGTCCCGTAGGTAAAATGATCCGGATCCTGGTAGCTGACCCTCTCGCCGATCACCCCCACCACGTTGCAGTACCCGGGCAGCGTGGACGACGCAGGGTGATGCGTCACGCCCAGGATCCGCGTATCGCGGAGATTCAAAGTGGCCAGACTCGCACAGCTCACGGCCGGAGCGCCCGTCGCCGCGGCGCGCGCGCGTCCGGGATGAGCCATGACGA
>DAHUXV010000125.1 GCA_027306985.1 Gammaproteobacteria bacterium | reverse complement strand
ACCGTCCGGCGCTCCTGCGCCTGGCGCTGCTGCTGCTCCTCGCGCTCGCGACGCTGCTCCTCCTCGCGGACCCGCTCCTCGGCGAGGCGGCGCGCCTCGTCCTGAGCACGGCGGCGGGCGACTTCCTCCTCCTCGATGCGGCGGCGGCTCTCCGCCTCCAGCCGCTCGCGCTCGCGCCGCTCGGCCTCGATGCGCTCGCTCTCGCGGCGCGCGACTTCCTCGGCCTCGCGCCGCTTCTGGTCGATCTCGTCCTGCTGGTGGCGCGCCTGCTCCTCGAGCACGTCGCGCTTGATGTAGGTGCGCTTCTGGCGGACCTCGACGCTCACCGTGCGCGCGCGCCCCTGGGCGCTCGCGAGCTTCAGCTCGCTTTGCGTCTTGCGCTTGAGCGTGATGCGGCGCGGCGCGGCGTCGCGCTCGCTCTCCGCGCCGGCGCCGTGGCTGCGGCGAAGGTGCGTCAACAGCTCGAGCTTCGCATCATCGCTGATGCGGTCGTCGGGCCCCTGGACCTTGATACCGGCCTGATCGAGCTGCACGAGCAGCCGATCCACCGGGACCTTCAGGACCTCGGCAAACTGGGAAACCGTCACTTCCGCCATACTTCTCGAATCCTCCTCAGGCCTGACCCGCCTCGAACCAGTGGGCCCGGGCCGTCATGATGAGCTTGCCTGCCTGCTCGGCAGGCAGCCCCTCGATGTCCTTAAGATCCTCCACCGACTGCTCCGCGAGGTCCTCGCGGGTGCGCACGCCGCGGCGCGCGAGCGCCAGCGCGAGATCCGGGCTCAGTCCCTCGAGCAGCAGCAGGTCATCCGCCGGCATCGACTGATCCAGCGTCTCCTCGCTCGCGATCGCCTGCGTCAGCAGGACGTCGCGCGCCCGATTGCGCAGCTCCTTGACGATCGCCTCGTCGAACTCCTCGATCGAAGCGAGCTCGCCCTGCGGCACGTAGGCGATCTCCTCGATCGTGGAGAACCCCTCCTGCGCGAGGATCGTGGCGACGTCCTCATCGACGTCGAGCTGCTTCATGAACATCTGCACCAGCGACTTGGCCTCCGTGTCGCTCTTCGCCTCGGCGTCGGACTCGGTCATGACGTTGAGCTCCCAGCCGGTGAGCTGGCTCGCGAGGCGGATGTTCTGGCCGCCGCGGCCGATCGCCTGCGACAGCTTCTCCTCCGCGACCGCGATGTCCATGCTGTGGGAATCCTCGTCCATCACGATCGACATGACTTCCGCCGGCGACATCGCGTTGATGACGAACTGCGCCGGATTCTCATCGTGCGGGATGATGTCGACCCGCTCGCCGGCGATCTCGTTGGAGACCGCCTGCACGCGCGAGCCGCGCATGCCGACGCAGGCGCCCACCGGATCGATGCGCGGATCGTTGCTGCGCACCGCGATCTTGGCGCGCACGCCGGCGTCGCGGGCGGCGGCGAGGATCTGGATGAGCCCCTGGCCGACCTCCGGCACCTCGAGCTTGAAGAGCTCGATCAGGAACTCCGGCGCCGTGCGCGTCAGGAAAAGCTGCGGCCCGCGCAGCTCCGAGCGCACCTCCTTGAGGAACGCCTTGATGCGGTCCTGGGCCTTCACCTGCTCGCGCGGAATCATGTCGGTGCGCGGAACGAAGCCTTCGGCGTTGGAGCCGAGGTCGACGAAAATGCCATTGCGGTCGACGCGCTTGACGACGCCGCTCACGAGCGTGCCCACGCGGTCACGGTACGCATCCACGACCTGCTGGCGCTCCGCCTCGCGCACTTTCTGCACGATGACCTGCTTGGCCTGCTGCGCGGCGATGCGGCCGAACTGCACCGACTCCATCGGCTGCTCGACGAAGCCGCCGATCTGGACCTTGGAGTCGATCTCGCGCGCATCGTCCAGGCGCAGCTCGCGCTCCGGCGCCTCGAGCTCGGTCGAGTCGTCGGCAAACACCTTCCAGCGGCGGAAGGTCTCGTAGTCGCCGCTCTTGCGGTCGATGGCGACGCGCGCATCCCACTCTTCGCCGTATTTCTTGCGGGTAGCCGAGGCCAGAGCCGCCTCGAGCGCCTCGAAGATCACTTCCTTGTCGACGCCTTTCTCGTTCGAGACCGCGTCGACGACCATCAGGATTTCCTTGTTCACTACTGTCACCTCTCGCCAGCTTCTTTGTGGCCACCGCTAACACCCCGCGAGCCTGGCCCGTCAGCCTCACCCGTCAGCCTGGCCTTACCGATCTCTGCAAACCTCACCGGGACCCGCTGCCCGTCCACCTCGAGCGCAATGCCGACCTCGTCCGCCGCCAGCAGCGTGCCGGTGTAGCGGCGCCGCCCTTCGCGCGGCGCGGCGAGCTCCACGGACACCCGCGAGCCGACGAAGCGCGCGAAATGCGCCGGCACGCGCAGCACCCGGTCGAATCCCGGCGAGGAGACCTCGAGCCTGTACGCGGTGGGAATCGGGTCCTCGACATCGAGCAGCGCCGAGACTTCCCGGCTCACCCGCTCGCAATCCGTCAGCCCCACTCCCTCGGCGCGATCGATGAAGAGCCGCACCATGGCACTACCGCGGCTTGACGTATGCTCGAGCTCCACGAGCTCGTAGCCCAGCCCCCCGACGAGGGGCTCGATGAGGGCGATGAGCCGCTCTCGCAAGGTTGCGGACATGGTCGCGATAACTCCGAAACGGCCGTGGCCTGCCGGCACGATGCAACCTGCGTCGTGCCCTACGGACCACCTTCGTCGTCCAGGATCTCTCCCTGTGATCCTGAGCGGCCTTCAAAAAACAAAAGGGCCGTGAGGCCCGTCCAAAAAACAAAAAGCCCCTTGGGGGGGCTTTCTGGCTCTTCAAACTGTCGGCGGGCCGGCACGTCGTTGTCCCCCTGCCCCTCCGCTCCCCACGGCCGAGGCCCGCGGGGGCGGCGATTGTACCCAAACGGCATCGCCAGTGGAACGCTTTTGCGACGGCTCCAGTACTATTCCGCGATGGTCGAGACCCTGCACCTCTGGCGAAACGGCCGAATCGCCTGCTGCGACGCGTCGATGACGCGCTTCGAGCAGGGCGCCATCCTCACGCGGGGACGGCGGATCGAGTGGGTCGGCCCGGAGCGCGAGCGGCCCGGCGAGTACCGGCCGGACGAGTCGCACGACCTGCAGGGCGCCTGGGTGACCCCGGGGCTCATCGACTGCCATACCCACCTGGTCTTCGCCGGCAGCCGGGCCGCGGAGTATGCCGAGCGGCTCCGCGGCCGCTCCTACGCGCAGATCGCCCGCGCCGGCGGCGGGATCCTCGCGACCATGCGCGCCGTGCGGGCCGCCTCCGAGCAGCAGCTCTTCGACGAGAGTCTGCCGCGGCTCGAGGCGCTGCTCGCGGAAGGGGTCACCACGGTCGAGATCAAGTCAGGCTACGGCCTCACCCTGGAAGACGAGGCCAAGATGCTGCGGGTCGCAAGATCGCTCGCGCATGCCTTGCCGGTCACGATCAGCACGACTCTACTCGCCGCCCACGCCCTGCCGCCGGAATACGCGGGTCGGGCGGACGCCTATATAGATGTAATAGGGCGCGAATGGCTGCCGCGGCTGCGCGCCGAGGGCCTGGTGGATGCTGTCGATATCTTCTGCGATAATGTCGGCTTCAGCACGGAACAGGCGGAAACTCTGTTCGAATCCGCCGCCCGTGCGGGCGTCCCGGTGAAGCTGCACGCCGAGCAGCTCTCGAACCAGGGGGCAAGCCTCCTGGCCGCCCGCCGCGGCGCTCTGTCCTGCGATCATCTGGAGCACTCCGGCACGGCGGAGGCGCAGGCGCTGGCTGCCGCGGGCACCGTGGCGGTGCTGCTGCCGGTGGCGTTCTTCTGCCTGGGCGAGACGCGCAAGCCGCCCGTGACCGCCCTGCGCGCGGCGGGCGCGGACATGGCCATCGCCACGGACTGCAATCCGGGCTCGGCGCCCGGCAGCTCGCTCCTCCTCGCGATGAGCATGGCGACGCGCCTCTTCGGCCTGACGTGCGAGGAGGCGCTGGCGGGCGTGACCCGCAATGCCGCCCGCGCCCTCGGGCTGCAGGAGGAGCGCGGCACGCTCGCCGCGGGCAAGGCGGCGGACTTCATCGTCTGGAGCATCGGCGAGCTGGAAGAGCTCGGGTACTGGACCGGCTTCAATCCCTGCCGCTCGGTCGTCAAGGCCGGCCGGCGCGTCTCCTGAGGTCTCATGGCCCGCGCGCACGAGCCCGACGATGCGGACCGGCCCGGCGGCGCCCCCGGTGCGGCTCGCATCGACCGCTGGCTGTTCGGCGTGCGCCTGTTCAAATCCCGATCGCTCGCCGCGGACGCCGTCAGCGGGGGCAAGGTGCACGTCAACGGCGCTCGCGTACGGGCGGCGCACAGCGTGCGGCCGGGCGACATCGTGACCTTCAATCGCGGCGCCGTCGATTTCGAGTGCCTCGTCGCCGCGATTCCCGAGCGCCGCGGACCTGCCAAACTGGCCGTGGGGTGCTACACGGAGACAGACGCCAGCCGCGAACGCCGTGAGCAACATGCGCAGCGGATGCGCCTCGCTTCTGCCATGACGCCGCGCCCTGACGAGCGTCCAGACAAGCATCAGCGGAAGGAACTGCGGCGCCTCCGCGGCAGAGGCTGAGCGTACCGGCATCCGAATGCGCGGGCCGCTCGCGGTTGGCCGATAATCGCGCCCATGTCCCATCAGTCTGCCGGCGAGGCCCCACGGCGCCCGGCGAGAGGTTTTTGCAGAATGTCCCTCAGCGTCTTCGATATCTTCAAGGTCGGCATCGGGCCGTCGAGCTCGCACACCATGGGACCGATGCGCGCGGCGCGCGAGTTCGTCCTGGGACTGGAGCGCGACGGGCTCCTGCCGGCAACGCAACAGCTGACGGCGCGCCTGTACGGCTCGCTCGCTCTGACGGGCCTCGGCCACGGAACGGACCGCGCCGTGCTCGTCGGACTCGAGGGCGCGGACCCCGAGACCGTCGACCCCGACAGCATCGAGCCGACGCTGCAGCGCATCCGTGCGAGCCATCGCATCCGCCTCCTCGGCCGGCGGGAGATCGACTTCGACGAGAAGGAGCGCCTGCTGCTGCTGCGCACGGAGCGCCTGCCGGGGCATCCCAATGGCATGCGCTTCAGCGCGGCGGACGCCGGCGGCGGGGCGCTGCGCGAGGAGGACTTCTACTCGATCGGCGGCGGCTTCATCGTCCGCGGCGGCGAGGAGCAGGCGCGCGAGGCGACCGAGAGGCCGCGGCCGCCCTACCCTTTCAACTCCGCCGCCGAGCTGCTGGCACTGTGCCGCGAGAACGGCCTCGAGCTCTTTGAGCTCATGCTCGCCAACGAGCGCGCCTGGGCGCAGGAGCGGCAGGTGCGCGAGGGCGTGCTCGGCCTCTGGCGCGTGATGCAGGACTGTGTCGAGCGCGGCTTTCACCAGAGCGGCGTGCTGCCGGGGCCGCTCAAGGTGCGCCGCCGCGCGCCGAAGCTCTACCGTGTCCTCACCGAGAACGGCACGCCGACTCCGCTCGATGCCATGGACTGGGTCAACGCCTTCGCGCTCGCCGTCAACGAGGAGAACGCGGCCGGCGGCCGCGTGGTCACGGCTCCGACCAACGGCGCCGCGGGCATCGTCCCGGCGGTGCTGCATTTCTACCGCCGCTTCGAGCCCGGAGCGAGCGACGAAGGGGTCATCCGCTTCCTGCTGAGCGCCGCCGCCATCGGCATGCTCTACAAGCGCAATGCATCGATCTCCGGCGCTGAGATGGGGTGCCAGGGCGAGGTCGGCGTCGCCTGCTCCATGGCGGCCGCCGGACTGGTCGCGGCGTTGCAGGGCAGCAATGAGCAGATCGAGAACGCGGCGGAGATCGGCATGGAGCACAACCTGGGACTGACCTGCGATCCGATCGGCGGCCTGGTGCAGATCCCTTGCATCGAGCGCAACGCCATGGGCGCGGTGAAGGCGATCAACGCGGCGCGGCTCGCGATGCGCGGCGACGGCTCGCACAAGGTCTCGCTCGATCACGTCATCGCGACCATGCGCCAGACCGGCGCCGACATGTCGACGATCTACAAGGAGACCTCGCAGGGAGGTCTGGCGGTGAACGTCACCGAGTGTTAGTGATTATCAATGCGCGGGACCCGGATCTGCCGCGCGGCCGAGCGCCGCTTTGGGCAAAACGCGTGGTTTTTGCCCAAAGCTCGCTCGGCGGAGCGAAGCCGTGCTTCGCTGAGAGCACCGCCTCGCCCCGCGGCGGCGGGGCACGTCCTTGTGTGCCGGCGTTAAGGCTTGGCGTCGAGGCTAATGTCGGCGGGCGTGCAGTGACGCCGGACGGTGACTGCGGCCGCCGCGCGAGCGGCCGCTCGCAATGGCGCTCTCCTCCTCTTCCTCGCGCATTCCCTGCCCGTAACCAAAGGGCCCGATCTGCTCGCCCATGAGCTCTCTCTTGCGCTCCTCGAGCCGCTCGCCGAGCGCCTGCAGATCGAGCGCGGAGCGCTCGAGCCGCGGGAAGAGCTCGTGCTCTTCCTCGCCGACGTGATGCTTCACGTACTCACCGAGGACCCATACCTTGGCCTCGTACTGCTCGTCCATCTGCTCCCGATCCTCGATCTGGCGGATGAGGTCCTTGAGGGAGGCATGCTCGACACGCGCCTCGGCCACGAGGTGCGCATCGCCCACGTCCAGCACATCGCGGGCGGCCGGGTAGAGGAGCTCCTCCTCGATCTGCGAGTGCACCGTGAGCATCCTGCAGATGCGCCGCGCGAGGGTCTGCTTCTCATCGCGCTCGGCGGACCGGAACTCCTCGAGCGCTTGCGCGACGGCGCGGTGATCCTGCTTCAACAGCTTCACCGCGGCGGAAGCGCGGCCGCCGCGCGGGCCGGAACGGGCGGAGGCGGCACGGCGGGTGCCGGTGCTGGCGCGCGCGGAGCGGGAGTGAGAGCTGCCGCGGCCGGCGCTCTTGCGGGCTCGCGAGCCGCTCGTGCGGCCGGCGGAGCGGGAGCGGGTCTTCGACTGGCGTCGTGGTGACATGAGCTTGCCCCTTGAGCGAGATGGGTGGGGCAGCGGAGCAAATCACGTACCGTTTCCGTCTCCCGCGAGCGCGACGCGATTGCGGCCGCTCTCCTTGGCGTCGTACAGCGCTTCATCGGCGCGGTGGCGCAGCGATTCCAGCGTGTCTGCGGGCTCGCCGACGGCGGCGCCGATGGACAGCGTCACCGCGCCGGGGTACTGCATTCCGTCGGCGCGCGTGATCACGGTGCTCGCGACGGTGACGCGAATCCTCTCGGCGAGCGCGGCGGCCGCGCCGAGGGATTTGCCGGGCAGCAGCATCACGAACTCATCACCGCCCAGGCGCGCGGCCATGTCCTCGTCCGTCAGATGCTCGCGCAGGACCTCGGCGACCTTGGCCAGCACCTTATCGCCGATGACATGCCCGTAAGTGTCGTTGATGCGCTTGAAGTTATCGATGTCGGCGGCGAGGAAGGCGGCGCCGGCGAGCCCGTCGCCGTCGCGCGCCTCGACGGCACGGCGCAGCCCGTGGAGGTTCTTCAGGCCGGTGAGCGGATCGCGCAGCGACTCGTTCTGGGCGCGCTCCAGCCTCTCCATGACGTGTTCGACCTCCTGGCGCTGCCGCGCGAGCTGCTGGTGCAGCGCACCGAGAACGCTCTGCAGCTGGGAGCCTTCCGCGAGCACTCTGCCCACCCTCTCGGCGAGCGCGCCGGCGATCTGCCCGTCCGGGGGCGCGTCGTGGATGGCATCGTCCAGACTCACGGTGAAGCGCTTGATCGACCGCTCCGCGTGGGCGGCCTGCTTCTCCGATTCGCCGAGCACCTCGCGCAGCTCGCTCTGGGCGAGCTCGAAAGCCTGCACGTCGCGCCCGGCGATGTGCAGGGCGTGGAGCCTGCAGATGTCGGCGTCGGCGAGCAGCGTGCCGGCGGCGAGGAGCTTGCCCAGCTCCTGGGTCAGGGCGGGATTGAGGTCCGCGGCGTGCTCGTACCACACCGCGTAGCTGACCGGGTGGTAGCCGGCCTTGTGAAGCGACATGAGCTGCAGCGCCCGGCGCAGGATTTCGGCGCTTACTTCCCTCGAGTGCTGGTACCGCATTGTTCTTTGTATCGCCTCGGGCGCGGCGTAGTTTTACATATTGTAGCATCCCGGGGAGGCGTCGCGCGAGGCAGGCGCCAGGACGACCTCAAAGCAGCCTCCCAGGTCGAAGCCGTGGGATCGGGCCCCCCGAGGCCAGGGGGCCTTGCGCAATCCCCTCCCTCAGGCGGGCGGAGGCGCAGCGAAGCCGGTCTTCTGCTGTTCCGCGGTCTCGGCGGCGTGCTCTCTCTTGATGCGCTCGTAGATCTCCTCGCGATGGACCGCGACGCTCTTCGGCGCATTGATCCCGACCCGCACCTGATTGCCCTTGACCCCGAGCACGGTGATGGTGACATCGTCGCCGATCATGACGGTCTCACCCACACGCCTTGTAAGAATCAACATACTGGTAATCCTCTGTAGTTGTGATGATCCAAATCGAATCGTCGTGCAACCCGGCGCTCAGCGGGTTGCCGATCTCGGGCCGGCAGGATCCGGCCGGTAGCCCAGGACGACTTCCCCGTCCTCGTGGGTGACGGTGACGGGAGCAATCCGACTGAGCCGATCGAGCGTGTCGTTGACGTTGCGGATGCTGAACGCGCCGCCCACCTTCTCAGCGGCGGCGCGCGGATCGGCGATGACGATGCGCTCGGTCGTGTAGCGGCTCAGATCGCTGACGAGAGCCGAGAGCGGCTCACCCTGAGTCTCCAACATCCCCTGACGCCAGCGGATGACCTTCGGCGCCGCGACGCTGTGCACGTAAGCGACGAGACCCTCCGGCGAGTATTCGATCTGCTGGTTGGAGGTCAGGCGCCTGCTCCAGGCCGCCGGCGAGCCCGAGCCGTACTCCATCCCCTCGATGCCTACCGTGCCGCTGATGACGCTGACGCGGACGTCACCGTCGGCCATCTGGTAGACGTCGAAACGCGTACCGAGCACCTGTACCTGACTGTGGGCAAGCAGGATGCGGAAGGGCCGGCTGGGATCGTGCACGACCTCGAAGTACGCCTCGCCGCGGATCAGGCGCACCCGCCGGTTGCGCGGGCTCCCGACCCACTCGAGCTCCGTCTGGGTATTGAGACCCACGACGCTGCCGTCGGGGAGGACCACGTTGCGGATTTGCCCCGTGGCCGTCTGGTACGTCCGCGACAGATAGCCCTCGCTGCGAAGGGCCGACCATGCGACCGCGAGCGTCAGGATGACCGCGGCCGCCGCGACGCCCGACGCCCATACCGAGCCCGACGCAAACCAGGGCGACGCCGGCTGCGTCTGCGCGATGCTGTTCAGGACCGCGGCCCGATGCGGTCCGTAGAGCTCACTCGCCCCATCGAGCACGGCCCGCTGCGCGCGGAACTCCCGGGCGTTGTCGGGCCGGTTGATCCACAGCTCGAACCTGCGCCGCTCCGCATCCGTCAGCCCCCGGCCGATGCGCGTGTGCCACGCGGCCGCGAGCGTGCGGGTGCGGCGCCGCTCGAATCTCTTCCAGAAGCTCAATGCCCCACCCTCCGGGGCCCATTGCGCTGCGCATTCCACGCTTCGCGCAAGCCCGGTGCGGCATGCGCCGCACGCCGCGCCCCCGCGGGGACCGGCACGCGGGCGAGTGCCGCCTGGATTCGCCGCGGGCGGCTCAATCGACCTCCGCCAGGTCGATGCCCTGAGAGGCGAGTCGCTCGCGGCAGGCTTTGAGCGCCCTGGTCATGCGCTTGTCGACGCGCTTCTCGGTGATGCCGAGCGTGGCGGCGATCTCTTTGCGGGGCTTGCCCTGCACGTGCGCCATCACGAAAACATTGCGAAGATTGGGTCGCAACTCTCTGATTACGTTAGTCAAGTGTTGCCCGATCTGATCCGCCATCGCCTGCCGGTCCGGCCCCATGCGGTGGTCGGGTACCTCTTCCATCCCCGCCGCGCCGGTGATCATCGCGCTCTCGAGACGCCGCCGCCGCAGGTGCATCAGCGCGAAATTGGTCGCCACCTTGAAGAGCATCGCCCGGGGAAAGAGCACCTGCTCGGGCCGGTACATCCGGTGCAGTCTCTCGAAGGTGTCCTGCGCCACCTCCCGTGCGACCTCCGGCCTGCCCAGCATCTGGGTGAGATAGGCCAGCAGTTGTGCCTCGTGCGCCCGGCACAACCGCTCGACGAACTCGTCGGGCTTTCCGGATCGGGGAAAGCGCTTGACCTCACCCATGTCGATCTCTTCCAAATCCCTAATCCCTCTAGCCAGTAAATGCGCTGCAGGATGAAATCCCCCCCATGCCGGCCGGCGGGGGGACGGGCCTGCCTAGGCGGCCGCGCGCGGCAGGGTCTGCGCCGAGCGGCGCAGCCAGGCCTCGATCCCGGCGTACTCCAGAAGCTCGCTCGCGCCCGTGCCGATGCGCGTCGCCCTGCCGGAGAGGACCTCCGCCAGCCGCGCGCGGTCGACGATGCCTTCCCGGACCAGCGCGCCATCCAACAACAGCTCCCGCAGGAACGGGCGATTGTGCTCCAGGGTGAGCCGCAGGTGCTCCTCGATGCCGCCCTTGTGGCGGCGGTTGCGGATCTCGGGGGGCAGGTCGTCGTAGAACGCCCGGCGCGCCACGGCGCGGTCCCAGCCGCCGTGGGTCAGCACGTAGACCGGGATGCGCAGGCACAGCTCCACGAGGGGCTGGGAGTAAAGCGGCGAGATCCGCTGCGCATCGCCCTCGCGCCCGAGCGGATCGTAGAAGTCGTACGGCTGGCTCAGCTGGTGCGCGTGCCACAGCTTGCCGCTCGGAGCGCCGCGCGGATGGCGCAGCAGCGGGTGCAGGAATTCGGCGCTTCGCCGCGCCTGCTCGATCACCGACGGCACGAGGAGCGGGCGCATCCGCCCCGCCTCCTGCAGAAGGCTCCAGCGCCGGTGCAGCAGATAGCCCGAGGCCGCCTCGCGCAGCACGTGCCAGATGGAGATCTGATCCATCTGCGCCGCATCGAGCGCCACCCGCAGCACCCCGGGCCGGGGTCCGCGGCGGTGCAGGAAATCCCCGGCCGCCCATTCGGCGCGCTCCTGGTAGAAGAGCTGATCGCCCCCGTACCCGATGACCAGCGCCGCGGCGCCGAGCTCGGCGGCGAGCTGGGCTTCGTGCCGGCTGTGCTCGAGGAAATACGGATAGTTGGTCGGCTCCGGCGCCCGCTGCACGGTGAGCAGCGGCTGCAGGCTGAAGGACGAGTCGCGCGGGCGCTCGATCAGCTCCAGGCCCGCCTTCTGCGCGGCGCTGCGCGCGAAGGCGCGCTCGTCGAGGTCGGCCCCCAGAGGGTAGTAGTGGAAGCAGGTGAGGCGCGGGCTCGAGGGCGCATCCTTCAGGCAGGCGAGCACGATCGAGGAATCGAGCCCGCCGGAGAGCGACAGCAGCAGGTGCTCGTAGCGGGACGCCCACGCATGCACGACGTCGCGCACGCATTGCCGCATCGCCGCGACGGCCGCGGCCGGATCCTCGATCGCCTCGGTGCCGGCGATCCGCAGCGGATCCCAGTAGAAGTGCCGCTTCGCGACGCCGGCGCGAATCTCCACGCACTGCCCGGCGAGCACCTGCGTGACCTCGCGCAGGGCGGTTGCCGCGCAATGCTCCCGCAGGAAGCAGACCGAGGCGATGAGATAGGGCCAGTTGACCCCGAGCGGCGCATCGAGCAGCGCGAGCACATCGTCGATGCGGGAGAAGTAGATGTCGACCGCGCGCCAGCGCAGCAGATAGCAGGGCAGCCCGCCCGTGGGGTCGCGCAGCACCCAGGTCACGCGCGCCTGCGCATCGTGCAGGAACGCCACGTAGCGTCCCCAGACGCTCTCGATGAGGTGGCGGCCGTTGCTGTCGAGCATCGCGCGGCTGGCGGCCGCCCCGAGCGGCCGCGGCGCCGGCGTCGAGACGCCTTCCGGCGAGCGCGCGAACAGGGTGCCCAGGACGACGCCGTCGCCTTCGGCGAGCCCGTGGGCGATGCACGCCTCGGCATCGGCTCCCGCGTGGCGCACCTCCACGCCCCTGCCCCGCAGCCCCACGCGCCAGCCCTCGCCCGCCGCCGAGTGGCGATCCAACAGGGCGCGCGCGCACTCGCGGGCCGCGGCGTCCTGATCGTCCCACACGAAAGCCACATAGCGGAACATGAGGTCCTACACGATCATGATGGGCGCGTACTGCCGGACCCGGTCCGGCACGTCGTTCAGCAGGACCTCGCCCTGCTGAACCCAACAGTGGGCGTCGAACGGATCGGTCTTGACTCCAAACACCCAGTCGGGATGAATGCCTTCGGCGCCGAGGAAATGCATCAGCGTCAGCGAGTCGAGCAGGCAGGCGCGGCGCAGCGTGTAGAAGAGCGGCCGCAGGCGCGCGAACCCGGTGACGAGCGCCCGCAGGCGGACGGGATCGGCCTCGGCCGCCTGCGCGCCGCGCGCCGCGTGCCGCGCCTTGCGCTCGCGCATCGCCTCGACGACCGACTGGATGGGACGCAGCTTCAGGGAGACCTGTGCCCGCAGGCAGCAGCCGCCGAACCGCCACAGCTGCGCGGCGCTCGCCTGCGGGCGTCCATCGAGGTCGAGCTCGATCAGGCTGCGCTGCGGGCGAACGGTCACGACGGGAACGGCCGGCTTGCCGACGTAGGGATCGGTCACGAGCATCCCGTGAGCGAGCATCTGCGAGACGAGAGCGTCCGGCTCAACGTCCGCGTTGTATGCAGCCGCCGCCTGCTCCGCCACGACGGGCCAACCGCGCACCCAGGTGGCGAGGCGATGTGCGGGCTCGACGGCGACATACTTGTCGCGCTCCAGGTCCATGAGGACCACGTGTTGCCCGCTGACGCACGGATACACGTGCGGCGCGAGGAGATACGGCTGCATGCAGCCCCCGGCCCTTCCAAGCCCCCCAAGGTCCGCTTATTCTAGCATGGCAACAACGTCGTCCCGCGGATCGCGAGCGGCGCCTCGGCCGTGCGGATCGGGGCCGGGAATCACTGTTGCTACTCGCAGACGGCGTGACCATCGCCTGTCCCGAATGCGGAACTCTGGAGGAAATTCCGCGCCTGCCGCGGCGTGATACGGCCGTCTGCATCCGCTGCAGGACCGATCTCGAGAAGACCACCGGCCGCAGCCTCGGGGCGGCGCTCGCCTGCGCTCATCCGCGGGCGGACAGGAGCTGCCCCATCACTCACCGGTTGCTCCCCGCGCTCCTGGTCCTGACATTGGCCGCCTGCGCCTCGAGTCCGCCCACGCGCTTCTTCACGCTCGAGCCGGTGGCCCCGGGTGCGCCCGCCGGCGCGGCCCGCGAGCGCGCGCCGCTCAAGGTCGACGCGGTGCACATTCCGCCGGCGCTCGATCGCAGCTCGATGGTGCGCGGGCTGAGCGGCAACCAGCTCGAGATCTCCTCCCAGGACCGCTGGGCCGGGGATCTCGGCGCCACGATCCGCAGGGTGTTGACTCAGGACCTGGCACGGCGCCTGCCGGCCGGCATGGTGGTGGCGCCCGATGCGCCCGCGCCCGCCGGCGCACGCGGCCTGGTCGTCGATATCCTCACCTTCCAGCCGCAGGGCGGTGAAGTCGTGCTCGATGCCGATTGGACGTTGCTGCAGGGCGAGCACGCCCGTCCGGTCCTCAGCCGCGGCGAGCATCTCACCACGGCCGCCGCGCCCTCCGCGCAAGGCGAGGCCGCCGCCATGAGCACGCTCCTCGGCCGGCTCGCCGACCGCATCGCGGCGCAGATCGGCAGCCGCTGATCCATTACAATCGAGGGATGTCCCCCCTCCGTGAGCTCAGGGCCGCGATCGCGCGGCCCGCGATGCGGATTGCGCTCATCGTCGCCTGCGCGCAGTTCATGCAGAACCTCGACGGCACGATCATCGTGACGGCCCTGCCCGCGATGGCGCAGAGCTTCGCGATCGCCGCGAGCCGGCTGAGCGAGGGCATCACGGCCTACGCGCTCGCCGCGGCGGTGTGCATTCCGGCGAGCGGCTGGCTGGCCGACCGCCTGGGCACGCGCAATCTCTTCTGTGCCGCGATCGCGCTCTTCACCGTCGCCTCCATGGCCTGCGGGCTCGCATCGGGCTTCGCGCAGTTCATCGCCTGGCGCCTGCTGCAGGGCGGCATGGCGGCGATGATGTCGCCGGTCGGGCGGATGATCGTGCTGCGCAACTCCGAGAAGCGCGAGCTCATGCAGACGCTGTCGATGCTCGTCTGGCCGTCGCTGCTCGCGCCGGTCATCGGGCCGCCGCTCGGCGGCTTCATCACGAGTGCCGCCTCCTGGCGCTGGATCTTCTACATCAACCTGCCCATCGGCATCGCCGCCGTCGCGCTCGCCCTCGCGGTAGTCCCGAATCACCGCAGCGAGGAGCGCGCCTCGTTCGACCTGGCGGGGTTCCTGCTGTTGGCGGCCGCGGTCGGCTGTCTCACGTACGGCATCGACGTCCTGAGCGCACGGCAGATCGAAGTGCCCACGGCGGTCGGGCTCCTCCTCGCCGCCGCGATCGCCGGGTTCCTCGCGGTGCGCCACCTCGCCTCGGTGCGCGAGCCGGTGGTGAGTCTCGATCCGCTGCGCCGGCGCGCCTTCCTGGTCGCCTGTTTCTCCGGGGGCGGCATCTCCCGCGCCGCCATCAGCGCGACGCCCTTCCTCCTGCCGCTCATGCTCCAGGTCGGATTCGGTCTCTCGCCGCTCGATTCCGGGCTGCTCCTGCTCATCTACATGGCGGCCAACCTGCTCATGAAGGCGTTGGCCAACCCGATCGTCAGGCGATTCGGCATGCGCAAGGTGCTCATCGTCAACGGCGGACTGGCCGCGGCCGGCATCGCCGCCTGCGCCCTGATCTCACCGGGGCTGCCGGCGCTGCTGACGGGCGCGATCCTCCTCTTCGCCGGCGCCAGCCGCTCGATGCAGTTCTCGGCGCTGACCTACACGACCTTCGCCGAGATCGGCCCCGAGGAGCGCGCGCCGGCGAGCATCCTGTCCTCGCTCGCCCAGCAGATCGCCAACGGCATCGGGGTCGCGCTCGCCGCGCTGCTGCTCAATTTCAGCCGCCTGCTGCGCCACGCGCCGCGGCTCGCGCCGTTCGACTTCCGCCTGGCGCTCGTGCTCATGGGTCTTTTCGGGGTGCTCGCCCTCTTCTCCTATGGGGGCCTGGCGGCCGGCACCGGCGCGGAGGTGAGCGGCCACCGGGCCGCTGGCTGAGGCGCCGGATCCGGGCACTGCGCGTCAGGCGCGCGCGAGCCGCGACATCCAACGGTAAAGGAGCCACACGATCAGGGCGAACGCGGCGCCGCCTATCCAGACCGAGGCGGTCGCGAAGCGCGCGCCGACGAGCGCGATCGGCGCCGGGTTGCCCGAGAAGCCGACGATGAAGGCGAAGACGACCCCGAGCAGGCCCTCCCCGACGATGAGCCCCGAGGCGAGGAGCACGCCGAGCTGCTGCTCGGCCTGCGGCCTCGGCCCGCGGGCGGCGCGCCGGTTGAACGCCCAGCCGACGATCGCGCCCACGACGATCATGAGCGTGCTCATGGTCGGCAGGTACATCCCGAGTCCCACGGCGAGCGGGGGCAGGCGCACCGCCGTCACCGTGCGCCGCAGCACCTCATCGAGGGCGATGCAGGCGATGCCGATGAGGGCGCCGATCCCGAGCGCGCTCCAGTCGATGTCGTGCTGGATGACGCCCTGCGCCAGCGCCGAGATCAGTCCCGCCTGCGGCGCGGGCAGCGCGTGCGCCGGGTTGACGCCCGGTGCGCCGAGGAAGCCGTAGGCATGATTGACGACATTGAGCACCGGCGGAATGACGAGAGCGCCCGCGATGACGCCCACCACGAGC
>DAHUXV010000111.1 GCA_027306985.1 Gammaproteobacteria bacterium | reverse complement strand
GCCGATGGGGCCGTCGGTCACCCGGCGCAGCGCCGCGACCGAGGGGAAGATGAAGGGCAGGTCGAAGGCCTCGAAGTCCCGGATGCCGAGCGGGCCGAATTTGCTCAGCGAGGGCGCCAGCATCTGCACCGCGCCGAGCTGCAGTGCCTCCAGCTCCTCCTTGTCCTTGTAGAGCTGGCTGTTGGGATAGACTTCGACCTTGACCCGGCCGTGGGTGCGTTCCTCGGCAAGCTCCTTGAACTTCTCCGCCGCCTTGCCCTTGGGGGTGTCGGGCGCCACCACATGGCTGAACTTGATCACGATCGGCGCGTCGGCGCGGGCGGGCGCGAGCGCCAGGCAGAGCAGCAGGGCGGCGGTGACCAGGACGGCTCTCATTCGATCTCTCCCCGTTTTATCGTTGGCTGCACCCTACCAAGAAATCCCATTCCGGGCTACCGGCGCCGCCCCCGCGCGGCGGCGGCGTCGGGAGTGTGATCGGCATCACAGCCGCCGCGCCGCGCCCCACCCCAGATAGTCCGTCTGTCAGCCTGGTTGCCCGAGCACGAGGAGCGACGCCATGTCGTTCGCCACATCGATCGAGCTTCCCGCCACCTCGTCCGCCCGGCTGCGCGCCGCGGCCCGGCGGGCGCCGCGGCTGCTATGGCTGGTGCTTGCCATCCTGCTGAGCTGGGGGGCGGAGTACGGCGTCTACCGCGCGTTTGCGCCGCATGGCGAGGCGCTGCGCCACGAACTCAAAGGCGCCGCGGCGGCGCTACACACGCGGCTCGTGCTGCAGCCGACGCCGGCGCTGCGCCAGGCGATCCGGCGGCACTTCCGCGAGAGCGAGGTCGCTGTCGACACCACCCGGCTGTGGCCGACCGTGGCGGTCAGCCTCCGGGGCGTCACGCGCGCCGATTGCCTCGACGCGCTGCACGAAGCGCGCCGCATCGACGGCGCCGTGGTGATCGCGCTGCAGGGCTACGGCTCGACCGCCGACTGCCAGGAGCAGAACGACATGACCTGGTGGCTGATGCCGTGAGGAGGGCAGCCGATGAGGCTAGCCGGGAGGGGCGCCTGGTTCATCGCGTCGCCGCTTCGTAGGGTGCGGCAACGCGACTGAGCAGGAGCTTCGCGATGGGCTGGCGGACAAATCGCGGCGAGAGCGGCGGGCCGGAGCCGGGGCCAGTCGGCACCGATCGCCGGCGGCGTCGAGATCGGGTAGACTCGCGTCCGAGCCATCGTGCTGCGTGATCTCCGGAGGAGAAGCATGCCCGCTTCGCTAGCAGGTACCTTCCGCGCGATGGCCTACAATAACGGCTGGGCGAACCACCGCCTGCTCGCCGCGTGCGCCCGACTGACGCAAGCGGAGCTCGAAGCGTCGCGCACGAGCTTCTTCCCCTCCATCAAGGCTACGCTGAACCACATCCTGATCGTCGACTGGTTCTACGTCGACAGCCTGGAAGGCGGCCGGCTCGGACCCAAAGCGTGGGCCGATCCGACGCCGTGCGCCACAGTTGCGGCCCTGCAGCGTGAGCAGGAGGCCGTCGATCGTCGCCTGATCGCCGTGTGCAAGGCGCTAACCGAAGTTTCCTTGAGCGGCGAGGTGTGCGTCCACCGCGGCGACACCCGGATCCAGGTCGAGCGCCGCGATCGGCTGCTCTTGCACCTGTTCCAGCACCAGGTCCATCATCGCGGCCAGGTCCACGCGATGCTCGCCGGCACAGCCCTAAAGCCGCCACAACTCGATGAGTTCTTCTCCGTGGCCGAGGCGCCGCTGCGCGCCGCCGAGCTGGCCGCGCTCGGATGGCGCGAGGCAACCGTGTGGGACGGCGAGACCTGCGATTAGGGCTATGGTGCTCACGACGACAAGCTGATCGATCCCGCCAATCGGGTGCCTACGATTCCTACCTCAAGTGCCGAGCGCGTACGTCATCAACGGGCGCCAGCTTTTATGCCGGGGGTTAGAAAAAGTGCGATTTGCATGACTTGCACGAATCACGTGAAATACGTATATTGGGAGGGGAAAGAGAGGGACCCATGGATACGCCCAAGACTGTCCCGGCTTCTGAGTTCACCCGCAATTTCGGCCGGTACCGGATGCGCGCGCAACGCGAGGCCGTCGCCGTGTCGAGTCATGGCCAGATTACCGGCTATTTCGTCGGTGCGGATGAATATGAGGAGTTCAAGCGCTTCCGGGAAAGCCGCCGCAGCTTCGCCACCGCCGAACTGCCCGGGGAAAAGGTCAAGGCAGTCGGCGCGTCCCGCATGGACGCGCGGCACAAGCATCTCGATGCTATGCTCGACCCGAAATAGCGGAGCGGCATGCCGCTTCCTAACCCGGAACCGGGCCTCGTCATCTCCTATGCCTATCTCTGGCACCGCGAACATCGGGCCGGGCAGGAAGAGGGACGCAAAGACAGACCCGGTGTCATCGTCCTGGCGGTCGAACGCGAAGCGGACGGCGAGATCAATGTCACCGTCCTGCCGATCACCCATAGCGCTCCGGTCGATCCGGGCTCGGCCGTCGAGATACCCTTGCCCGTCAAACGGCATCTCGGCCTTGACGACGATCGCTCATGGATCGTCGTCGCCGAAGGCAATGAATTTCTTTGGCCCGGCTACGACTTGCGCAAGCTCCCGAATAGCGATCGCTACGACTATGGCTTCCTGCCGCCGCGTTTCTTCAATCAGGTGGTCAAAGCATTTGTCGCTTGCCACAAGGCCGGGAGGCGCCGCGTCGCTTCGCGCGAGTGACGCGGATGAGTTACGCTGCAAATCTTACGACGGCCTCCAGTCCACTCCTGCTCACATCGTCAGCACGATCTTGCCGAAATGCGCGTTGGCGCGCATATGCGCCTGCGCCTCGGCCGCCGCGTCGAGCGGGAAGCTGCGGTCGATGGGCAGCGCGAGCCGGCCGGCCTCGACCGCCTCCCAGAGGTCCTCGCGCATGCGGCGGACGATCTCGCGCACTTCCTCCAGCGAGCGCGTGCGGAAG
>DAHUXV010000273.1 GCA_027306985.1 Gammaproteobacteria bacterium | reverse complement strand
AGCGGAGCGCGAACCCGCTCGGATGAGGCGGGTTTCGAGCGCGCCCGGCTGGGCGCTATGCGCGCCGCTCGTGGCGGCCCGGGACCGCCGAGGTCAGCTCCGAGATCAACTGCAGCAGATGGTCCGCATTGACGGGCTTGCAGGCGAGCCGCATGTGCTCGTCCAGGACCAGCCCGGTGATCGAGGGCGAGGTGTCGCCGGACAGCAGGATCACCTTGAGCTCACGGCCCAGCTTCCCGCGCAACTGAGCAATGACATCCAGGCCGGTCGCCGCGGCATTCAGGTGGTAATCGGTGATGACCAGATCGGGCGCCCCGGACGCTTCGGCATGCCTCAGCGCCTCGGCCGGCGATGCCGCCGTCATCACCTCGTGGCCTTCGGCGCTGAGCAGCAGGCGGGTGGCTTCGCGCACGCTCCGGTCGTCTTCCACCAGCAACACGCGCCTGCGCTCCGCCGGCCGCCCACCGTTGGGCCGCGCGGGCGCCTCAGGCCCCTGCGGGCGGGTGAGGAGTGCCGGACCGGCGGGAAACTCCAGCGAGAATACCGAGCCCTGGCCCGGCTCGGAGCTGACATCGAGCTTCAATCGCAGCAGATCGACGAGGCGGGTCACGATGCTCAGGCCCAGTCCGTAGCCGCTGCGCTGCGCCCGTGCACCGGCTCCGACCTGATAGAACTCATCGAAGATGTGGGGCAGGTGCTCGCGCGAGATGCCGATGCCCGTGTCGCGCACCTCCATCCGCGTGCCTGCGCCATGGCGCAGGCTGAGCAGGGTCACACTGCCGGCGCGAGTGTACTTGATGGCGTTCGACACCAGGTTTCGCAGGATCTGAGCCACCAGCGCGGGGTCGCTCCTGATCGTACCGCCGCCGCAGTCGACCCGAAGCTCCAGGCCCTTGTCGGCGGCCAGCACGGTGAACTCCCGCCCCAGCTCGCCGAACAGCCCGGCAGCCTCGAAATCGCTGACCTCGGGCGTGATGGCGCCCGAATCCAGCTTGGTGAGGTCGAGTATCGCGTTCACGAGTTGCGAGGCGGTGCGGACCGCGAGCTCCTGCTGCTCGAGCACCTCCAGCGCCTCAGGGCGGGTGACCATCCGGCGAAGGGTGCCGGTGAGCAGCGCCAGGCTCTGCAGAGGTTGGCGCAGGTCGTGGCTGGCAGCGGCGAGGAATCCGCTCTTGGCGCGCTGCGCCCGCTCGGCGCTCTCCCGCGCCTGCTGCGCGGCTTCGCGCGCGGCTTCGAGCTTCCGGGTGCGCTCCTGGACGCGCTGCTCGAGCTGCGCGTAGTTGCGCACGTTCTCCAACGCAAGCGCGGTGGCATCGGCGAGCGCCTGCAGAGTTCGCACCTCTTCCTGCGTCGCCTCGTGCGGGGTGGCCCAGTAGCTGCCGATTGCGCCGATGGGCTCGATGCTTCTGATCGGCACGATCACCAGGCTCTTCACGAACGTCGGACGATAGGTTTCGATCGGGATCCGGGCGTCGGTGTAGATGTCGGGGATCACCGCGGCACGACGATTCAGCATCGACCAGCCGCTGATGCAGGTCTGCACGGGAAACCGCTTGCCTTTCCACAATGGCGCCACGGCATCCTCGTCGAGGTAGTGACACTCATTTCCCTCCCTCAGCACCAGTGTCGCGCCATCGGCTCCCGTCAGCGCGCGGGCCGCGCTGCGCACGATCTCCTGGATCGCCGACAGGTCTCGCGCAAAGGACAGGTCTTGTACGACGCGGATGAGTGCCATGGCGAAGCGACCCCGCCGGGCTGGGCCGAACCTTGCGTATGGGGAACCTGAACCGAGTCTACCGTTGCCGAACCGGCAATACTGTAACCTGAGTTACAGCGTGGAGGCCAGATCAGGACTCGCAGCCGCCGGACCGCAACCCGGCGGCCTTGCGCCCGACGTTCGCTTCCGAGCGCGCGAGCTCGGACTCGGCTTCCGCGAGGAGCCGCTTGAGGTCGACGGAGCGTATCGCGCCGCCGCGCAGCTCGACGATGCCTTGCCGCTTCATCTGCGCCAGATGGCGGCTGACGACGATCCGCACCGACCCGATCAGAGCGGCGAGCTCGCGCTGCGGCAGATCGCGCAGCAGATTGTCTTCCTTCCTCCTGAAATGACGCAGGAGCAGGTGCGCAAGCCGCACCGAGGTGTCGTGCAGCGCGAGATCCCCGGCCAGATCGCCGACTTCGCGCAGCTTCTGCCCGACATAACGGTGAGCCGCGAGGCGCAGGAGCCGCGACTCGTCCAGCCAATCGCGCCACAGGGCCATCGGTCCGGCCAGAGTTCGCACGTGATCGAGCGCCCAGGCGGTCACGGCGTGCGGCCTGCCGTCGAGCAGGCTTGCGACATCGAACCCGTCTCCCGGTCCCAGCAGCCAAAGCGTCAGCTCGCGCCCGTCGTGGGAATTTGAGCGAACGATCTTGACCCTTCCTTCGACCACGAGACGGAAGCTCGAGACCGAGTCCGCCGCCCCCATGATCAGCCTGCCTTCGGGGTGCGACTCCGCAGAGAGCGAGCGCACGATGGAGCTCACCGTTTGCCGGTCGACGTGGGCGAAGAGCGGACTCTTGGCGATCGCATCGTCGATGCGCATGTCGTGCGACCTCAAGGTGTGACGCGATCGATCACGACGTCGACCGCACCGCGGCGACCGACTCGATAATCCGCCTGGCCGGACAGATCCCCGGCCTCATCCATCGGGTCGCCGGAAGGGGAGACCCGGGCAACCACCTGGACACGCTCGCCGGCCCGGATGGAGTGGCCGGGAATCATGGTGTCGGCGGAGGAGAGCTCCACGGTCTGCGGGAACCGGCTGGTCAGCCGCATCACCGCGAGCGCCGGCCCCCCCCGGGCGGCATCACGCACGAAGACGTAAAGAGAGGCAGCAGGCGCCGCGCGCGTCCGAAGGGACGGCGCCAGAGTCACCTCGACCCGGATGGGCGGCGCGTCGGCCCCGGAGACCGGCGATGAGACCGGCGCGGATGCGCCGAGAGCGGGTGACCCGCCGAACCACCGATGGCTCAGGATCGCGTAAAGGAGCGTCGGTCCGGCGATGACGATGCTTGCGCACCCGAGGATGGCCCACAAGGCGGGTGTTGGGCGCGAGCGCTTCGGTCTCGGCATGGCAGATTTCCGTCCTTTCTCAATCTTCATCTTCGCCTGACGGGCGCCCGCGGCAATACGCACATCCCCGCATGCGCCCAACAGGCGCGGTACGGGCATCTACGTATTCCTTGCCATCACCGGTACGCGCACCGTAGCCGCCAAGCGAAGTCATTCGGCTCAGGGGCTAACATGGCGCAGAGCAGCGTGATGCGGCACTTGGAGCGTCAAGGCGTCACACGCCGCGACTTTCTGGCATTTTGCACGAGCATGGCCACGATCCTGGGCCTGCCCAAGGCCGCCTCGGGGGCGATCGCGAAGGCCATTGAGACCGGGAAGCGGCCGATCCTCGTGTGGCTCGAGTTCCAGGACTGCGCGGGCAACACGGAGTCGTTTCTGCGCTCCGCTCACCCGACGGTGGCCGAACTCATTCTCGAGACGATCTCCCTCAACTACCATGAGACGCTCATGGCGGCGGCGGGGCATCAGGCCGAAGGGGCGCTCGAGGACACCGTCGCCCGCAACAAGGGCGAATACATCGCTCTCGTGGAAGGCTCGATTCCCGGCGATGCGGATGGCGGGTTCTGCACGATCGGCGGCCGGGCGGCGCTCGATATCGCGCGTGAGGTGTGTGGCGGTGCGATGGCGACGATCGCGGTCGGGACTTGCGCGACCTTCGGCGGCCTGCCCGCGGCCCGCCCGAATCCCACCCGCGCACTCTCGGTCGCAGACGCCGTGCCGGGTGTCAGGAACCTGATCAACATGTCCGCCTGTCCGGCGAACGCCGAGAACATCGCGGCGCTCCTCGTCTACTACCTCACTGTCAAGCGCTGGCCGCCGCTCGATCAGTACCGGCGGCCGCTGTTCGCCTACGGCGAGTCGATCCACGACGCCTGCGAGCGGCGGGCGCACTTCGATTCGGGGCAGTTCGTCGAGGAGTGGGGCGATGAGGCGCACCGCCACGGCTACTGCCTGTACAAGATGGGGTGCAAGGGCCCGGCCACCTCGCAGAACTGCCCGAACGTGCAGTGGAACGGCCA
>DAHUXV010000077.1 GCA_027306985.1 Gammaproteobacteria bacterium | reverse complement strand
TGCGCACCAGCGGCGGTGTGATGCGGTGGCGGTCGAGCGAGTACCCGCCGAGGAGCGCGCGGTCGCAGATGACGTTGATCACCCGCGGCACGCCGCCCGAGAGCCGATGGATCTCCTCCAGGGCGAAGCGGTTGAAGATGTCGGAGGTCGCTCCCGCGACGCGCAGCCGATGGCGCACGTAGGCCGTGGTCTCCTCCGCGCGCAGCGGGCTGAGGTGATACCGCCCCGTGATGCGCTGCGCGAGCTGCCGCAGCTCGTTGCGCGCCAGCAGCTCGCGCAGCTCCGGCTGGCCGATGAGGATGATCTGCAGCAGCTTCTGGGTGTTGGTTTCGAGGTTGGTGAGCAGCCGCACCTGCTCGAGCACCTCGGGCGCGAGGTTCTGCGCCTCGTCGACCACGAGCACCACCCGCCGCCCGCCCGCGTGCGCGCGCAGCAGATACTGGCTGAGGATGTCGACCAGGTCCTTCAGGCTCTGGGTCGCGTAGTCCGGCACGCCGATGCCCAGCTCCTCGCAGATGGTCAGCAGGAACTCCGGCGCGGTCATCCGCGGGTTCAGAATGAGGGCGATCTCGGCATTCTTCGGCGCCTGCGCCAGCAGCGAGCGCACGATCGTCGTCTTGCCCGTACCGACCTCGCCGGTGAGCTGCACGAAGCCGCCGGCCTCGTTGATGCCGTAGAGCAGGTGCGCCATCGCCTCCGCATGGCGCTCGCTGAGATACAGGTAGCGCGGGTCCGGAGTGATGGAGAACGGTTTTTCGTTCAGGCCGAAGAACGCGAGGTACATGGACGGAAAGCTACTCGATCGTGTTGCCGCGCCGCAGGGCAGCCCGGCCGAAACGCGCGCGCACCTCATCGAGCGCGGCATCGAGGCGCGGGTCGCGAGCGCTCTTGCCGGCCGGTCCCGGCTCCCGGCTCCCATCGAAGAGGCCGAGCTGCGAGGCCGGGCTCAAGTCGGTCAAGACCACCCCCAGGAGGCGAAGTTTCGCACCGGCGTGCTCCGCGAGCCAGCGTGCGAGCAGCTCCCGGGCCACGTTGCGCAGCGTACGCTCCTCGTGGGTCGGCGGCGCGATCGCCCGCTGCCGGGTGAATGTCGCGAAATCGTGACGGCGGATCTTCACCCCCACCCGTCCCGCCATGAGCCCCCGGGCCCGCAGCCGCTCGCAGGCGAGGTCGGCCAGGCGGCAGAGCTGCGCATCGAGGCGGTGCGGGTCCGCCACATCCTGCGCGAAGGTATCCTCGGCGCTCAGGGATTTCTCCTCGAGATCGGGCCGCACGGGACGGTCGTCGATGCCGGCCGCCCGCTCACGCATTCTCGGCGCGTCGCGGCCGAAGAGCGGCCAGAGGACGGCATCCGTGGCCGTCCGCAGCTCGCCCAGGGTGCGCAGCCCGGCGGCCTCCACCTTCTCGCCCAGCTTGCGCCCGAGCCCGGGGAGCCGGCGGACCGAGAGCGGATCGAGCACCGCGCGGATGCGCTCCTCGGGCACGACCGTCAGCCCGTCGGGCTTGTCGAGGTCGGAGGCGATCTTCGCCACCAGCTTGTTGGTGGCCACTCCGACCGAGGCGGTCAGTCCCGTGCGCGCCTCGATGCTGTCCTTGATGCGCCTGGCGATCGCGGCGGGCTCGCCGAGCAGCGCCCGGCTTTCGGTGACGTCGAGGTACGCCTCATCGAGCGAAAGGCCCTGCACGAGCGGCGTGATCTCGTGAAACACCCCGAACACCGCCGCCGAGATCTCGCGGTAGCGCTGCATGCGCGGCGGGATGCAGATCGCCGCGGGACACAGCCGCAGCGCCGTGTGCATCGGCATCGCCGAGCGTACACCGAATCGGCGGACCTCGTAGCTCGCCGCCGCGACCACTCCGCGCCCTCCCGGCCATCCGACGATCACCGGCTTGCCGAGGAGTCCGGGGTTGTCGCGCTGCTCCACGGATGCGTAGAACGCATCCATGTCGACGTGCAGGACGGATCGGCTCATGGCAAAGACGCGGCGATACGCCCCGTGCTCATAACATCATGAAGCTGTAGGAGACGGTGGCGACGAGCATCGTCATGCCGAGGACGAAGTAGGCCGCACCGAGCGCGGTCAGCTTGCTCAGTGTCAGCCACCGGCCCTGGCCGTACACCCGCCGCATCGCGCGGTAGAAATAAAACGGGATGTAGACCGTGATGGCCGTATCGATGGGATCGAGCACCCAGGGCGATGAGGTGATCATCTTGAGCACGGCGCTCGCTGCCAGCACCACGAAGAGGAATGCGTGGTTGTGGAGGAAGAAGAGCAGATGCTCGACATAGTGCCGCGGCGGCTTGCGATAAAGCGGCTTCATGACCAGCGCGAGCAGCGGCAGGAAGAGGAACATCGCGCGCTCGAGGTTGTGGGTGATGGCCTCGCTCAGCCGCTCGAGCCCGCCCTGGGCGACGACCGCCCGGCAGCTGCGCGTAACCCGGGGTCCAAAGTACGCCAGCCAGCCCCAGTTGCGCTCGATGTACTTCCCGGCCTCCCCGCAGACGCGCTGGCGCGCCGCCGACGTCGGAGCGGCGGCCGCAATTCCGCCGGCGACCTTGGCCGGCACTTGGGCAACCGCTCCCAGCCCCTTTGCGTTGCGGGCCGGGAGAGCCTGGTATTCGAGGGTGCCCCCGGTGTCGCTGAGGACGGCCGGACTGCCACGAACGTGCGACTGCAGGCCGGCGATGACGAAGAAGATCACGCTCACCACCAGATACAGCCGCACCGGCGGCAGGTAACGCACGCGGCGGCCGTCGAGGAACTCCCGGGTCAGGAACCCGGGCCGGAACAGGAGGGCGAGCAGCGTCTGCCAGAGCCGTGAATCGGCGTGAGTCAGATCCTCGGTGGCTTCGCCGAGGAAGTGCCAGAAATGATGAACGGGCTGATGGTGATGGCGCTGACCGCACTCGCTGCAGTATTGGCCGGAGAGTCGTGCGCCGCAGTTGGCGCACAGCGCCGCGGCAACGGCGGCAGCGTGCAGCGCCTCCTGGGACAGGCCTGACGGTCCGGCGGCGGCGTCTGCGGGCGGGGCGGGCTCTGCCGGGGCGGCGGTACTCATCCCGCGGTCAGACGGCCCGGACCGTGGCCCTGGTGTCGGTCTCCCGTGCCGCCCCTTGCGGCCGCGCGTCCGCCTCCGGATGCGGTGCGCGCTCTTCGCGCGCCTGCGCTCCAAGCTCGTGCGGCGCGAAGTCATCCACTTGCACCAGGCTCATCACCTTGCGGTCGTAGTCGCGCAATGAGGCCGCCTCCGTCTGCGAAACGATACCGAGCGCGAGCGCCTGCTCGATCTGTCCCGGCAGGTCGAGCGCCGTGATCCGGCCCGTCTTCACGCCCTCCACGCGGATGCGCTTCTCGAGCGGCTCCAGGGCTTCCGCGAGGCGCAGCGCCTCCTCCAGCAGCCCGAGCGGGTTGCCGGGCTCGAGCGTCCAATAGACGTGCTGGCAGAGCCGCTCGCGCGAGTCCCCGGAGCGGGTCACCAGCTCCGCCACCTTGCGCCCGAGCCGGTCCGAGGGCGCGGAATAGGCGCGGCCCCGCGGGAAGACGACCGCGCGCATCACGCCGGCGAGCAGCCGGTTGGGGAAGTTGCGCAGGAAGCCGTGCAGCTGCTCCTGGGCGTGATAGAGGAGATTGCGGCACGCCCACTCGACGATGGGCAGATCCTCCTCCGGCCGGCCCTGGTTGTCGTGATGCTTCAGCACCATGGAGGCGAGGTACATCGCCGACAGCACGTCCCCGAGCCGCGCCGACAGGCTCTCCTTCTTCTTGAGGTAGCCTCCCAGGGTCAGCATCGCCACATCCACGGTGAAGGCGAACGAAGCGCTGAACCGCACGATGTGCTGGAAATAGCGGGCGGTGGCGCCCGAGACCGGCGCGCGGGTGAAGCGCGCGTGAGTGAGCGCCATGACGAGCGAGCGCACGGCGTTGGAAATGGTGAATCCAATGTGTCCGAAGAGGGCCCGGTCGAACTCGTCGACGCCGCGGGCGCGATCCGGGTCGCGCGCCGCAGTCATCTCCCGCAGCACGAACGGGTGGCAGCGCACCGCGCCCTGGCCGAAGATGATGAGGTTGCGGGTGAGGAGATTGGCGCCTTCGACCGTGATCGCGATCGGAACGGACTCGTAGCCGCGGGCCAGGTAGTTGTGGGGACCCAGGCAGATGCCCTTCCCGCCGTGAACATCCATCGCGTCGTTGGCGACCTGCCGGCCCATCTCCGTCACGTGGTACTTCAGCATCGCCGAAGGGACCGACGGCTTCTCCCCGCCGTCTATGGCGCCCGCCGTGACGGAGCGCGCCGCGTCCATCGTATAGGTGAGCCCCACCATCCGCGCGAGCACGGCCTCGACGCCCTCGAACCGCCCGACCGGCATGTTGAATTGGCGGCGGATCCGCGCATACGCGCCGGTCGCCCACACCGCGCCTTTGGCGCCGCCGGTGGCGTTGGAGGGCAGCGAGATGCAGCGTCCGACCGACAGCTGCTCGACCAGCATGCGCCAGCCGGCGCCCGCCATGCGGGGGCCGCCGATGATGTAGTCCAGCGGCACGAATACATCGTGGCCCTCGACGGGGCCGTTCTGGAACGGGATGTTGATCGGGAAGTGCCGCCGGCCGATGCCGATGCCCGGCGTGTCCCGCGGTATGAGGGCGCAGGTGATGCCGATGTCCGCCCGCTCGCCGAGGAGCCTCTCCGGATCGAACATCCGGAAGGCGAGGCCGATCACGGTCGCGATCGGCGCGAGCGTGATGTAACGCTTGGTGAAGTTGAGGCGTATGCCGACGATCTCGCGCCCCTGCCACATGCCGCGGCAGACGATGCCGGTATCCGGGATGGAGGCGGCGTCGGAGCCCGCGCGGGGTCCGGTCAGCGCGAAGCAGGGCACTTCCTCGCCGCGCGCGAGCCGCGGCAGGTAATGGTCCTTCTGCGCCTCGGTGCCATAGTGGTTGAGCAGCTCCGCGGGGCCGAGGGAATTCGGCACCGCGACGGTGGAGGCGCAGGTGGCGCTGCGGCTGGCGAGCTTGGCCAGCACACAGGAATGCGCGTAGGCGGAGAACTCCAGCCCGCCGTAGCGCTTGGGGATGATCATGGCGAAGAAGCCGCGCGACTTGAGGTAATCCCAGACGTGCGGCGGCATGTCGCCCAGTTGATGAGTGATGGCCCAGTCATCGACCATCCGGCAGAGCTCTTCGCACGGGCCATCGAGGAAAGCCTGTTCCTCCGCGGTGAGCTGCGGCGCGCGGGCCGACAGCAGCTTCGACCAGCTTGGCGCGCCCGTGAAGAGTTCCCCGTCCCACCAGACCGTTCCGGCTTCCAGCGCCTCCCGCTCCGTCTGGGACATGGCGGGCAGGAGCTTGAGGTAGGCCTTCATGAAAGGCCGGGTGATGATCGCCTTGCGCAGCGTCCGGACGTTGAGGAGCCACAGCCCGGCGAGCAGCAGCCAGAGGAATCCCTTCCACGCCCCCGCCGGTGCCCCGGAGGCCCCGAGGACGGTGTAGGCGATGAGGAGCGCGGTGAACGTCGCGGTGAACGCGAGCAGCGAGAGGCGGCGGTACGCCAGGAAGAGTACCGCCGCCACGAACACCAGAGTAATCAATGCTCCCGTCATCCGCCGCAGTCTACTCCAGCGCGCAGGCCTCCCCCATAGGTAGGCACACGGATGTGCCCCGGCGCCGCAGGTGGCGGAGCCGGGAGCCAAAAACCGCGCTTTTTGCTCCCGGCGCGCTGAGCCGGGCAGGACGCCCGGATCCAGCGCTCTTTTAAATAATCGCCGTCACCCCGTCGCGCTCCTCCTTCAGCTCCGCCAGCGTGGCGTCCATCCGCTTGCGGCTGAACTCGTCGATCGAGAGCCCCTGGACGATCTGGTACTCGCCGTTCCGCGTCGTCACCGGATAGGAGTAGATGACCCCTTCGGGGATGCCATAGCTGCCGTCCGAGGGGACCGCCATGCTCACCCAGTCCCCCTCCGCGGTGCCGCTGATCCAGGTATGGACGTGATCGATTGCGGCGGAAGCGGCCGACGCCGCCGAGGAAGCGCCGCGCGCCTTGATGATGGCGGCGCCCCGCTGCTGCACCACCGGGATGAAAGCCTGCTCCACCCACGCGGCGTCGACGAGCGAGCGCGCCGGCTGGCCCTTGACCAGGGTGTGGCTGATGTCCGGATACTGCGTGGCGGAGTGGTTTCCCCACACCGTCATGCGGCGGATGTCGGTGACGTGCGCGCCGGTCTTCTGTGCGAGCTGGGACAGGGCGCGGTTGTGATCCAGGCGCATCATGGCAGTGAAGTTGCGCGGGTTCAGGTCCCTGGCGTTCGAGCGCGCGATCAGCGCGTTGGTGTTGGCGGGATTGCCGACCACCAGCACCTTCACGTTGCGGTCGGCGGCCTCGTTGAGCGCCTTGCCCTGGGCGGAGAAGATCTGCGCGTTGGCGAGCAGCAGATCCTTGCGCTCCATGCCGGGCCCTCGCGGCCGGGCGCCGACCAGCAGCGCCACGTTGCAGTCGCGGAAGGCGATCCTGGCGTCGTCGGTCGCCGTCACCTTGTTGAGCTGCGCAAAAGCGCAGTCGGAGAGCTCCATGACGACACCGTTCAGCGCCTGCAGCGCGGGGGTGATCTCGAGCAGGTGCAGGTTGACCGGCTGGTCCGGCCCGAGGAGCTGTCCGGAGGCGACGCGGAAGGCGAGGGCATAGCCGATCTGGCCGGCGGCGCCGGTGATCGCGACATTCAAGGCTGGCTTCATGGCGTATTTCGGCTCGCGAGGGAGGAATAAGGGACGGAATTTTACTCGTTGGCCGCCCGCGGGCTCAAAAAAGAACAAAATCGGAACCGGGGCTCGGGCTGCGCGCGTCGGACGATAGCGCTTATCATCCGCCTCATGGTGATGGAAATCCGGCGGACGGACGGGGGCCTCGCCCTCGATCTGACAGGCGAGTGGCGGGCGGTGGCCTATCGGCAGATCGATACCGCGCTGGCGGCGGTGGACCTCGCCGGCGCGCACCGCGTCGAGATCGCCACCGACCGGCTCGCCGCTCTCGATCTGACGGGCGCCTGGCGTCTCGGGGAATTCGTCCGGCGCGCCCGCAGCGCGGGCGTCGAGGTTGCTTTCGCCGGCGCCCCGCCGGATCAGCTCCGCCTGGTGGAGGAAACGCTGCGGCCGGTCGCCGCCGATCGGGCCGCCTCCCTCCCCGATTCACGGCGCGAGCCGGTCTCCCGGGCCGTGGAAGATGAGGTGGAAGAGGCCGAGGCCGCCACTCTCGCTTTCATCGGCCGGCGCGCGGTGACGCTCTGGCGCGACATGACCGGCGCTCTGGCCTTTCTCGGCAGGCTCAGCGTCACCGGGCTGCGCACACTCGGCCGTCCGAGGGGCCTGCGCCCGATCTCGATCGCGCGTCACGTTTATGACACCGGCATCACCGCCGTCCCGATCGTGGCGCTGATCGCCTTTCTCATCAGCGTCATCATCGCTTACATGAGCGCGCAACAGCTGCGCAGCTTCGGCGCGGAGATCTTCGTCGCCGACCTCGTCACCATCGGCGTCCTGCGCGAGCTCGGCGTGCTGCTCACCGCCATCATCGTCGCGGGCCGCTCCGGCAGCGCCTTCGCGGCCGAGATCGGCTCCATGAAGCTCAACGAGGAGGTCGACGCCCTGCGGGCGACCGGCGTCGATCCGTTCGAGGCGCTGGTGCTGCCGCGGGTGATCGGGCTCGTGATCGCCCTGCCGCTCCTCACGGTCGTCGCGGATCTGGTCGGCCTCGTCGGCGGCGCGGTGCTGTGCGCATCCCTGCTGCACATGCCGCTCGACCAGTACGCCCACCAGGTGAGCCAGTCCATTTCCGGGACCACGTTCTGGGTGGGCATCGTCAAGGCTCCCGTCTTCGCCGTGCTCATCGCGCTGGCCGGCACCCACAGAGGGATGCAGGTGCGCGGCTCCTCCCGCGAGCTCGGCCGGCTCACGACCGTCGCCGTGGTTCAGGCCATCTTTCTCGTCATCCTGGCCGATGCCCTGTTCGCCGTGCTCTTCATGGAGATGGGCATTTGATCTACCCCGTGCTGGAAGTCCGGGGCCTGGTCAACCGCTTCGGCGCGCAACTCGTCCACGACGGCCTCGACATGGAAGTCCGCGAGGATGAGGTGTTCGGCATCGTCGGCGGCTCGGGCACCGGCAAATCGGTGCTGCTGAGGAGCATCCTCGGTCTGCAACGGCCTCAGGCGGGCACGATCCGCATCGAGGGACACGACCTCACCCAGCTCTCCGAGCGGGCGCTCCGTGCCGTCAAGGCGCGCTATGGGGTCACCTTCCAGCAGGGGGCGTTGTATTCCTCGCTGACGGTGCTGCAGAACGTGCAGCTGCCCATGATCGAGCATCTCGGAGCGCTGTCGCCGTCGGTGCGCGACGAGCTCGCCATGCTGAAGATCCGCCTGGTGGGTCTTCCCGCCGAGGCGGCGGGCAAATATCCTGCGGAGCTCTCCGGAGGCATGGTCAAGCGGGCCGCCCTGGCGCGGGCGCTGGCGCTCGATCCGCGGCTGCTGTTCCTCGATGAGCCGACCTCCGGGCTCGATCCGATCGGCGCCGCGGAGTTCGACGAGCTGACGCTGTACCTGCAGAGGCAATTGCGGTTGACTGTAGTGATGATCACACACGATCTCGATTCCATCTTCCGCACCTGCAACCGGGTCGGCGTCATCGTGGACCGCCGTATGGAGACGGACACTCTGGAGCGCATCGTGGATCACCCGCACCCGTGGATACAGGCATACTTTCACGGGGAGCGCGCCAGCATTCACCTCAAGGTGGCCCATGGAGCGTGAAGCGAACTACGCCGCCGTCGGAGCGTTCGTACTGGTCGTCGCGCTGGTCGCGGCGCTCTTCGTCTACTGGTATTCCGGCAGCCGCGTACACGTGAAGTACCAGCGCTACGAGATCTATTTCGACGGCAGCGTGAGCGGCCTGGAGCAGGGCGCGGCCGTCCGCTATCTCGGCGTGCGGGTCGGGCGGGTCATCCAGATGCGGATCGATCCGCGCGATGCCGGCCGCGTGGAAGTCATCGCCGCCATCCAGTCGACGACGCCGATCTCGCCCCGCACCGTCGCGGAGCTCAACCTGCAGGGCGTGACCGGCCTGCTCTACATCGACCTGCAGCAGTCCGCCAGGCCCGCGCGCCCCAAGGTGCCGGGCATCGAGTATCCGGTGATCCGCTCGGCGCCGTCACAGTTCGATGTCTTCATGGCGCAGCTGCCCCGCCTCTCCGCCGCCGCCGGCGGGGTGATCGAGCGCCTCAACCGCCTGCTCAGCAACCACAACATCGAGGACATCTCGCGCAGTCTCGACAATCTCTCGCAGGCGAGCGGCACGCTGCCGAAGACGGTGCAGAACGTCAACGCGCTGCTCGCCGAGCTGCGCACCGCGACGGCGCAGCTCGGCGCCACCGCCGCAAGTGCCCGCGGACTGATGAACACCGCCGCACCGCAGGTCGTCTCCACCGTGCGGCAGCTGCGGACCGTGGCCGACAACCTGTCGCAGGCCACCGATCAGCTCGACAGGATGATCGCCGAGAATCGCGCCGACGTGCGCTCGTTCACCCGCGCCAGCCTGCCGGAGATCGAAAGCTTCGTGCGTGAGGGCAGGGCGGCGGCCCGGAGCATCCGCCAGCTCTCCGCACGGCTGCGCCGCGATCCGTCGCAGCTCCTGTACCAACCGGCACCGGCGGGCGTGCAGATTCCGCCTTAGTATTGGCGCCGGATCCGGGCCCGTGCCCGGCCCGGCGCGCCTCGGTCGAAACGCGTGGTTTTTGCCCGAGCCTGCGCCACCTGCGGCGGTGGGGCACATCCTGTGCCTGGGATGCGCCCTCGTGCCGTCAATGATTCGAGGTCGATATGGGTCAATGGGCGACTGACTGGAACCGTCTGCGGCGCATCGCGCCGATCCTGCTGGCTCTCGGTGTCGCCGGCTGCTCGAGCCTGCTGCACAGCGACGCGCCGCCCGTCCAGGTCTACACCCTGAGGGCCGCGCCGGCCGCCGCTACCGCCGATCCCCGGCCGGCCGCGATGGCCTCGCTGCGCGTGGCGCATCCGCTTGCGGGGCCCGGCCTCGGCACGTCGCAGATCGTGCTGCTGCAGCCCGATCACCGCATGAGCGTCTACGCGGCCAGCGAATGGGCCGCCGACGCGCCGGTGCTCATCGGGTCGCTGGCCACGCAGACGCTGCGCGCCTCGGGCGATTGGAGCTCGGTGCAGGATGCGGAGAGCCCCTTTCCCGCGCGCTACCTCCTGCAGATCTCCATCCGCCGCTTCGATGCCGACTACCCGGCCGGCGCCGGGGTGCCTCCCACCGTGCACGTGACCCTCCAATGCACGCTGGGGAGCGAGGACGCCCGCAAGGTGCTCGCCAGCTTCGCGGCGGCCGGCTCGGCCGCGGCCGGGGCGAACCGGCTGAGCGATGTCGTGGCCGCATTCCAGCGCGCGACCGATCAGGCGCTGAGGTCGATGTCGCAGCAGGCGTTCGCCGCCCTTAAGGCGAGCCCGGGCCGATCGGGTCCGGCGACCTCCGCGGGCGCCGGGAGGTGAAATACCGGCACGTCCATCACGCCGGCAACTTCGCCGACGTGCACAAGCACATCACCCTGCTCGCGTTGCTGGCCGCTCTGAAGCGCAAGGACAAGGGCTTTCTCTATCTGGAGACACACGCCGGACGCGGCGCTTACCCTCTGGCCGGTCCCGCCGGCGAATCTGCCAGCGGGATCGGGCGGCTCGATGCGCCTGGCGCCACCGCCGGCTGGCGGTCGGGCGCTCAGGAGCTGCGAAACTATGCCGATCGGGTGCGGCAGCTGCGCCGGGAGCGCGGGGATCCGCGGCTCTGCCCCGGCTCACCCCTCCTTGCCGCCAGCGAGCTGCGCCCGCAGGACCGGGCCGTGCTCATCGAGCGGCAGCCCGCCGAGGCTCGGGCACTCGAGAAGGCACTGGCCGCTTCCGCGGCCGACTCGCAGCGAGTGCGCATCGAGACCGGCGACGGCTTCGCGCTGCTGCGGGCGTGGTTGCCGCCGCCGGAGCGCCGCGGGCTGATCTTCATCGATCCCCCCTACGAGGAGAGCCGCCAGGATTTCGAGCGGGCCCGGCAGGCGGCCGCCGCGGCGCTGCGGCGCTTCCCCACCGGGGTCGTGGCGATCTGGTATCCGATCAAGGACGAGCGCGACACGCTCGCCTGGCAGGCCGCGCTGGCCGGTGAGCACGGCTGTGAGGTCCTGGCGGCGG
>DAHUXV010000070.1 GCA_027306985.1 Gammaproteobacteria bacterium | reverse complement strand
CGCCTCGAGCTGCAGCGCGAGGCACTCCCCGAGGCTGCGCGCCGCGATGCCGCTCGGCTCGAGAGTCTGCACGATGCGCAGAGCGGTCTCGACCTCGCCGGCCGCGGCGCCCGGCACCAGCGCCGAGAGCTCTTCGAGCGGCAGGCGCAGGAATCCGTCGTCATCGAGGGCATCGATGACGAGGTTCGCCAGCACGTGATCGCGCTCGGTCAGCCCGAGAAGGAGCAGCTGCTCGCGCAGGGAGTCGTGCAGGGTCGACGGCGAGGCGGTCCATTCCGTCCAGTCGGGCGTCTCATCGCCGCTGCCGCCGCCGCCGCTGGCAGAGAAATCGAGGTCCGCCCTGGACCCGTCGTCCGCCGATTCCTCGCGCTCCGCGCGCGAGTCCGCCGCCTCCGCCGATTCCGCGCTCTCCTCCAGGAAAGGATTTTGCGCGATTGCCTGGTGCAGTTCTTGCACACACTCCAGCGCGGAAAGTTGAAGCAGCTTCACCGACTGCTGCAGCCGAGGCGTCAGCGTGAGCTGCTGCTTCAGGCGCAGTCCCAATACGGCGTTGGACATTCGAGAAACCCTCTCTTGCGAGTCAGCACCACCCCTGCCGCGGCGGCGCCGCGAGCCGCCGGGGAGAACTTGCAAGGCCGTGTAAGAACGCCATACGCGCCCAGCCCTGGCTCAAACTCCCCTACGAGCGACATGACATCAATTCACGACGACGATCCCGGTTCCCGCTCAGATGGGGCGCATCCGCCGGCCTGCGCGCTGCCGCCCGAGTGGGAGCGCCTCGCGCGCCGGATGGATGCGCTGGAGACGGTGCTCGCGGCCGGCCGCATCGGGTACTGCCGCGTGCATGCGAGCAACCTCGCGGTCGAGGCCAACTCGCAATTCAAGGCCGAATGGGGCTGGCCGCCGGATGAGGCGCTCTCCTGGGATGCCATCGGGTCGTGCGTGCATGCTGATGACCGCGACCGATTCTCAGAGGCGGTGCGGCAGGCGCTCGCGGACGGCGCCCGCGTGGACCTCACGGTGCGAATCCGGCCGGCACGAGATCCAGGCGAGACGCGCTGGCTCGCATTGCACGGCTGCGCGGCGCGGGAGGGCGGTGATGCGCAGAGCACGGATCTCGTCCTCACGTCCCGCAACGTGACGAGCGAGCACACGGCGCGCGAGGGCGCTGCGCACGAGGGTGCGCGGCTCCTCGAGCGCGAGCGCCGATCGCGCGCGGCGGCCGAGGCGGCCAACCGGTCGAAGGACGAGTTCCTGTCGGTGATCTCGCACGAGCTGCGCTCGCCGCTCAATGCGATTCTCGGCTGGAATCGCATTCTGGCGTTGAAATGCGGCAACGACCCGCAGGTCGCCGCGATCACGATGCGCATCGAGCAAAGCGCGAGAGCACAGTTGAAAGTGGTCAACGATCTGTTGGATCTCGGGCGCGTGAGCACCGGGAAGCTCAAGGTCGAGCCGCGCCCGATGCAGCTGGCGCGCACGGCGCGCACGGCGATCGACGTCGCACGTCCGGCGGCCGCCGCCAAGGGAATCGAGATCGAGACCCGCTTCGCCCCGGGAGCGGGTGCGCTGTGCGCCGATCCTGACCGTCTGCAGCAGGTGATCGGCAACCTGCTCTCCAACGCGGTGAAGTTCACGGACTCCGGGGGTCGGATCGCCGTCGGACTGCGCGATGACGGCGCATTCACCGAGCTCAGGGTCGCTGACACCGGTCAGGGGATTGCCCCGGAGCTGCTGCCGCACCTCTTCGACCGTTTCAGCCAGGCCGATCACTCGAGCACGCGCCAGTCCACAGGGCTGGGGCTCGGTCTGACGCTGGTCCGCGAGATCGTGGCTCTGCACGGCGGCTCGGTCTGCGCCGAGAGCGCCGGACGCGGCGCCGGGGCGACCTTCACAGTCCGCTTGCCGACGGCTGCCGCGCGGCCGGGCTCGCCGGCGCCGATCCCGCAGGCGGGCGGGGCGCCGCACGAGCCGCCGGAGCGGCGGCGGACGCTCGAGGGATTGTCGATTCTGGTCGTGGACGATGAGCTGGAAGCGCGCGCCGTGGTCGCCGAGATGCTGCGCCTCGAGGGCGCGGCCGTCACCGTGACCGACTCCGCTCCCTCCGCGCTGCGGCAGCTGCAGGCGCATGGCGCGCATTTCGACATCGTCGTCACCGACATCGGCATGCCGGCGGAAGACGGCTACTCGCTCGTGCGCAAGCTACGCTCCAGCCAGGCCGGCAGAAGGATGCTCGCGATTGCCGTGACCGGCTACGCGTCCCGGAGCGATGTTGCGGCGGCCATGAATGCGGGATTCGATCTGCACGTGCCGAAGCCCGTGGATTTCGACACCTTCGTGCCGCTGGTGCGGCGCCTCGCTCTCTGGCGGCGCCCGGACGGAGCCGCCGCAAGCGACTCGTAGTCCGCGCGATGGCGTCGGCCCCCGCGGCCGCGGGGGCGAGGCTCAGGATGGGCCGAGTTGCGCAATCGCGCGGCGCCGGGTCAGATTCAGGATTGCCAGGTGCTCGGTATGGCGGCGGCCTCGATTGCCTGCTCGATCTGAGACAGCCGCCGCGCGCCTCGGGCTGGGCGCGCAGGCTGGAAGCAGAAAAAAAAGGAGCGGGCTGGTCGCACCACAGCCCGCCAAACGGGGGGTCTAGCCGCTTGCTGCAACTCCCGTGCCAAACTGTTTCGGCCTGCGCAGTGCGGGCCGAAGGCCTCGGGAAGCCCGCAAACCTCTGTAAAAAGGTACAGGAGGTGAAAATTCGTGCAGCCTGTTGGACGCACGGTGGCGGTCGAGCTGCCGGCATTCCCGCGCGGGTGCGGGCGCCGGGAGTTGGCACATCTCGTGCTTGGACCCCTGCTCCTTGAATCCCTTGTCCTGCCGGTCCGCGGTCGGGGACCGCCACCGGAGGAGATGCGCGTGAATGATAAGTACACGATAGAAGCGCTGAGGGAGCTCATATCCGTATGCCGCGACAGTGAGCCGGTGCTGAGGATGTGCGCCGCCTCGCTGGCAGCCGGCCCGCTGGAGGCGCTTTGCATCCGCAGCGCCGCCGAATGCGCCGATGCGATCCGCGAGCTGGAGGCGCTGGTCGCCGGGCTGGGCGGGGCCCGGCAGGCGCGCGGGGCGGTGCCCGGATTCTGGCGCAGCGGCTGGGCGGGTCTGCGCGCCGCTCTTGCGCGCGCCGAAGATGGAGCTATTCTCGATGCATGCGAGCGCGGGGAGAGCTGGATTCTCCAGGCGTATCGAAACGCGTTGGACGATCACCTCCCGGATTTCGTGCGTGACGCGCTGCTGCGGCAGTTCGAGGTCCTGATGAGCACTCATGATGCGATCCGCGGCTGTCGCGCCCTGCGACCGGCTCGCGGTGATGCGACGGCGGCTCCCGGTGCGCAAGCAGGCCGACACTAGGGCGGAGTTGCCCCTGACGCGATGGTCCACCAGCCCGGCCATCATCGGGATCGGTGTGGGCCTGCTCGCAGGTCCCCTTGGCCTGAAGCTCATCGAGCCGCAGCTCCCGGACGACGCGGCCCTCATCCAGTCCGTGAGCGAGGCGGTCCTGTTGACGTGCCTGTTCTGCGCCGGCCTGCGCCTGCGCACGCCGCTCGACTGGGGGCCGTGGCGCGCCCCGCTGCAGCTCGCCTCGCTCACCACGGTGTCCGCGGCGCTGCTGTCCGCAGGGGCGGCCCATCTCATCTTCGGGATGAGCCTGCTGCAGGCGCTGCTGTTGGCGGTGATCCTCGCGCCCATGGACGCGGCACTGGCCTCGGACGCGCATGCCGCGGCGGAGGGCGAGCAGGAGCTCGTGCCCTTTGCGCTCGCGGCCGAGGGGGCCCTGACGAGCGCGATCGCGGCGCCGATCGTCCTGTTGGTGCTGACGCGGATGGGCGCGACGGGAACGGGCGGCGCCGTGCTCGGATCCCTGACCCTCACCGCGCTCTGGTCTCTTGCCGGCGGCGCGGCGGTCGGCTGGCTGGTCGGAGCGGGCGCCTCGCGGTGGCTGGCGCTGATCGACCGCGACCGCCAGGGCGACCTGCTCGAGGAAATGATCGTGTTCTCCGCGGGCGCGCTGGCTTACGTCTGCGCGCTCGCTCTGCGCGCCGACGCGCTTCTCGGCGCGTTCGCCGCCGGGCTGGCGCTCTCGCACGGCGGGCGCCGCCGAATGCGGCGCAAGCAGCCGCTCGGGGCGCGCGTCCTCAGGTTCGCCGGCCGGGCGGAGCGCGGCGCGACGGTTCTCGTGATGGTCATGCTCGGCACGCTGCTCGGCGCGGCGGAATTCAACTCGCGCACGGTGCTCTATGCGGCGGCGCTGTTGATTCTGGTCCGCCCGGTCGCGGTGCGTCTCGGGCTGGGGCGGCCCGTGGTCACGCCCGCGCAGCGCCGAGTGCTCGAGCTGTTCGCGGCGCGGGGAGCGGCGGCACTCTATTGCCTGGCGCTTGCGGCCGGCCACGAGCTGCCGGCCGCATACGGCGAGCAACTCCGGGACGCCGTCCTGGCGGTGATGGTGGTATCGGTGATTTCGAGCGCGGTGTCGGCGCTCACGGCGAGAAAGCCCAATCCTGGCGCCGCGGTATGATCCGGCCGCAGCTGCGGCCGTGCCGCGGTCCCGCGCGGCGCAGCGCTGCTGCTCAGGTGACGCTTGGCGGCGCGCGCCGGAGGGCATACAGTTGACCGCCCTTTACACGGGGCTGAAGGCGAGCACATGGCACACGCTTTGATCATCGACGACGACGCGGACGTGGTGGAGTGGCTGCAGGAGGTGGCCCGCATGGAGGGATTCACCGTGGCTCGCGCCCACAGCCTGCGCGATGCGCGCATCGAGCTCGGCCGCCAGCGTCCCGACGTCCTGCTCACCGATCTGCTCCTTCCGGACGGTGAAGGCATCGAGCTGCTGCGAGAGCTCGAGAAGCCCGAGGCAACCGAGGTCATCGTCGTCACCGGCCACGCCACGGTGGACAGCGCCGTGGCGGCACTGCGGGCCGGCGCCAGCGATTATCTGGTGAAGCCCGCGGACCTCGAGCGCGTGCAGGCGGTGCTGCGGCATGCGAAGAAGACCTCCGCGCTGCAACATGAGATCGGCGAGCTGCGGGACGAGCTGCGGCGCATGGGCCGCTTCGGCCGCATCCTCGGCAGCTCGCAGCGGATGCAGGTGCTGTACGATCAGCTGACGCGCGTCGCGCCGACCTCGGCCACGGTCATGTTGATCGGGGAGAGCGGCACCGGCAAGGAGCTGGCGGCCCAGACGATACACGAGCTCTCCCGGCGCCGGACCAGCGCCTTCCTGCCCCTCAACTGCGGCGCCGTCGCGCCGCAGCTCATCGAGAGCGAGCTCTTCGGCCACGAGCGCGGCAGCTTCACCGGTGCCGACCGCCAGCACAAGGGCTTCTTCGAGCGCGCCAACGGCGGCACGATCTTTCTCGACGAGATCACCGAGATGCCGATGGAGCTGCAGGTGAAGCTGCTGCGGGTGCTGGAGACCGGCAGCGTCAACCGCGTGGGCGGCACGCAGCCGATCACGAGCGAGGTGCGGGTGATCTGCGCGACCAACCGCGAGCCGGAGAGAGCCGTGGCCGACGGCAAGCTGCGCGAGGACCTGTATCACCGGCTGAACGTCTTTCCCATCCGCCTGCCGCCGCTGCGCGACCGGGAAACCGACATCGAGCAGCTGGCGCAGTTCTTCCTCGACGAGCTCAACCGGACCGAGGGAACCCACAAGACCTTTTCGCGCGATGCGCTGGTGCGTCTCTATCAGTACGGCTGGCCCGGCAATGTCCGCGAGCTGCGCAACTACGTGCAGCGCGCCTTCATCATGGCCGACGACGTCATCGAATGCGACATAACCTTGACGGACGCGCCGCCGAAGCCCGATGACGGTACGACCATCACGATCCGCGTCGGCACCCCGCTCGAGGAGGTGGAGAGGCGGGTCACCATGGCCACCCTGGCGTATTGCGGCCACGTCAAGCGCAAGGCGGCGGAGATCCTCGGGGTCAGCCTGAAAACGCTGTACAACCGCCTCGAGACCTACAACGGCAAGGAATCGGGCGGCCGCGCTCCCCCTTCCGGCAAGGAGGAGGAGTCGGATAGCAGCCGGGACTCGCTGCGTTGAGCCGCGAGCGTCGGACGATTCCTACAGTCCGGTGCGTTGCAGCTCCTGTTGCCGGTTCCGCATTTCCCATAGGCGCGGCGCCTGACGGGCGTCTACGCTGATGGCGGCCATTCGAGTCGCGGTCGTAGATGATCACCAGCTCGTGCGGATCGGGCTGAAGCAGATCATCGAGGCGCAAGCGGACTTCGTCTGGGCCGGTGAGGCGAAGACAGGACGCGAGGCTCTGACGCTGGTGCGCGGCACCGCTTGCGATGTGCTACTGCTGGACCTCTCGCTGCCGGACATGTCGGGACTGGACGTGCTGCGGCAGATCAAATCGCATCACGACGCGGTGGCGGCGCTGGTGTTGAGCGCCTATCCGGAGAGCCAGTACGGCTTGAACGTGCTGCGGGCGGGCGCCAGCGGCTTCGTCAGCAAGAGCGCCGATGACGGGGAGCTCTGCCGCGCGATCCGCGCCGCCGTGCGCGGCGGCCGCTACGTGAGCCCGGAGCTCGCCGAGATGCTGGTGAGCGGATTGCAGGGCGCCCCGGGGGAGCCGCGGCACAGCGTGCTCTCCGAGCGGGAATTCCAGATCTTCTGCAAGCTCGCCGAGGGCCGCAGCGTTTCCGAGATCGCCGCCAGCCTCTTCCTCAGCGTCAAGACCATCAGCACCTACCGCACACGGATACTGGAGAAGATGGGAATGAAGACCAACGCCGACATCACCTACTACGCCATCAAGAGCAACCTGCTGCAGTGAGTCGCGCCGTGGGCGCTGAAGCGCGATCTCCCGGCGGCAACGGCTCCTCCAGCTCGGAGCGGCGGATCCTCCTGATCGAGGACTCCGCGGTGCTGTCGCGCCGCCTGGTCGATCTGCTGTCGGAGCCCGGGCGCATCGCCGTGGCGGCGCAGGCGGCAACCCAGTCGGAGGCGCTGCTGCGCCTGCGGGAGTCCACCTACGACGTGCTCGTGGTCGACATCGAGCTGGCGGAGGGCAACGGCGTCGCGGTCATCCGTCAGGTCCGGCAGCTCTATCCCCCCGGTGCCCAGCCGGTGGTGGTCGTGTTGACCAACTACGCCTCGGATTTCGTGCGCGATCATTGCTTCGCGGCGGGCGCCGATTACTTCCTCGACAAGATGCGGGACATCGCGCTGCTGAAGGCCGTCGTCGTCGACGGCCACTCGAAATGGAGCGCGCCCGACTAACCCCTCGGGATCGTGACCCGAAGCGTCGTTCCGGCGCCGGGCCTCGACTCGATCTCGAGCCGGCCGCCGAGCGCGCGCACCCGCTGGCGCATGCCCGTGATGCCGTGCGACCCGCGGACCGCGGAGCTGGCGGTGTCGAAACCACGGCCGTCGTCGCGCAGGGTGAAGCGCCAGGCGTCGCCCTCGAGATCGGATCGCAGAGCCAGGGATTGCGCGCCCGCGTGCCGGATGACGTTCGTGACGCCCTCCTGGACGATTCTGAAGAGCGCGATCGCGGTCTCCTTGGGCATCGTCGCGCCATCCTCCACCAGCGCCAGGGTGGCGCTCAGCCCCGCCTTGGCGCATGCCGAATCCACGTACGCGCGCAGCGCCGTCGGCAGGCCGAAGTGATCGAGCAGCGACGGCCGAAGGTCCTCGACCACGCGGCGCTTGAGGTCCATCGCCTCATCGAGCACCCCGCCGAGCTGCGTCAGCCGTTCCTGCAGGGCCGGCTCGGGCACGCGCGATTGCAGCCACGACAGGTCCATCTTGGCCGCCGTCAGGAGCCCGCCGAGCTCATCGTGGAGATTGCGGGCGAGCTCGGATTTCTCCTCTTCCGACAGTTCCTGCAGATGCGTGGACAGGGCGGAGAGCTCGCGCGTGCGCGCCTCGATGAGGCCCTCGAGATCCTTCGCATGACGCTCGGCGGCCGCGTGCAGACGCTCGCGCCGCACGGCCTCCGCCGCGAGCAGCCGGGCGAGCGCAACCAGCAGGCCGACGGCGAGGAGCGCCAGCAAGACGACGGCGAGCCGGGTCTGTGACTCTCGCGCCAGCCATGCCGCGATTCCCGCTGACGCCAGGGTCGCAAGCAGCACCCCGAGCAGTGCCAGCCACGCCCGCATGGGCAACAGTCTCAGCGCCAGCCATCCCCGCGGCTGGCGCGAGCGCGCGGCCGGATGGAGGGGCGTCGCCGGATCGACCGGCACGCTGGGCAGCCGTGATTCCATGGCGACATATTCTGCCCCTGAATAAAAAAAAAGCCCCGCGCGGGCGGGGCTTCTTTTGGCCGGAAGGGCCTCAGCCCTTCTTGGCGGGCTTCTTCGCGGCCTTCTTCTTCGTCCAGTGCTTCTTCATCACGTGATGCTTCGCCATCACATGATGCTTCGCCATCGCGTGATGGGCAGCCATCTTGTGCTTGACGACCTTGTGGTGCTCCGTCTTGGCGGCCGGGGCAGCCGCGGCGGTGGTGACCGCGATGACGGGGCTGGCGATCAGCAGGGCGCCGAGGACGGCGGGAACGAGCTTCTTGAGCATCGACATCTCCGAATAGCGAGGATTGAGATCAATATTCGAATCGCCCGGGTCTCAGGCGCCCCGGATACGCTCCCATTATCCCCGCAAGCCCGGCGTCGCAGGCCTGGATGACCGGAAAGTAATGTTGATCCGCTTGGGCTCGAAATCGCCTGGCGGCCTCAGGCGGCCAGGCGACTCAATCCTTTGATTTCGCGGCCCAGGAGCGGCCCCCTGAGACCCGCCAACGCCAGCAGGAGGCGCCCCGGGGAACGGCCGCTGACCGGCTTTTTTCGCCTCAATGTCCCTGAAAGGCGACAAGTGTCCGCACCGGCACGTCCAGTGCCTCCAGGCGGCGGGAGCCACCGAGCTCCGGCAGGTCGATGACGAAGCACGCCGCCAGGATCTGCGCCCCGAGCGAGCGCAGCAGCTTCACGGCCGCCTCGGCCGTGCCGCCGGTGGCGATGAGGTCGTCCACCAGGATGATCCGCTCTCCCCGCGCCACGCCGTCGCGGTGCATCTCGATCTCATCGAGCCCGTATTCGAGGGAATAAGCCACCCGGACCGTCTCGTGCGGCAGCTTGCCCTTCTTGCGGATGGGCACGAAGCCGGCGTCCAGCTGATGCGCGATGGCGCCGCCGAGAATGAAGCCGCGCGCCTCGATCCCGGCGACCCGATCGACCTTCGATCCGGTCCATGGCCGCACCAGCTCGTCCACCGCGCGGCGGAACATAGGCGCGTTGCCGAGCAGGGTGGTGATGTCCCTGAACTGGATGCCCGGACGGGGATAGTCCGGGATGTTACGAATCGAGGCTTTGAGCTCGTGCAGGTCGGTCGGATCCATGACCTGCGACTCTACACTTTTTCCAGATACTGGACGCTGAAGTAGCCTCGCGGGTCCGTCCATGACTGCCGCGGTGTCCATCCCGCGGCCCGGGCCTGCGCTGCGAAGGACTGATCGGTGTACTTGTGACAGTGCTCGGTGACCAGCCGCTCGCCGGCCTGGAATTCCACGCGCTCGCCGGCAACGTGAACGACCTGCGCGCAAAGGCTCACCAGGTGCATCTCGATCCGGCTCTGCGCCGGCACCCATACCGCCTCGTGGCGGAAGCCCCCGGCGGCGAAGTCCGCCGCGAGCTCGCGATTCAGCCTGGCCAGCAGATTCATGTTGAATGCGGCCGTGATGCCGGCGGCATCGTTGTAGGCGCGCTCGAGCACCGCCGGATCCTTGACCAGATCGATGCCGACCACGAGTCCGCCGCCCGCGCCGGCCGTGCGGCCCATGCGCTCGAGCAGACCAACGGCCTGCGACGAATCGAAATTGCCGAGCGTGGAGCCCGGAAAGAACACCGCCACCCGCGCGGGCGGCCGGCGGGTCGGCGGCAGCGCGATGCCTTGCGTGAAATCCGCGCACACCGGCAGCACTTCGAGGTGCGGGTAGGCGGCCTGCAGAGCGCCGGCCGCCTCGAGGAGGTGACCGCGGGAGATGTCCACCGGGACATAGGCGGCAAGGTCCGCCAGCGCATCGAGCAGCAGCCGCGTCTTGCGGCTGGAGCCGCTTCCGGGCTCGAGCAGCAGCGCCTGCGGACCGATGCAGGCCGCGATCTGCGCCGCGTGGCGCGCGAGAATGGCGGTCTCCGTGCGGGTCAGGTAGTACTCGGGCAGGTCGCAGATCGCCTCGAAGAGCTGCGAGCCGCGCCGGTCGTACAGATGGGCGGGCGAGAGACGCTTCGGCCTGCTGCGCAGGCCCGCGAGCACCTCCTCGACCAGGAGCCAATCCGCCGCGTCGGGCCGGGACAGCCGGGGCGCGGGCCGTGGATTGCGCCTGTTGCCCGGCCCATCCTGGGCCTCGGCCCATCGGGCCCGGCGCTGCGCGCCGTCGAAAATCGCTCCCGGCGATTTGCTCATGCGATATCCCCCGCCAGCCGCACCCCGCTGAGCTGCCAGCGGGCGGCGGGGGGGAAGAAGTTGCGATAAGAGGCGCGGATGTGCTGCGCGGAGGTGGCGCAGGAGCCGCCGCGCAGGACGAGCTGGTTGATCATGAACTTGCCGTTGTACTCACCGAGCGCGCCCGCAGCGGGCGAGTAGCCTGGATACGGCGCGTAGGCGGACTGGGTCCACTCCCAGACATCGCCGAACATCTGCAGCAGGGTGTCAGGAGCCGCCGCGCCCGCGGCCGCCACGGCGGCCTGCGGATGCCACTCGCGCCGCTCGAGGAAGTTGCCGGCGGCCGGCACGGTGCCCGCCGCCAGCTCCCATTCGAATTCCGTCGGCAGGCGCGCGCCGGCCCAGCGCGCGAAAGCGTCGGCTTCGTAGCCGCTCACGTGCGAGAGCGGGGTGTCGCGATCGAGTTCCCGCGGCCCGGTCAACGTGAACTCCTCCTCCAGAGAGGCGGACCAGTAGATCGGCCGCTGCCATTGCTCGCGCCGCGCCAGCGCCCAGCCGTCCGCAAGCCAGAGCCGCGCGTCCTCGTAGCCGCCGGCGCGCACGAATTCCAGGTACTCGCCGTTGGTCACCGGCCGGCTGGCGAGCCGGAAGGGCCGGACCAGCGCCGGGTGCCGCGGCAGCTCGTTGTCGAAGCAGAACCCGGGCCCGGCATGCCCGATCGGGGCGAGACCGCCCTGGAAGCGCACATGGCGCAGCGGGGCGGCGCGCGCCCGCTCTCCCCGCGGACGCTCCCGATATGCGGGCTGCAGGGGATTCAGGGAGAAGAGGTGCTTGATGTCGGTGAGGAGCAGCTCCTGATGCTGGCGCTCATGCTCGAGGCCGAGGGTGAGCGCCGCATCGAGTCCGTCGGCGAGCCTTCCCGCCTCGAGGAGCGAGGCCATCCGCCCGTCGACGGCCGCGCGATACGCCATGACCTCGGCAACGGTGGGGCGCGACAGCATGCCGCGCGCGGCGCGGCAGTGCATCGGCCCGACGGCATTGTAGTAGGAGTTGAAGAGGTACCGGTAGGGCGCGGCGTAGGGGCGATAATCGGCCGCCGCCCGCGCCAGCACGAACTCCTCGAAGAACCAACTCGTGTGCGCGAGATGCCATTTCGCAGGGCTGGCATCCGGCATCGACTGCACGACGTAGTCTTCGATGGCGAGCGGCGCACAGAGCTCCACGGTGGCGGCGCGCACGTCGCGATAGTGACTCAGCGTGTCGCCCGCGGCGTTGCGCACGCGGGCATCGGAGCGATCCATGCCGCCCTGGAAGGCCGGTGGTATGAGCCCTGGTTGCATGCGAGTCTCCTCCGGGCAGCGCACGTCCGCCCGAGCAGAATCCGTTCCCACGGCGGCAGCGTCAAGCCCGATGTCCGGGAATCTGGGACAATGGCCGGGTCGCCCCGGCGCGGGCGCCGCGAAGAGTCCCATACCATCCATGCAAGCGATCGACGCTCTCCTCAGGCGGCGCTCCGCCAAGACGCTCACCGAGCCTGCGCCCGATGAGGGCGCGCTCGAGCTGCTGCTCGCGTGCGCGTCACGCGCGCCCGATCACGGCCGGCTGCGCCCGTGGCGCTTCATCGTGATCCGCGGCGCCGCGCGCGCGCGCCTGGGCGAGCTGATGGCCGACCAACTGCGGCGCAAACAGCCGGCCGCGGGCGCCGAGGCCCTGCAACGCGAGCGGCAAAAGCCCTTGCGCGCGCCGCTCATCGTCACGGTGGCCGCCGTCTGCGATGGCGCAGCCAAGGTTCCGGCGATCGAGCAGACTCTCGCGGCGGGCGCCGCGGCGCAGAACATGATGCTCGCCGCCGCGGCGCTCGGCTTCGGCGCCATGTGGAAGACGGGCGATGCCGCCTACGACGATGCGGTCAAGGCAGCGCTCGGCCTCGAAAGCAGGGACGCCATCGTGGGATTCCTCTACATCGGCACCGTGCCGGCCGACGGTTTGCCGCCGCCGGTGCCCGGCCAATGGCAGGACAGGGTGACTTACTGGTAGTCACGGCTTGACCACGGCCAGTACGACGATGGCGATGAGCAGAAGCCCGGGAAGCTCATTGAAAATGCGGTACCAGCGCTGCGAATGACGGTTGCGTCCATCGCGCAGGTCACGGATCAACGCGTAGCACCAGATGTGGTAGGCGATGAGCGCCGCCACCAGCCCGAGCTTCACGCGCAGCCAGGAAAAATCGAGGTAGGCGGGCGCCGCGGCCACCATGGAGATGCCGAAGGCGATGGCGAGCGCGCCGCCCAACGTCATCAACATGAAGAGCCGCCGCTCCATCACCACGAAGCGCTCGCGGCCGACCGCATCGACCGCGGCCACGTGGTACACGAACAGCCGCGGCAGATAGAAGAGGCCGGCGAACCAGGTGACCACGAAGACGATGTGAAACGCTTTGAGCCAAAGCATCGCCCATGTTAATCCAATCGCGGTCCGCCGCGCCGCTCCCCCGCCGGGGTTTTGGGGAACTCCCGGGCTGAGAACGGGTCGGCTTGGCCGCAGGCACCGATTCCGGCGACAATTAGCCCATGTCGTCCCGTTCCCGTCCCAAACGCCAGGCCGTACCGAAGCCGCCGGACCCGGCGCACATCCTCGTCATCGACGTCGGCGGCTCGCACATCAAATTGCGCATGGGCCCGCGCGGCCGGATCCGCAAGTTCGCCTCCGGCCCCGGGATGAGCCCGGCCGATATGGTCCGCCAGGTGCGCAGGCTCGCCGGCGAGCTGCCCTACGAGGCGGTGTCCATCGGCTATCCCGGGCTCGTGTTGCGCGGGCGGATCGCCGCGGAGCCTTTCAACCTCGGCGAGGGTTGGGTCGGGTATGACTTTCACAAGGCCTTCGGCCGCCCGGTGCGGGTGATCAACGATGCGACCATGCAGGCGCTCGGCAGCTACGAAGGCGGCCGGATGCTCTTCCTCGGGCTCGGTACGGGCCTCGGCGCGACGCTGATTCTCGACGGTGCGCTGGAGCCGATGGAGATCGCTCACATGCCCTACAAACAAGGCCGCAGCTTCGAGGACTATGTCGGCGAGCGCGGACGCGAGCGGCTCGGCACCAAGAAGTGGCGCAAGGCCGTGGCGGATGTGGTCGCGCGGCTGAAGGAAGTGCTGGAGGCCGATTACGTGGTGTTGGGAGGCGGCAACGCGGCGCGGCTGAAGGACCTGCCCGAGGGGGGGCGCCTCGGCGACAACCTCAATGCCTTCAAGGGCGGCCTGCGTCTCTGGACGCAATCGCCGGGGTCCGGCCGATGAGCGGCGGCGACGCACCGGGCGCGCCCGGCCTGCCGCCCACCTGGTGCAGCAGCGACAAAGAAATGGTGGGCTGCTCGCTCGGCCCCTCGCGGCTCTGGTTCACCATCGGCGGCGGCATCCTCAACGAGGTCTATTACCCGCGCGTCGACATTCCGCAGATCCGCGACCTCGGTTTCATCGTCGCCGACGGCAAAGGGTTCTGGGCGGAGGTCAAGCGGATGTACCGCCACACCCTGACACTCGCCGGCCCCGGGGTGCCCGCGGTGCGCATCGTGCATCGGCACGATCGCTTCGAGCTCGTGTTGCGCATCGCACCCTCCCGCGAGCGGGACGTGCTCCTCATGGAGGTCGAGCTGACGGGGGACGAGTCGCTGCGCCCCTATGCGCTGCTCGCGCCGCACCTCGGCGGCACCGGCAACAACAACTCGGCGGCGATCGCCGGCCATCGCGGCCATCGCGTGCTCTGGGCGGAGCAGGGTCCGTTTGCGCTCGCCCTGGCGGCGGCGACGCCGGATCAGCAGGACGCCTGGGAACGCGCGAGCTGCGGCTTCGTCGGCAGCAGCGACGGCTGGCAGGACTTCAAGCGCAACGGCGCGATGACCTGGGAGCACGCCGCCGCCGCGCACGGCAACGTGGCGATGATGGGAGAGCTGCCCCGCAAGTCGGTGCTCGCGCTCGGCTTCGGCAGCAGCACCGATTCGGCCGCGACCCTGGCGCTGAGCGCGCTGTTCGAGCCGTTCGAGGCGAGCTGGGGCCGACAGATCGACGACTGGAGCGGGTGGCGCCGCGCGTGCGCCACCCGGGTGCAGCTCGCGGACGGCCTGCCGCCCGAGTGCGTCCGCCAGTTCGAGGTGTCGACCATGGCGCTGCGCTCGCATCTCGACAAGACCTATCCCGGGGCGATGGTGGCGAGCCTCAGCGTGCCCTGGGGCAACACCAAGGAGGAGCGCGAGGGGTATCACCTCGTCTGGCCGCGTGACCTGTGCGAATGCGCGGGCGCGCTGCTGGCCGTGGGCGCGAGCCCCGAGGCGCTCGACACGCTGCGATATCTGCGCGCCACGCAGCTCGCCGACGGCCACTGGAACCAGAACCAGTGGCTGGGCGGCAAGCCGTACTGGACCGGCGTGCAGCTCGATGAGACCGCCTTCCCGGTGTTGTTGGCCGCGCAGCTCGAGGAGCGCGGCGCCCTGGACGGCATCGAGGTCGGGGACATGATCGGGCGCGCGCTCTCGTTCATCGTCCGCAACGGTCCGGCGAGCGACCAGGACCGCTGGGAGGAAGACGCGGGAATCAACACGTTCACCGTCGCGTCCTGCATCGCGGCGCTGGTCTGCGGCGCCCCGCACCTCGAGCCCGGTGCGCGCGAGCTCGCGCTCGCCTTCGCCGACTACTGGAACGCGAGCCTCGAGGATTGGACCGCGGCCACCGACACGCCGCTCACCCGCGCCCAGGGGCTTCCCGGATACTACGTGCGCGTGTCGCCGCGGGACGCCGTGACGGATCGCTGCGCGCTGACGCGCGTGCTCCCCGTCAAGAATCAGGCGATCGACCCGGCGTTGCCGGCATCCGCGCAGATCGGTGTCGACTTTCTGCAGCTGGTGCGCTTCGGGCTGCGGCGCGCCGATGACCCGTTGATCGCGGCGACCGTGCAATTGGCCGACCAGCTGCTCAGAGTCGACACGCCGAGCGGCCCTTCCTGGCATCGCTACAACGACGATGGATACGGGGAGCACGATGACGGCTCGGCATTCGACGGCACTGGCCGCGGCCGCGCATGGCCGCTGCTCACCGGCGAGCGCGGTCACTACGAGCTCGCCGCCGGGCGCGATCCGCTGCCGCTCCTGCTGGCGATGGTGCGCATGGCCTCCTCCGGAGGCATGCTGCCGGAGCAGGTATGGGATGCCGCGCCCGTGCCGTCCCGCGGGCTCGAGCCCGGACGTCCGACGGGCAGCGCGATGCCCCTCGCCTGG
>DAHUXV010000043.1 GCA_027306985.1 Gammaproteobacteria bacterium | reverse complement strand
CCGGAAGAAGACACAGGGGGAGGGGCATCAACCAACCGACCCATCATCCGCAGCTGACAGACTCGGACGATGGCATGCTTTTCTTCTTGTGCGTCGCTGTTGTTGCTTTTCTTTCGGCATCCCCTCCTCCCTGTGCCCTCTTCCGGATGCCCTGCGGTGACCCGTCCTGGTTGTCGTCACCCGGCGACAGGGGCGGACATGTTAAGCAGGTCACACTCTGCTTAGCAACTGGATATTTTAGGTCTCATTGTTTTCATAGTGTTACGAGATAAACCTCATATCGACTCTGAGATCATCCCGTCCCGCCGAGCAGCGGCACGAAGGCCACCGGTCCCAGCGATTCCCGCTGGATCCGCTCCTCGCGGCGCGTGAAGCGGATCAGCTCCTGTTCCCCTTCCGATCCCACCGGCACGAGCAGCCGCCCGCCCACCTGCAGCTGCTTGAGCAGCGCTTCCGGAACGACCAGCGGCGCCGCGGCGACGAGGATGCCGTCGAACGGCGCCTGTGATTTCCAACCGGCGGTGCCGTCGCCGTGGCGGAACCTGACATTGCGCACGCCGAGCTCCTTCAGCCGGTCCTTGGCGCGATCGAGGAGCGGCGCGATGCGCTCGATGGTGTAGATGCGCTCGACGAGAGGCGCGAGCACGGCGGTCTGGTAGCCGCAGCCGGTACCCACCTCGAGCACTCTCTGCACCGGGCCGCCCTCGAGCAGCGCCTCGGTCATGCGCGCGACGATGTAGGGCTGGGAGATCGTCTGGCCGAAGCCGATCGGCAGCGCCGTGTCCTCGTACGCCCGGCTGCCGAGCGCCTCGTCGACGAAGATATGCCGCGGCACGTTGCGTATCCGGTCGAGGACCGCGAGGCTCGTGATGCCCTGCTCGCGCAGGCGCTGCACCAGCCGGTCGCGGGTGCGCGCGGAGGTCATGCCGATGCCGCAGAAGCGCAGGTCAGGCATGGATGCCTTCCAGCCAGTGCCGCAGTGCGGGCAGCGCGGAATGGCGCGTGAGATCGATCTGCAAGGGAGTCACGGAAACATAACCCTGGGAAATGGCTTCGAAGTCGGTGCCGGGCCCCGCGTCCTGCTGCGGCCCGGCGGGGCCCACCCAGTACACGGGGCGGCCGCGCGGATCGCGCGCCGGCAGGATGCGCTCCGAGCGATGGCGGAATCCGAGCCGCGTGCTGCGAAAGCCGCGCAGCGCCGCGGCCGGTACGTTGGGCACGTTGACGTTGAGGATGAGCGTCGGCTCGAGCGGGCTCTGCAGGAGCTGCCCCACGAGCTGCCCCGCGACCCGCGCGGCGGTCTCGAAATGCGCCTCCGCATCCGGCGCCGTGCAGAGGGAGATCGCGACCGTGGGCAGGCCGAGAAAGCGCCCCTCGATCGCCGCCGCCACCGTGCCCGAATAGAGCACGTCGTCACCGAGATTCGCGCCGTCGTTGATCCCGGAAACCACCATGTCGTGCTCGTAGTCGAAGAGGCCCGAGATGGCGAGGTGGACGCAGTCGGTCGGTGTGCCCTGCACGTAGTAGACGCCCGGCTCGGACTCGAACACCCGCAGCGGCACCTCGAGGGTGAGGGAGTTGCTCGCGCCGCTGCGGTTGCGGTCGGGCGCCACGACGGTGACCTCGGCGAGGGTGGCGAGCGCCTCCTTGAGGAGGCGGATACCGAGTGAGCGGTAACCGTCATCGTTGCTGACGAGGATCTTCATGTCCTGATATATGGTATTGCATGGCCTGGGCCCCAGAGACCGCTTCGTCATCGGTAGCGTCTGGAGAAGCCCCCTCCCGGGCGCGTCACTATACTGGAAGCGCAAATTCCACGGAGGTAGCGTGAGTCCCAGATCGCCGAAGAGCGTCTCAGGATCGGATACCGCCGAAGACACCAGCCTGTTCCGCGAGGCGGTGCGCGACGTGAAGCCCCTGGAGGGCCCCGCGCCGGCCGCGGATCACCCCTCGAGGCGCCCGCGCCGTCCACGCCCGGCAGCGCACTTCAGCCGCGCCGACCGCCTCGCCGTGCTCGAGGAAAGCCTGCGCGACGATGCGATCGATCCGGCCCTGGCGAGCGGCGAGGAGCTCGTCTTCCACCGTGCCGGCATTCAGTCCCCGGTGCTGCGCAGGCTCCGCCGCGGCGATTACCGCGTGCAGGGGGAGATCGATCTGCACGGCCTCACGGTCGCCGAGGCGAAGCAGGCGCTGCGCGATTTCCTCGCCGAGGCGCTGACGCGCCAGTGGCGCTGCGTGCGCATCATCCACGGCAAGGGACTTCGCTCCGGACACCGCGGCCCGGTGCTCAAGGGCATGGTCGGCACGGTGCTGCGCAAGGTCGGGCCGGTGCTGGCGTACGTGTCCGCGCGGCAGGTCGACGGCGGCACCGGCGCGGTCTACGTGCTGCTCTCATCGTAGTCGGCATCGAGCGCGAAGATCTCGCGCAGCACGGTGGTGGCGTAAGCCCCGCGGCCCAGGCGAAATTCGACGACGATCGACTCCGCCTCGCGCCCCCAGCGCAGATCGCGGGGCGCGAGCCGCAGGCTGCGCCTCTCCTGCTCCATGCCGGCCCGCGTGACGAGCTCGCACGCGGCGCCGAGGCCCGCCGCCACCCGCTGCTCGAGCTCGAGCACCCTGCCGCCGCCCGGCGGCGAGCCGCCTCCCCAGAGCGGCCCGGTCGGGTGGATGTCGAGCCCGGCGCAGCGCGCCGCGAGCGTCTCATCGAGCGCATCGACGCCGAAATGGCTGCCGCTCCCGTCGAGATTGGCGAGATCGCCGGGCTCGAGGCGCTCCCAACTGCCATCGGCGACGCGCTCGGCCAGCACGGCGTTGAAGATGAGGCTGCGCGCCGCGGACAGAATGAAGCCGCGCTCGTCCGGCCGCAGCGCGCGCGGGTCCTCGAGCCCGCTCAGGCGCTTGAGGTTGGCTCCGCCCCGGCCGAAGCGCTGCGGGCCGAAGTAATTCGGGACACCTCGTGTCCCGATGACCTCGAGCCGGCTCGCCAGCGATGCATCGTCGATCTCGGCGTCGCGCACCCTGATGACGAAGCGGTTGCCCGCGAGCGCGCCGCGCGGGAGCTTGCGGGAGTGGCGATGCGCCTCCAGCACCTCGTATTCGGCGCTCCCCATGCCGACCCAGTCGTTCGGCGAGAGCCGCGACTGCGGCACCGTGAACCACTGCATCGCGACCGCGCGGCGGTCCTTCAGGCCCGCGTAGCCCACATCGCCCGGCCGGCAGGCGCACGCGCGCGCGAGCTCGCGGGCGATCCACTGCGTATTGGCATTGCGCTTGCGGACCTTGAGCAGCACGTGTTGGCCGGTGCCCGCGGCCTCGAACCCGAGCAGCTCCTCCACGAGGAAGTCCTCCGGCTCCGCGCGCAATCGCCCGCCACAGAGCGGCGCGCCGTGGGCGCGCGGCGGATCGAGCGCCGGGTCAGCCGGCATCGAGCAGAAGCACCACGGCCTGGGCGGCGATGCCTTCGGCGCGCCCGAGAAAGCCGAGCTTCTCGGTGGTCGTCGCCTTGACGTTGACCTGCTCGACCCCGACCTCCAGCAGCTGCGCCACCTGGCGCCGGATGTCCTCGCGCACGGGCGAGAGCTTCGGCCGCTCCGCCAGCACCGTCACATCGGCATTGCCGACCCGGAGCTTCCTCTCGCGCAGCATGTCCATCACCGCCCGCACGAAGCGCTTGCTGTCGGCGCCCTTCCACCGCGGATCGGTGTCCTTGAAGTGCTGGCCGATGTCGCCGAGCCCCGCCGCCCCGAGCAGCGCGTCGGTGAGCGCGTGCAACACCACATCGCCGTCGGAGTGCGCGACAACGCCGTGCGTATGCGCGACGCGCACCCCGCCCAGCATGACGAAATCGCCGGGGCCGAATGCATGCACGTCGGTGCCGGAGCCTATTCTCATGAGCGCGTTTCCTTCACAAGTGCGGCCGCGATCGCAAGGTCCGCGGCACTGGTGATCTTGAGATTCGCGGCCGCGCCCTCGACCAGCCGCGGCCGATCGCCTAGCCACTCGATGGCCTGCGCCTCGTCGGTCGGGATGCGGCCGGCGGCATGCGCCTCATCGAGTGCCTCGCAGAGACGGGCGTAGCGGAACATCTGCGGCGTCAGAGCGCGCCACAGGCCGGCGCGATCGACGGTCTGCTCCACCTCCCGCGAGGCATCGGCGCGCTTCAGGGTATCGGCGGCAGGAGTCGCGAGCAGGCCTCCCACCGGATGATCGGCAAGCTCGGCCAGGAGGCGGTCGAGGTCAGCGCGCGGCAGGCAGGGCCGCGCGGCGTCGTGAACCAGGACCCAGTCATCAGGGCTCGCACGGTCCGCCAGCGCCATCAGGCCATTGCGGACCGAATGGCTGCGCTCCTGGCCGCCGGCGGCCACGAGGACGGTGGGAGGCGCGATGGCCGCCCAGTAAGGGTCATCCTGAGCGAGCGCCACC
>DAHUXV010000019.1 GCA_027306985.1 Gammaproteobacteria bacterium | reverse complement strand
GCAAAGAGATCGCGCAAGCCGATGCGGAGGTGGCGCGTCACGACCTCGAGGCGCTGCGGCTGCGCCTCGCGGCCACCGCGCGAGGGGTCTTTGCGGACTGGGTGTTCGTTCATCGCGCGCTCGCCATCAACGCCGCCAACCAGTCCGTCCTCGCCGAGCTGCGGCGCATCGCCTCGGTGCGCTACGCGACCGGCAAGGCGCCGCAAGCCGATGTGCTGCAGGCGGAGGTTGAGCGGACCATGCTCGCGCAGCAGCAGCTCGAGTGGCGGCGGAAACTCGCCGTCGTCGCGGCGCGCATGAATGCACTGCTCGATCGGTCACCGACCTCGCCGATTCCACTGCCCGCGGCCTTACCCGCGCCGGCTAACCTGCCGTCCGAAGCGGCGCTCCTGCGGCGCGGACTCACCCATCCGCAGCTGCAGGCGCTCGCAGCGGAAGCACACGCCGCACGGGCGAAAGCGGCGCTCGCGGGCAAGCAACGCTACCCGGAATTTCAGGTGAGCGCCGGCTACAACAGCATGTGGTCGGATCCGGCCATGCGGCCGATGGTGGGACTGTCCTTCACGGTACCGCTCGATCAGGGGAAGTACCGCGCGCAGATCGATGCCGCTCACGCGCAGGAGCGGCGGGCCGAATACGCTCTGGAGAGCGAGCGCGACACCCTGCTGGCCGATCTCTCGGCCGCCTACGCCTCGACGCGTGAGGCGGCGAAGTCGCTCGCTCTCTATCGAGACGACCTCGTGCCGCTCTCGCGCGATGCGCTCGATGTGGCCCTGAGCGAATACGGCAGCGGCGGGGGCGGCTTTCTCGAGGTGCTGACCGCCGAGCAGCGCCAACTCGATACCGCGCTCGGATTCGCACGGGCGCAATCGGAGTACTTCGACCGGTGGGCCGAGCTCGAGCGACTGACCGGGAGCGGGCTCGCGAGACCGGACGAGACGGGGACCTCGCCATGAGGACGAATTACCGTATCGCATTTTTCACGGCGCTGGCCATCAATCTGCTGCTCCTCGGCGGCGCCGGGGCACTGTGGTGGCGCGTGCATTCGGCGGCGGTGTCGAGGGTCGCCCCGGCGGCGACCGCGGCTTCGGCGCTGCAGGCGGGAGCAGGGGCCGGGAGCCGTGGGCCCTCGCAAGAGTCGCCGCTCGCGCCGGTTCCCATCACCTCCCAACAATTGCAGCGTATCGGGGTCAGGATCGGCGAGGTCCGGCGCAAGTCCGTCAGCGACGTGATCCGCACGACGGGCAGTGTCGCGGTCGACGAACGAGGGCTCGCATACGTGCAGGCGCGCTTCTCGGGCTATATCCAGAAGGTCTTCGTCAACTCGACCTATCAGTACGTGCGCCGGGGGCAGCCGCTCTTCAGCATCTACAGCCCCGAGCTCCTGTCCACCGAGCGCGAGTACCTGCTGGCAAGACACAGTCAACGGCTGCTCGCGCGCAGTCCCGATCCAGCGGTCGCCCGCGATGCGGCCTCGCTGGTTCAAGCGGCGGCCGAGCGGCTCGCGCTCTGGGGTATCCCGCGCCGGGAAATCGAGCGACTGCGCGCCACGGGACGAGTCAGGCAGGATCTGGTCATCGACTCTCCGGTGGCTGGGTACGTCACCCAGCGCCAAGCGCTGCCCAACGCGTACGCCCAGCCGGGAATGCCCCTTTACACGGTGGCGGATCTCTCGACGATCTGGGTGTTCGCACACGTGTTTCAGAACGCTCTCGGGCGGCTCGAGGTCGGCGACCGGGCACGCCTGACCGTCGACACGTACCCCGGGCGGCGCTTCACCGGGCGGGTGGATTTCATCTACCCGCAGATCGATCCCGCGACCCGCACGGCGCGGGTACGCCTGCGATTTGCGAACCCCACCCTGAAGCTCGTACCGGGCATGTTCGTCAACGTCTCGCTCGAGATCCCGATGGGCGAGCAGGTGGTGATTCCGGCCTCCGGGGTGCTGCAGACGGGCACCCGGCAGCTCGTGTTCATGGACCGGGGTGACGGGTACCTGGAGCCGCGCGATGTGCGTCTCGGCGCCGAGGTCGGCGATGAGTACATCGTGCTCAAGGGCCTCGAGCCGGGGGAGCGCATCGTCACCTCGGCGAACTTCCTCATCGATTCCCAAAGCCAGCTGCAGGCCGCATTGGCCGGCTTCGCGCCGCCGCCGGCGTCGCCCCAGACCGCAGGTGCTCCGCAGGTGCGACTCGCCGCATCCCTGCACCCGAACCCGCCCCGTGTCGGGCGCAATCTGATCCGCGTGACGCTCACCGACCGCAAGGGCGGGCCGGTCAACGGCGCGCAGGTGAGCGCGACCTTCGTGCTGCCGGCGATGCCGGCCATGGGGATGGCGGGCAGGCGGGTCTCGGTGCAATTGACCG
>DAHUXV010000003.1 GCA_027306985.1 Gammaproteobacteria bacterium | reverse complement strand
GCAGCGGCTGAAGCTCGAGGAGCGCGAGCGCGAGGCGCTGCGCAAGGCGCTCGAGCACGAGCTCGAGTGGGTGCGCCAGAATCCCAAGGCCCGCCAGGCGAAGAGCAAGGCCCGCCTGCAGCGCTACGAGGAGCTCGCCTCACGCGAGTTCCAGGAGCGCAACGAGACCAACGAGATCTACATCCCGCCGGGCGAGCGCTTGGGCGAGCTCGTGATCGAGGCCAAGGGGCTGCGCAAGGGCTACGGCGAGCGGCTCCTCATCGACAACCTGTCGTTCAGCCTGCCCCGCGGCGGCATCGTCGGCATCATCGGCCCCAACGGCGCCGGCAAGACCACGCTGTTTCGGATGCTGACCGGCGGCGAGGAGCCGGACGCTGGCGAGATCCCGACGGGACCCAGCGTGAAGCTGGCCTATGTCGATCAATCGCGGCACTCGCTCGACGACCGCAAGACGGTGTGGGAGGAGATCTCCGGCGGCCTGGACATCCTCAAGGTCGGCAATTACGAGACCCCCTCGCGCAGCTACGTCGGACGGTTCAACTTCAAGGGCTCGCAGCAGCAGCAGACCATCGGCGAGCTCTCGGGCGGCGAGCGCAATCGCGTGCATCTCGCCAAGGTGCTCAAGTCCGGCGGCAACGTGCTGCTGCTCGATGAGCCGACCAATGACCTCGACGTGGAGACGCTGCGCGCGCTGGAGGATGCGCTGCTCGGCTTCCCCGGCTGCGCCGTGGTGATCTCGCACGACCGCTGGTTCCTCGACCGCATCGCGACCCACATCCTCGCCTTCGAGGGCGATTCGCAGGTCGTGTGGTTCGAGGGCAACTACCAGGAGTACGTGGAGGACTTCAAGCGCCGCAAGGGCGAGGAGGCCGCGCAGCCGCACCGCATCCGCTACAAGCCGCTCACGCGCTGACGCTCCTGAGCGGCCCTGCCCGTGCGCAAACCTCCGAGACCCACTGACGCGCGAGTCGGTGCGCCGGAAGCCGGCAAGGATGGCGAGGGCCGCGGCCTGCTGCGCTGGATCGGGCCGCTGGCCGCGCTCCTGGTGTTCGGCGCGGTCGCCTACGTCCTGCATGGCGAGATCGCGCGGCTGCACTTCAACCGGGTCTTCGCCGACCTGCGGGCGATCCCGCGCTCGAGCGTGCTCATGGCGCTCGGCATCACCGGCGTCAGCTACTGGGTGATCAGCTGCTATGACGTGCTCGCGCTGCGCTACCTGCGCAAGCGCCTGCGGTACGCGCAGATTCTCTTCACGTCGTTCATCGCGAGCGCCTTCGGCCATACGCTCGGCTTCGCGGCCTTCACCGGCGGGGCGATCCGCTTCCGTCTCTATGCCAGCGCGGGGGTCACCGCGGTCGAGGTGGCGACCATCGCGGCGTTCGCCAGCCTCTCGATCGCCATCGGCCTCGCCACTCTCGCGGGCATCTCCCTCTTTCTGTCGCCCGGGCAGAGCGCGGCGGTCCTGCATCTCTCGCACGATCTGACTTTCCTCGTCGGCGCGCTGCTGCTCGCCGCGGTGGCCGCCTACACGCTTTGGGCGGCTTTCTCGCGCGGCGTCCTGGAGATACGCGGCTGGGCGCTGCGCGCTCCCGGCCCCGCGATCGGACTGCCGCAGGTGGCGATCAGCGTGATCGACATGAGCCTTGCAGGCTCGGTGCTCTATGCGCTGCTGCCCCCCGGCTCGCACATCCGCTTCATCCCCTTCATCGGCGCCTACGCCATCGCAGTCATCGCCGGCATCGTGAGCCACGTGCCGGGAGGGATCGGCGTCTTCGAGACGGTGATGCTGCTCATCCTGCGCGGCGTGCCGCCGGAGGCCCTGCTGGGCTCGCTGCTGGCGTATCGGGCGATCTACTACCTCGTGCCGCTGCTCTTCGGCGCGGTGCTCTTCGGCTACAAGGAGGTGAGCGCCACCCGCGCGCATCTGGCGCGAGTGCGGGAGCGGGCGGCCCTGTACGTCGCGCCGGTCGCGCCGCAGGTCGCCGGAGGCCTCACCTTCTTCGCCGGCGCGGCGCTGCTGGTGTCTGGAGCGGCGCCCGCCATCGACTGGCGCCTGGCGCTGCTCAATCGCTTCGTTCCGCTCGCGGTGCTGGAGGTCTCGAGTCTGGCCGCGGGCGTCATCGGAGTCGGGCTTCTCGTCCTCTCCCGCGCCCTCTTCCGCCGCGTCACGGCCGCCTACTCCGCGTGCTTCTCATTGCTCGTCTGCGGCGTGATCGCCTCCCTTCTCGCGGGATTGCGCTACGAGGCGGCCATCGTGCTCGCGCTGGTGCTCGCCGTGTTGGCTCTCGGGCGCCGCGGTTTCTACCGGCCGACGCCGATTCTCGATGAGCGCTTCACGCCCGCCTGGGTCGCGAGCATCGCCGGCGTCATCATTCTCTCCATCTGGATCGGCGTGCTCGTCTATCGCCGCGTGCCGTATTCCCGCGACCTGTGGTGGACCTTCGCCCTGCATGCCAACGCGCCGCGGATGCTGCGCGCATCGCTGGCGGTCATCGTGGTCGCGACCGCCTACCTCATGCTGAACCTGCTGCGGCCCGCGCGAGCGGAGCCGGCCGTGGCGAGCGCGGAGGATCTCTCTCGCGCGCGCGCCATCATCAACCGCTCCGACCACAGCCTGGCGAATGCCGCGCTGACGGGCGACAAGCGGCTGCTCTTCAGCGACGCGGCCGACACGCTCCTCATGTACCAGGTCGCCGGCCGCAGCTGGGTCGCGCTCGGCGACCCGGTCGGCTCGCGCGCCGGGGCCGAAGAGCTGGTCTGGCGGTTCCGCGAGCTCGCGGATCGCCACGGCGGCCAGACCGTCTTCTACCAGACGAGCGCCGAGAAGCTCTCTTTGTATGCGGATCTCGGGCTGGCACCGCTCAAGGTCGGCGAGGAGGCGCGCGTGCGCCTCCCGGGGTTCTCCCTCGATGACCCCGCGCGCGGGGAGCTGCGGCAGTCGCACCAGCGCGCGCGGCGCGCGGGCCTCTCGTTCGAGATCGTGGCGCCCGATCGCATCGATGAGCTGATGCCCGAGCTGAAGCGGATCTCGGCCGCGTGGCTCGCCAGCAAGGCGACCGGCGAGAAGCGCTTTTCCGTAGGTTGCTTCGCGCCGCAATACCTGCGTAATTTTCCGCTCGCGCTCGTGCGCGCCGGCGGCGCGCCGGCGGCGTTCGCCGACCTGTGGACGACCGATACGCGCGCCGAGCTCGCGGTGGATCTGATGCGGTTCGGTCCGGCGGCGCCTGCGGAAGCGATGGATTTCCTGCTCATTGAGCTGCTCAACTGGGGCCGCGATCAGGGCTATGCCTGGCTCAACCTCGGCATGGCGCCGCTCGCGGATCTCGACCGCCATCCGCTCGCGCCCGCCTGGCACCGCATCGGCAATTTCGTATTCCGCCACGGCGAGCACTTCTACAGCTTCGAGGAATTGCGGCGCTACGAGGCCCGCTTCGATCCGCAGTGGGCGCCCCGATATCTCGTCACCCGCGGCGACATCGCGCTGCCGCGCGTGCTGATCGACGTTTCGCTGCTGATCGCGGGCGGCGCCCGCCGCTCTTCGCGGTCCGATATGACATAACGCGACGGGCGGGCGGGCGCAAGCGCGGATTCGATGCGACTGTCGCCATTGAGCTACAATCACCCCGATGGGCGCACGATCACCGCTCTGAGACCGCGACCGGCGAGAGCAAGCGCGCCAGGAAACGGCCCTGAGCGCACGGCGCCCGCGGAATACCCCCGGCGCACGAGCACATGTCCGTTCACATCGACTCAGCGAGCCGCCTGATCAACAGCCAGGAGAAGAGCCTGGCGTTGACGTGCCCGCATTGCCAGGTGCTCGCCCACATCAGCGTGAGCGCCGTGCCCCGCTTCGAGGACCTGCAGGCCTATCGCCCGGCGCAGGCCGGCGTCGTCTACCGCTGCGACGCCTGCAACGCGCCGATTTTCCTGCGCTTCACCGTGCGCATTTACGGCGCGAGCCGCATCGAGCTGTCGCCGCAGTTCGCCGAAGTCGAGCGCGCTCGCGAGAAATTCTCGTTCACGTACCTTCCCGAGGAGGTGGAGCTGCTCTTCAGGGAGGCGCTGACCTGCTTCTCGAGCGGCGCCTTCAACGCCTTCGCCTCGATGTGCCGGCGGACCGCGCAGGCGGTATTCGCGGATCTCGGCGAAGCGGGCAAGCTGCGCCTGTTCGACGAACTCAACGAGGTGCGCGAGCTGGCCGCGCTCTCCGCCGACACGTTCGCGCGGCTGAAGAGCATCCTCTTCGGCACCGCCGCCGATCCCCGCCCCAATATCCCCCTGCTCGACGGCTACGAGGCCGGCATCGCCCTGGAAGTGACGAAGGACCTGCTCTACGAGGCCTACGTCCGCAAGGGCAAGCTCCAGCAGGCCATGCTGGTGCGCCGCTTCTTCCTCGACGAGACCCAGACCAACATCACGCCGCTCAGCAACGCCGGCTGAGCCGGCGATTGCACATAATGGACACCGGGCCTAAAGTTCTCGACGAGCCAGCCGATAGCCGGGGCATGTTCGACGGAGCCGACACAGTGGTCCTGTACGAGGAGCTCGCCTTCCAGGGCGTACTCCCCGTGCTGTGGCGCCCCTCCCTGGGCCCGCTCGACTCCGATGCCGCCGCGGGCCTGGCCGACCGCAACCAGCAGGTGCTCCAGGCCTGGGAGGCCATGGAAGAGCACGGCCCGGTGGAGAAGCCCGACGAGAACAGCCCCTACGCCGCGGACCTCATGCGCCTCGAGCGCAAGGTGAATCTGCTCCTCGACCTGGTCGGCCAGATCCTCGCCGCGAACCGTCCGCGTCCGACACCCGCCTCCGTGCGATTCAATGCGCTCGG
>DAHUXV010000001.1 GCA_027306985.1 Gammaproteobacteria bacterium | reverse complement strand
GACGGCTTGGGCGTCGACATCGGCCGCATCGAGGAGCGCTTCAAGGAAGCGCTCACGATGACCTGGAGCGGGGACGCGGAGAACGACGGCTTCAACCGCCTGCTGCTCGGCGCCGATCTCACGGCGCGCGAGATCATGGTCCTGCGGGCGTACTGCCGCTACCTGCTGCAGACGGGAGTGCCGTTCAGCCAGGCCTACATGGAGCGCGCGCTCGCCGCCAATCCGGCGATCGCCGCCGGGCTGGTGCGCCTGTTCGAGGCGCGGCTCGACCCCGCCGCGCAGGCCCCCGCCGACCGGCGCGGTGCGCGGGCCGCCCCGCCCGGTGACTCCTGCGAGCAGATCTGCGCCCAGATCCTCGCCAGCCTCGATTCGGTCGCCAGCCTCGATGAGGACCGGATCATCCGCGCCTACCTCGGACTCGTGCAGGCGACGCTGCGAACCAACCTGTATCGGCGCGACGCCGGCGGCCAGCGGCTGCCGTATCTGTCGCTCAAGCTCGATCCCGGCGCGATCCCCGAGCTGCCGCTGCCGCGGCCGAAGTTCGAGATCTTCGTCTACAGCCCGCGCGTGGAGGGCGTGCACCTGCGCATGGGCTACGTGGCGCGCGGCGGCATCCGCTGGTCCGACCGGCGCGAGGACTTCCGCACCGAGGTCCTCGGCCTCATGAAGGCGCAGAACGTGAAGAACACGCTCATCGTGCCGGTCGGCGCCAAGGGCGGGTTCGTTCCCAAGCACCTGCCCGGCGGCGGCCGCGAGGAAATCCAGGCCGAGGTCATCGCCTGCTACCGTATCTTCATCCGCGGCCTGCTCGACCTGACCGACAACTTCGTCGGCGGCCGGCTGGTGCCGCCGCCCCAGGTGGTGCGCCGCGACGGCGACGACGCCTACCTGGTGGTCGCGGCCGACAAGGGCACCGCAACCTTCTCCGACATCGCCAACTCCATCTCCGCCGAGTACGGCTTCTGGCTGGGCGATGCCTTCGCCTCGGGCGGCTCGGCCGGCTACGACCACAAGCGGCTCGGGATCACCGCCCGCGGCGGCTGGGAATGCGTGAAGCGGCACTTCCGCGAGCTCGGCCTCGACATCCAGAAGACCGACTTCACGGCCGCCGGCATCGGCGACATGTCGGGCGATGTGTTCGGCAACGGCATGCTGCTCTCGCGGCACATCCGCCTGCTGGCCGCGTTCGATCACCGCCACATCTTCCTGGATCCCCATCCCGATGCGGCCGTAGCCTTCGCCGAGCGCCAGCGCCTCTTCGACCTGCCGCGCTCGAGCTGGGACGACTACGAGCGCAGCCGCATTTCCAAGGGCGGCGGCGTCTTCGCGCGCAGCGCCAAGTCGATCACCCTCGCGCCGGAAGCGCGCGCGCTCCTCGGCCTGGAGAGCGCGACCAGCACGCCCACCGAGATCATGCGCGCCATCCTGCGCATGCCGGTGGACCTGCTGTGGAACGGTGGCATCGGCACCTACGTGAAGGCCAGCCGGGAGTCGAGCGCGGAGGTCGGCGACCGCGCCAACGACGGGCTGCGGATCGACGGCCGGGAGCTGAAGGCCAAGGTCGTCGGTGAAGGCGGCAACCTCGGATTCACGCAGCGCGGGCGCATCGAGTACGCCCTGGCCGGCGGGCGCCTCAACACGGATTTCATCGACAACTCCGCCGGAGTCAACACCTCCGACGTCGAGGTCAATCTCAAGATCCTGCTGAATCCGATCGTCCACGCGGGCAGCCTCGGCACCGGCGAGCGCAACCGGATCCTCGCCGGCATGTCGGGCGAGGTCTGCGCGCTCGTGCTGCGCAACAACTACCTGCAGAGCCAGGCGATCAGCACGCTCGAGCTGCAGGCCCGCGCCCGGATGTCGGAATTCCAGCACCTGATCCGCTCGCTCGAGCGCTCGGGCGAGCTCAACCGCGCGCTCGAGTTCCTGCCGGCCGACGACGAGCTGGCCGAGCGGCGCAAGGCGGGCGCCGGGCTCACCCGCCCGGAGCTGGCGATCCTGCTCGCCTACAGCAAGATCTGGCTCAACAGCCATCTGCTCGACTCCGACGTGCCGGAGGACCCTTACCTGTCCACCGAGCTCGAGCGCTACTTCCCCACGGCGGTCCGGCGGCGGTTCGCGCGCGCCATATCCCGCCACCGGCTGCGGCGGGAGATCATCGCGACGGCGATCACCAACAGCCTGATCAACCGGATGGGGCCGACGTTCGTGACGCGCGCACAGGAGGATACGGGCGCGGAGCCCGCGCAGATCGCGCGCGCCTACACCGCGGCGCGCGAGATATTCGAGATGCGGGAGGTCTGGGAGCGGATCGAGGCGCTCGACAACCGGGTGCCGGCGAAAGTGCAGTACGCGGCCGCGTTCGAGACGAGCCGGCTGCTGCGCCATACCACCTACTGGCTGCTCGCCCGCCGGCGCGCGCTCAAGGTCGATGCCGCGGTGGCGGAATTTCGCGCCGGCGTGCACGAGCTGCAGTCGCGGATCGGGCAGGTGCTCTGCGGCTCCTGGCGGGAGCAGTTCGAGCAGGTCCGCGCGCAGCATCTCGAGGCCGGCCTGCCGCCGGAGCTCGCCGGGCGCGTGGCGAGTCTCGAGGCGCACAACGCCTCGCTCGATATCGTGGAGCTCGCCGGATCGCAGCGCATTGCGGTGGCCCAGGCCGGGCGCGTGTACTTCGAGGCCGGCGCCCGCACGGGGCTCGACTGGCTGCGGCAGCAGATCGACCGGCTGCCGGTCGAGGGACCGTGGCAGGCCACGGCGCGCACGGGACTGCGCGATGTCGCCCTGCGCCTGCACCGCCGGCTGGCCGAGCGCGTGTTGAGCCGCGGCCGCGGCGGCAGCGCCGAGGAGCTCGTGGCGGCATGGCAGGAATCGGCGGGCAAGGAGCTCGCGCACTGGCAGCGCACGCTCACCGACATGCAGGCGGCCGGCGCCGCCGACTTCGCGACGCTCACGGTCGGCGTCGAGTCTTTGCGGAAACTCGCGGAATAGACACGGAACTGAAGCTTCATGGGCACCACTGGAAAACTGATACTGGTCCGCCACGGGCAGAGCATCTGGAACCTCGAGAACCTGTTCACGGGCTGGACGGACGTCGACCTGGCGGAGCAGGGCCGTGAAGAGGCGGCGCGCGCGGGGCGGCAGCTGCTCGAGGACGAGCTGCTGGTGGACATCGCGTTCACCTCCGTGCTGAAGCGCGCGATCCGCACGCTCTGGATCATGCTCGATGAGATGGACCGGATGTGGATTCCGGTGGAGCGCTCCTGGCGCTTGAACGAGCGGCATTACGGGGCGCTGCAGGGCCTCGACAAGGCGCAGACCGTCGCGCGCCACGGCGCGGAGCAGGTGAAGGTCTGGCGCCGCAGCTACGACGTCCCGCCGCCGCCGCTGGCGGCCGACGACGAGCGTCACCCGCGCTTCGACCCGCGCTACGCGGACGTGCCGGCCGCGGAGCTTCCGGCCGCCGAGTCGCTCAAGGACACCCTCGCCCGGGTGCAGCCCTTCTGGCACAGCCGCATCGCACCGGAGCTGCGCCGCGGCCGCAACGTGCTCGTGGCCGCGCACGGCAACAGCCTGCGCGCCATGGTGAAGATGCTGGACGGAGTGTCGCAGAGCGATATCGTCGAGCTCAACATCCCGACCGGCATCCCGCTGCTCTACGAGCTCGACCCGCAGCTCCAGCCGCTCTCGAGCCGCTACCTGGGCGACCCCGCGGCGGCCGCGGCCGCCGCCGAGGCGGTGCGCCGCCAGACCGAGAAGCGCTGAGCCCTACGCAGCCCAGCCGTCGTAGCGGCCGTGGAACTCGGCTGCCAGCGCGCCGAATCGCTGGCTGTGCTCGACCATGTCCGCGAGGATCAGCCGCATCGACCGCGTCGCGTGCAGGCTGAGCGGCAGGCTGGCCGCGTCCTCGATCGGCCTCACGTCCACGCTGAAGCCTTCCGGCTCCAGACGCGCACGCACCGCATTGCAGGCCGCCTCATCCGGCAGCGCCAGAAAGAAGTCGATCGGGTACTCGTTGAACGGGACATATCCCTGGGCGCGCAGGCGCTCGACCATCTTCTCGTCCCAGCTCTCCTGGTGCGCCGGGCGCATCTTGCGCAGCGTGAAATAGAGGCGCACCACGACGAATACGCCGAGCGCGCCGAAGATGACGATCAGCCAGAGGGTGTTGATGGCCGGCTCCCGCTCTACTCGTCCGGAGCGATGGTGACTCGCAGCCCGGCGAGCTCGGGGGTGAATTCGATCTGACAGGACAGGCGAGAATTGTCCTGGGTATGCGCCAGCTCCGTCAGCAGCTCCCGCTCGTCCGACATCGGCGCCGGCAGCCGGGCCTGCCACTCGGGATCGATGTAAACGTGGCAGGTGGCGCACGAGCACATTCCGCCGCAGATCGCCGCGACCCCGTAGTCGAGCTCGCGCAGGTTCTCCATGACCTTCAGACCGGTCTTCGCCTCGACCTCATGCTCCTGACCGTCGCGATCGATCACACGCAGCAACGCCATTCACTACCCCAGTTCGCCATATCGGCCCTGGCGGACGCCAAGACCAAGCCCTCTAGTCTGCCGGCGACCCGGGGCGCCAGCAACCGTTTCCCCGCGCGGGGAATCGGAAGTTGCCGAAGCGGCATGACGGGTACTCCAGGCACAAGGATGTGCCCCGCCGCCGCAGGTGGCGGAGCTTTGGGCAAAAACCACGCTTTTTGCCCAAAGCAGCGCTGGGCCGGGCAGGAGCCCGGATCCAGCGCTTCCTAATAAGGACCCAGCACCTTCAGAACGAATGCGGCCTTGCCGCCCTGCTCCCCCCGGCTCGCGAAGGTGGCGCGCAGCTCCCGGTGCAGGGTCTCGAAGACCCGCTCGTAGTCCCCGAAGACCTGGGTACTGAGGCTGCTGCTCACCACCTTCAGATCCGCGACCGCCGTCAGCCGGGCGATGAAATCGTGGATCTCCGGGGCGAACCGCTCCGCGAGCGGATACAGGCTGATCTCGACGCCGATCTGCATGGGAACCATTGTAATCCATGGGCTAGAATGGCCGCCCTCGGCCGCCACCGGTCACCCTCGGGCAGACCCGATCACGGCCCGACGAGGGGAGCCATGACTCAAAAAATCCAGGTGCATCAGGTCGATGCCTTCACCGTGGAGCGCTTCACCGGCAATCCTGCCGGCGTCGTGCTCAACGCGGACGGTCTGACCGACGCGCAGATGCTTGCCATCGCGCGCGAGCTCAACAACGCCGATACCGCCTTCATCCTCGCGCCGGAGGGGGACGGTCACGACCTGCGGGCGCGGTTCTTCACGCCCCGCACCGAGGCCGGCTTCGTCGGCCACGCGACGATCGCGGCGCACTACGTGCTCTCGCGCCGGCCCGATGCGCCCCGGCAGCTGCGCCAGAAATCCAAGGCCGGCATCGTTCACGTCGAGATCCGCGGCAGCGGCGAGGACCGCAAGATCGCGGTGCGCCAGAGCACACCGCCCCTTGGGCGCGAGCTCAACGACCGCGAGCGGCTCGCGGTGCTGGACGCGCTGGCGCTCGCCACGGATGACCTCGACACCCGCTGCCCCCTGCGCATAGCCGGCTCGAGCAGCACGCGGCTGCTCATCGGCGTGCGCGGCACGGAGCCGTTGAAGCATTTGAAGCCCGACATGACCCGGCTGACGACGCTGTCGGCGCAGATCGGCGCCGCCGGCTACTTCGTCTTCGCCCTGACGCCGCAGAGCGAGGACCACCTCACCGAATCGCGCATGTTCTGCCCCGCCCTCGGCATCGGCGAGGACCCGGTGAGCGGCAATGCCCACGGCCTGCTCGGGGTCTACCTCGCCCACCACGGCTTCCTGGCGCGCGACCCGCGGCGCGCCTCGTTCCGGGGGGTGCAGGGTCACTATCTGCACCGCCCCGGACGGGTCGAGGTGGAGCTGGACCTCAAGGACGGGAGCGTCGCCGGCGTGTGGATCGTCGGCCAGGCGGTGTCCGTGTTCGAGACCGAGATCGCTCTCTGACCGGCCCCGAGTAGCGGACCTGGCCGCCGGCGAGCTCGAGCTCGTGGCTGGCGCAGCGCGGCCATTCCGCGCGGCGATGCGTCGTCATGACGACGGCCGCACCGGTCGCAACCATCGCCTCGATGCGGTCGGACAGATCGCGCCGCGTGGGCTCGTCGACGCCCGAGAACGGCTCATCGAGCAGCAAGAGAGCGGGGTCTCGCACCCAGGCGCGGGCGAAGAGCACGCGCCGCAGCTGCCCGTAAGACAGCTCGCGCAGCGGGCGGGCGGCGAGCGCGGTCAGGCCGAATGCCCGCAGCGCACGGCGGGCAGCCGCTCGATCGGCGGCGGTGGCCGCATCGTTTAAGCCGATGCTCGCGTGCCGGCCGGACTGCACCACCATCGCGGCGGTGAGGTCCTGAGGGTGGTCCGCCTGCAGATGAGGCGCGACGAGACCCACCCGCTCCTTGAACACCTGCAACGGCACGCCGGGCTCGATTCCGACGCGCTCGATGCGCCCGCCGGCCGCCACGCCGTGGTCCCCATAGAGCGTGCGCAGCAGGGTGGTCTTGCCGGAGCCGTTGCGTCCGTGCACCACCCAGCAGTCGCCGGCGCGGATCGTCAGCGACACGTCCTTGAGCGCGACGTGCTCGTCGAGATGCACATGAGCGTGGGTCAGGCGCACCAACGGCGGGCCGCAAGCCCCCCGGTCGCGTGCGCGGCCGCCGGCGCCGGGCCGCGCGCGGCGATCGAGCCAGCGAGTCAGCGGCGCGCGCCCGATGGCGCCGCGGTAGACGACGCGTCCATGCTCCAGCACCAGGGCGTGCGTGGCGCTCTCGGGAACGTCCTCCACCCGATGAGTCGACAACACCCACGCCATCCGGGAGCGGGATGTGGCCTCCAGCCAGCGCAGCGCCCGCTCGTGATGGGTCTCGTCCATGCCGTTCAACAGCTCATCGAGCAGCAGCATCGCCGGCCTGGAGGCGAGCGCACGCGCGAGCAGCGTCAGCCGCCGCTCGCCGTACGAGAGGGTGAGAAAGCGCCGGCGCGCCAGCGGCTCGATGCGCAGCCGCCGCAGAATCGCGGTGACCCGCTTGCGGTCGGCCTCGCGGGTCGTGTGGAGCGGAATATCCGTCCGATGCACTCCCGTCGCCACCACCTGCTCGACGGTGTGATCCCAACCATAGCGCGTATACCGGTCCTGACGTTCCGGACCGACGTAGGCGATCTCGTCCTGAATCTCGTACGGGGTGCGCCACTCCTGCCCTTTCCAGCGGTAGCGACGCACCTCCCGGCCGGTGGGCGTGGGCCAGACCGCGCCGGCGATGAGCTTCAGCAGCTGGGTTTTCCCGGCGCCGTTCGCGCCGGCCAACACCCATCTCTCGCCCGGACGAATGGTCCAGCTCACATCCTCGAGTACGCGCCGTCCGCTGCGCTCGAGGCGCACGCCCTCGAGATGCGCCTCGACGTAAGCAGAACCTCGATAAGATTGGGGCATGCGGTATTCTGGCACATACGATCTGCTCGTCGTCGGCGGCGGCATCAACGGCGCCGGGATCGCGCGCGATGCCGCCGGCCGCGGTCTCTCGGTCCTGCTCTGCGAGCAGGATGACCTCGCCGCCCACACTTCCTCCGCCAGCACGAAGCTGATTCACGGCGGCCTGCGCTACCTCGAGCAACTACAGCTCTCGCTCGTGCGCAAGGCGCTCATCGAGCGCGAGATCCTGCTCGGCTCCGCCCCGCACCTCATGCGGCCGTTGCGCTTCGTGCTGCCCCACGATCGACATCTGCGGCCGGCGTGGCTGATCGGCGCCGGACTCTTCATCTACGATCACCTCGCCCGCCGCCGCCGTCTGGCAGGCTCCGCGCGCATCGATCTGCACCGTCACGTGGCAGGCTCCGCGCTCAAGCCGCAATATTCGCGGGGGTTCGTCTACTCGGACGGCTGGACGGACGACGCGCGCCTAGTCGTGTTGAACGCCATGGATGCCCGCGAGCGGGGCGCGGTGATCCTGACGCGAACCCGGTGCGAGAAGTTGGAAGCGGAGCGAGGACGATGGATTGCCACACTCGCGACGCCGTCGGGGCCGCAGACGGTGGCAGCCAGAGCGGTGGTCAATGCCACCGGTCCATGGGTGAGCCGGTTCGCGCGCGAGGCCTCGCCGGTGAGCATCTGCCACTCCGTGCGCCTGGTGAAGGGCAGCCACATCGTGGTACCGCGGCTCTACGGGCACCGCTTCGCCTATCTCCTGCAGAACGACGATCAGCGGATCGTCTTCGCCATTCCCTACGAGCGCGAGTTCACACTCATCGGCACGACGGACGTGGAGTACACCGGCGATCCGGCAGCCGTGCGGATCGACTCTACGGAGGTCGCCTATCTCTGCGCCGCGGTCAGCCGTTACTTCAAGGAGCCCGTGCGCCCCGAGCAGGTCCTGTGGAGCTTCAGCGGAGTGCGGCCGCTGCTGGACGATGCGGCGAAGAACCCGGCGAGCGTCACCCGCGACTACGCGCTCGAGCTCGATCGGCATCCGGGCCTGCTCCTCAGCGTCTTCGGCGGCAAGATCACCACCTATCGCAAGCTCGCCGAGAGTGCCGTCGACCTGCTGGCGCGCGAGCTCGGCTCGCCCGCCGCAGCCTGGACCGCCGGCGCCCTGCTCCCTGGAGGCGACCTGCCGCACGGCGCGTACGCCAGATTTCTACGCACCCTCGAGCGCGCCTATCCGTGGCTCCCCGCACAGCTGAGGTACCGGTACGCCCACGCGTACGGCACCCGCGTTGCGCAGATCCTCGGAGACGCTCGCTCGGTCGCCGATCTCGGCGAGGAGCTGGCGCCTCACCTCCACGAGCGGGAAGCCGAGTACCTCTGCCGGGTGGAGCTCGCGCAGACCGCGGAAGACATTCTCTGGCGGCGGACGCGGCTCGGGCTTCATGTTGGAACGGGCGGCGCCGGCCGGCTGCAGGAGTGGCTGGCGCGCCGGGGCTCTGCGGCATAATCGCGGCCCCATGCGCTCGCTTGCCACCCCCGGCGCTCGCCGCTGGATCCTGCCGGTCCTCCTCGCGCTCGCGCCGCTGTGGCTCATCGGCACGCTCGATCGGGGCGCCTGGACGCCGGATGAGCCTCGAGAGGCCGATATCGCGTGGCGCATGAGCGTGCAGCACCACTGGGTGCTGCCGCAACTCGCCGGCCGGCCGTTCCTCGAGAAGCCGCCGCTGTCGTACTGGATGTCCGCCGAAGCGATGCGTCTGTTCGGACCGACCGTGCGCGCGGCGCGCACGCCCAATCTCCTCTATGCGGCGGTCACGGCCGTCGCGGTGGGCGCTCTCGGATTCGCGATGGACGGCGCCGCCGCGGCAATCGTCGCGGCGCTGGTGGCGGGCTCAGCGATCACGGCTTTCCGTGTGGCGATGTGGCTCGCCCCGGATGCCTCTCTGCTCGCCGGCTGCGCCGTCTCACTCCTCGGAGCGTGGCTCGGCTATACGGCCCCTCCAGGCCGCAGGAAGCTCTACGGCTACCTCCTGATGCACGCCGGCGCGGCCATCGGCTTCATGGCGAAGAGCGCGGTAGGCTGGGGTGTTCCCGGGCTGACGCTGCTCACGCTCATCGCCTGGGAGCGGCGCGGGTCGGAGCTGCGGCGGCCGGAGCTCTACGCGGGCTTCCTCCTGCAGGCGGCCGTCATCGGCCCCTGGATCTACGCCGTGGCGCGCACCGCGGGCGGCGGCGAATCGCTGCGCATCCTCTTCTGGTACAACCTCGCCGGACGCTTCACCAACGTTGCGGCGCCCGCGGCGTACCACTACAGCACCGGGCATCGCAACTCGCTCGGCAAGTATTTCATCGAGCTGCCGGTCTACCTGTTGCCGTGGACCGCGCTGGCCGCGGCAGCCGCATGGCGGGCGCGCGAACGGGTGCGCCTCGCCGGTCCCCGGGGCACCCGCTGGCGGTTCGCCGTCGCGGCCTGCGTTCCCTTCCTGCTGCTCATATCGGTGGCGATCACCGGGCGCGACATCTATGCGGCGCCGGCGCTCCTCGGCGTGAGCCTGCTCGCCGCGCTCGAGCTCAGCGAGGCGCAGTGGCTCGCGGGCAGCGGCCGCCGCGACCCCTTGCTCTGGACACGGCGGCTCATCGCCGCGATCGCCTGTGTGTTCGCCGCCGCGCTCGCCGTGCTGGGCGCCGCAGGGGCGGCAAATGCCCGCGCAAGCCCCGCCGTCGCGCTCGACATCGGCGAATACTCCGGGGCCGTGGCGGCGATGCTGGCGCTCGTCTGGCTCGCTCTGCGGCGGGCCGCCGGGGCGCAGCGGCACGGGCGGGCGTTGCGGGGTTTCCAATGGACGTTCGCGGCCTACGCGGCGGCCTTCTGCATCACCTCGCTCGTGATGTTTCCGACGATCGACCGCTGGCAGGATCTGCCCCTTCTCGCCCGGCGGATTCGCACCGACACCGCGCATGCGAGCCTCGCCCTGCTCGATCCCGACGAGACGACCGTCGCCATGCTGGATCGCCGGCTGCGCACCCGATTCACCGTTCTGAAGACGAATGGAGATTCCCGCCGCAGCGCGGTGCGACGCTGGTTTGCCGCGCACGGCGATCGCGCGCGCATGCTCGTGCTGCTCCCCGGGCACGCCTCCGGCGAGCTGACACCGCTCCTCGAGTGGGCGCATCTGTATCGTCCGCCCGGCGACGGCATCGCTGGGAGGCTGGCAGCCGCGGGCGCGGCCACCATCGTCCACCGCTACCGCCTGCCGCACGGGCGGCGTTACGCCCTCCTCGGCCCCGCGGACGGCCGCGCCCGACAGACCTCGACGCAGAACGGCACATGATGACGATGACGCGATCCCACCGATTTTTCCCGGCGTTCGCATGCGCGGCGCTGTTTCTGGCCGCAGGCCGCATTGCCGACGCGGCGCCGGCGGCGCCGCCCCTCACCGGTGTGGTGCGATGCGCGGGCGGCAGCACCATGCTGTCTCTCGTGGAGCGCTGGGGACGGCAATTCAACGGGCTGCACCCGCGGGCGGCGGTCGAGGTCAACCCACGCATCACGCTTGCCGCCGGCGGATTTCGCGAGCTGCTCACCGGACGCGTCGACCTCGTCGATTTCGTCCGCGAGCCCTTCCCGGCGGAAGTCGCGGCATTCAAGCGCAGATTCGGCTACCCGCCGCTCCTCATCAACGTCGCCAATGGAAGCTTCGATACCCGCGGCGGCACGCACGCCATCGCGATCTACGTCAACTCCTCCAACCCGCTGCGACATCTGACTCTCGGCCGGCTCGATGAGATCCTCGCGGCCGCGCCTCGCGCAGGCGCCGGAAGGCCCATCGGCACGTGGGGCGGCGTCGGACTGAAGGGAAGCTGGGCGCGCCGTCCCATTCACGTGTATGGAATGACTCCGTTGCGCGCGACCGGCAATCCTCCGGGAATCGTCAACTTCATGGAGATTCGCGTGCTGCACGGCGGCACGTTTCGCACCGACCTGCGCGCCCTGGTCGACCGGCCGGGCGAGAGCGCTCTGCAGGCCATCGTGCGTGCCGTCGCGAACGATCCCGACGGGATCGGATACAGCGGCTTCGCCTATGCCGTTCCCGGGGTGAGAACGGTGGCGCTCGCCGAGCGGCGCGGCGCGCCCTACGTGCGGATTGCGCCGGCTCAGGTTGCCGATCGCTCCTACCCCCTGAGCCGTCAGATCTACTTCGGTCTCAACAGCCCGCCGGGACGCCCGCTGCCGCCGCTGGTGAGGGCGTTCATCGAGCTCGCGTTGAGCCCGGCAGGCCAGCGCGCGGTGGCGCGCACGCCGGACCGCTTTCTGCCCCTGACATCGCAACAGATCGCGCGATCACGCCTGCAACTGCGCGCGCGAATCCCGCTTGCGCCCTACGGTCCGATTCCGCCGCCGAGCGTCGCCGCAGGCTCCGCGCCCTATCGCACCGCGAGCGGCGCCATCCCGATCGTCGGCTACAACGACATGCGCGAGATGCTCACGGCGCTCGATAAGCTGTTCGCGGCGTCACACCCGGGCGTTCGCTTCGCTTTGACCCTGAAGGGCACCCGCACGGCCCCCGCGGCGCTCGCCGCCGGCCGCAGCCTGTTCGCTCCCATGGGAGCGGCATTCTCCCCGATCGAGCTCGCCGCCTACCGGCGGGAGGTCGGCTCCGATCCCATCGCCTTCCGGATCGCCAACGACTCGCTCGACCCCCGGGCGCGCTCCGCCCCGCTCGCCGTCTTCGTCCCTGCGGCGAATCCGCTGCCGCGGCTGGATTTCGCGCAGCTGCAACGGATTTTCGCCGGCGGCGGCGCAGGACTGACATGGGGACAGCTCGGCGTGACGGGCGGTCTGGCGACGCGCCCGGTCCACGCGTACGGGCTCGCAGCCACCACGGCGCTCGGCCGCTTCATGCGGCGGCATGCGCTCGCGGGGCGGCCCTTCGACGGGCGGTTCGTCGGCCTAGCGGAATCCCCTGAGGTGGTGCGGCAAGTGGGCAACGACCCGCTCGGCATCGGATTCGCAGCCATGAACCGCGCGACGCCGGCCGTGCGGATCGTGCCGCTCTCGCGGCTCGAGGGGCAGCGTCCGTCCCGCGGCTCGCGCGCCGATGTGATCGCCGGGCGCTATCCGCTGGACCGCCAACTGCTGATCTACGTGCGCATTCCGCCAGGCGGCCGGCTCGAGCCGCTGGCGCGGGCTTACCTGCGCCTCGCCCTCTCACCCGCAGGCCAGCGTGTCATCGCCGCCGGGCCGCTCGGCTCTCTGCCGCTCAGCGCGGCGCAGGCCGCGGCGGAGCGGGTGAGGCTCGAGGCCTTACGGTGAGAGCAGCATCCGATTTGTGAGGGGATGCTGCAGGCTGGGCGGATGCCGGGACGGGATGGGATCGGAACGGACCCTCTGGAAATTGGCGCGCCCGGAGGGATTCGAACCCCCGACCACCTGGTTCGAAGCCGAGCCGAGCCACTCATGGACGCCACTAGACTTCAATACAATCAATCACTAAGTGGTGTGAAGCGGCGGCCACTGGTGCCGATTTGAGGCACCAAGTGTGGCAAAAGTGTGGCAGCAGTCGGCCCCCGTCGGTGTTCATTCCACCGGCGAGGGCCTGGCAAGCAACACCGGGAAGGGGTGCCACATGCCTGATGCCGATCCTACACACCCACGGCCGCCGGCCGCAAAGCAGCCTGTCACCGTCCTGCTCGCCTCCATCCGCGCGTACCGCCGCACCGGCGGGGCCGTCGTGACCGTGGAGCGCGTCGGCCGCGCACGCCGCCGCCATCGCGTTTCCCTCCGCCGGTACGCGGCGCTGCGGGAATGGACCCTCGCCGCCGCAGCCCGACGCTGGCGTACCAGCGGCTGGTGGGGCCGCAGTTCGATCGCCGTCTCGCTCTGGGAGGCCCGCGCATGACTATGCGCCTCATGCAAGAGCGCGCCCGGCGGCAGCGCCTGGATCCGATGTCGCGGTATCTCGAGCGCCATGACCACCTCCTGCTCGGCCGGACCACTGTCAGCGTGACCGTCGTGCCAGCGCCAGCGCCAGCGCCGGCCGCCGAACCCGAAGCGCCCGCCGCGCCTGAGATCACCGAGGTCGATCGCGCGCGGCGCAGGGTGTGCGTATTTCCTCCGGAGCCGCTGACGGAGGCCATCGCCGCACTGGGTGGCATGCGGGACCAGGACGTCAAGCGCCTCAAACCCGCGCTGACGCGCGCGGCACGTGACGACGGCTGGCGATCGGTGCCCTGGGCAGGTCCCGACGCGGTCGCGGACCCATTCGCCGACTGCGGCCCGCAATACGAAAATTTCCGGGCCGTGATCGATTACCTGTCCATGCAATGGACCTGTGCCAGCCATGCGTTCGACGCTGGCGAGTCCCGCCTGGATCCGATCCTACTGGTTGGCCCACCTGGTATGGGCAAGACGCGATTCGCGCAGGAGCTCGCGCGACGGATGGGAACCCGGATGGCGGTTTAGTCCGCCGGCAGCGCCCAAGCACGGCGTACGCATCGAGACGAAGGGCTCCGGCATGGTCGTCACGACGCAGCTCGAGGACGGGCGCGTGCTCGCTGCGAAAGCCTCGCAGCTCGGCAGGTTCGCAAGCAAAGCGGAACTGGAGAAGCGCCTGGGTCCCTTCACGCCGCCCGACCCGGCGCGCGCGCTCCCGCCGCCTGAAACTGATCGGACGTACGAGGCGGCGCTCGAGCGGGCGCTGATGGACGTCGACCGCAACCAGCCGCGCGCGGCGGGCGGGGACATGCCCGCGGAGGCGGCGCTGCGCGGAATCCGCTATCGCGAGCGGCGCAAAGCAAGGCGCGATGCGTTCGAGGGGACGGATGACGAGGTTCTCGCGCCACGGCACGGCTCACGTCGCCGCGCTCACCGCCGATCTCGATGCGCGGCGACATCTCATCACATACCGCGGCGCCGATGGCGCGGAGAAGTTCGTGGATTTTGGCCAGCGCATCGAGATGCGCGACCGCACCGCCGATTCCCTCGAGGCCGCGCTGCGCATTGCCGCCGAGAAGTACGGCGGCCGGGTCTCGATCCAGGGCAGCGAGGAATTCCGCGCGAGCGCGGCTCGCCTCGCCACGCGGCTCGGCGTGCGGGTCTCGGACGAAGACCTGCGCTCCATCGTGACGGACGAGCTCGCGCGCATGTCTCAGGGCGAGCCACCCGGCGGAGTCGCGCAGGAGCGCGCACAGGAGGAGATCGAGGCCGGGGATGAGGCCGAGCAGGACCTCGGGCGATGAGCACGGACCTCTGTCTCGAGGGGGATGGCGGTCAGGAGATTCCGTCCGCGCCGGATCCGGCGGCATCCCTCGCCGCCCTGAGCTGGTGCCTGCGGGCCGTGGCGCAGGGATGGTCCCTGGACCCCCGCGAGCGGAGCGTAGCCATCGCCATCCTCGACGCCGGGATTCCCGGCGTGGCCGCGGCCGACCTGGCGATGACACAGAAGATCCTGGCGGCCTCTCGCCGCCTCAGCGGCCGGCGGCGGGATCAGGCGACCCAGTTATCGATCCGCTTCGCTGAACGTGCCGAGGCCCTCCGGGAATCAGACCGGTAGTACCGTCAGCGGTGTCGCGCTGGGCGGCGCAAGCGGGGCGCGCGGATCGTGCATGGACTCACGCTGCCGGCGAGGCCGACCACCTCTCAATGACCCCATGCAGGTTTGGCAGATCGCGATGGTGCAGGAGGAGAATTCGATTCGTCTTGGCGAGCGCCGCGGCGCTCGCAGTGTACCGGCTGTTCGACACGACGACACCATAGTGGGCATTCTCATGCGCACGCCCGGCCGAGACCTCTTGGACCGCTTTATTTCCGACCGGCCCGGTGTAGAGCTTGCACTGAACAACGACTCGTAGTCCGCTTCTCACCGCGATCACATCCACACCTTGATCGCGGCTGCCCTTGGTCACCCGAGCATCCCATTCGCTTTCGCGGAGGACCTGCGCACAGAAGACTTCAAATTCCGCTGGCGTGAAGTTGTCAGAAAACTGAGTGAACGGCTTGGTGATCGTAGTCGCAGCGACCACTTGTTGCTCGATCGCCGCGAAGACATTCGGTCTGTTCCGCTGTAATGCTTTGACGTATCCCGGCGAGAGG
>DAHUXV010000279.1 GCA_027306985.1 Gammaproteobacteria bacterium | reverse complement strand
ACTCGCCCGCGCTTACCCCGACCACGCCAAAGAGTCATAATCCCTGTGCGACGGTACTAGTACCTCGGCACAGAGGTTTTGACGGTTTGGCGCTGCAGGGTTGGCAGGGTTTGCGGGTCGAGGATGACCTCGATGCTTCGTGGCATGCCGGGTTGCCGGCGGATGAGGCGGGCGCGTTCGAGGGCGAGCACCATCTGGTGGACGGAGGGCGGGCTGACGCGGAAATGGCGCTGTAGATCGGCTTCCGCCGGGGGTCTGCCGAGAACCTGGGTGTAGGCGTGGATGAAGGCCAGATATTGCCCCTGCCTGGGGGTGAATTTGGCTTCCGGTCGGGGGTGACACGCGCCAGGGTTCTGATTCATCTGTTGTGCCCTCAAGCACCGGGGGGCACCGATGAATGTACGTTACCGGGTCGAGCTGAGCCAAGCCGAGCGTGATGAACTCAGCGGGCTGCTGAGCGGCGGCAAGCATGCGGCGCGCAAGCTCAAGCGGGCGCAGATCCTGCTGGCTGCCGATGCCGGCGCGGGCGACGAGGATATCGCGCGGAACGTCGCCGTCGGCGGGTCGACGGTTTACCGGACCAAGCGCCGCTTCGTGGAAGGCAATTTGGCCGCGGCGCTCAGCGAGGAGCCGCGCCCCGGTGCCGCCCGCAAGCTCTCGGGCAAGGAGGAGGCCCTCCTGGTGGCGACGGCCTGCTCCAGCCCGCCAGAGGGCCGGGCGCGCTGGACGCTGGAATTGCTCGCCGGTGCGATGGTCACGCTGACCGAGCATGACGGCCTGTCGCGCGAGACGGTGCGCCGGCGCATGGCCGAAAACGAACTCAAGCCGTGGCGCAAGGACATGTGGTGCATCCCGCAGGTCGACGGCACCTATGTCGCCCGCATGGAGGACGTGCTCGATCTTTACGCCGAAGCCGCCGATCCGCAGCGGCCGGTGGTGTGTTTCGACGAGAGCCCGACCCAGCTCATCGGCGAGGTCCGCCAGCCGATCCCGGCCGCGCCCGGGCAGCTCGAGCGCTACGACTGCGAGTATCGGCGCAACGGCACGGCCAACCTGTTCGTCTTTCTCGATGCGCACTGCTCCTGGCGCACGGTGAAGGTCACCGACCGCCGGACGGCGTGCGACTTCGCCGAGTGCATGCGCGATCTGGTCGATATCCACTACCCGAAGGCAGACCTCATCCGGGTCGTCATGGACAATCTTTCGACCCATTCCGCCGGAGCGCTCTACGACGCCTTCCCGGCGCCTGAGGCGCATCGCGTGCTGCGCCGCCTGGAGTTCCACTACACCCCCAAGCACGCCAGTTGGCTCAACATGGTGGAGATCGAGATCGGCGTGCTCCGCCGCCAATGCCTCGACCGTCGGATCGGCGAGCGAGGGCGCCTCGTCTCCGAGATCGCCGCCTGGGAACGCCAGCGCAATGCAACCGGCGCCCGCGTCAAATGGATGTTCACAACCGAGCGCGCCCGCTCCAAACTCGCCCGCGCTTACCCCGACCACGCCAAAGAGTCATAATCCCTGTGCGACGGTACTAGGATCAGTGCGGACCGGCTGCCGCCTCGCGCCCGGGGCCGGCCGCCGGGATCGCAGATTCCCCGCTCAGCGCGGCAAGGGCGGCCGCGCGTGCCGTCTCGCGATCGACGATGGCGAGGTCGGCTTCGTAGGCGATGCGCGCCGGGCGCTGGAAGACGAGAAGGCGCCGGCCGAGCTCGAGCGCCTCGCCGATCGAATGGG
>DAHUXV010000272.1 GCA_027306985.1 Gammaproteobacteria bacterium | reverse complement strand
GAGGAATGCGACGGCACGGTGGGGGTCAGCGAGACGCGCCTGCCGGGCGCGGCGGATCACATCGTGCTGCCCGTCAGCCACATGGGAATGTTGGTTTCGCCGCGGGTGGCGCGGGAGACGGGGCTGTTTCTCAGGGACGGGCGGTTCTCTCTCGGATGAGAGCCGGCCCGGGCGCGAGCGCCGCCCTCAACGAACGGTCGTCGCCGAAAGTTCTTTTGGGCATGGGGGGCGGCGGGAACCGTCCCGTCCTGAGGTTCCAATAGGACCACGACCGGGGATCGATGATCCCCGGTGGCGCGCAATCCAGCGCCTGCCTGATCTCATCGTCAGACACATACTGACGAATCACACGCATGTCCTCGTGGAGAGCATAGGTCATGGCGTAAGCCATGAATCTGACCGGATCCGCAAGCGCCTTCTCCGGCTCCTCGAACCAGATGACTCGACGTGCTGCCTCTGTCGTTTGGGGCGTGACTGGAATGGGTCTCATGAGTCCAGTCCCTGGGCTCGCGGTGCGGCGCTCCCGAACTGTTGGTCTGGCGCCAGATCTTTCGCCATGCAGACGGCCGAGGCCGGGCATAGCGAGCGGAACTCCGCGCTTTCGAGTACGGACGGAGGAACCTGCTCGCGGGGTTTTGCGCGGTAACCCAGTCGCGCGAAGAAATTCCGCGCGGTCAGGGTGAGGAGTACGAGCGCGTCGATGCCCGCGGCTCGTGCCCGCCGCTCGAGCTCTGCGACGATCACGCGGCCGACTCCGGAGCCACGCCGCCGCGGCTCGACCGCCACGGAGCGAAGAAGAGCCGCATCACCGAAGCGCTCCAGCGCGCCGATGCCGGCGATCTGACCGGCGCTTTCCGCGACGAGGAACTCCGGGCGCGCGGTGCTCAGGTCGCTGGTTGGCAATCCGCTGCGCTCGAGCAAGTCCTGGATCGCTCGCGCGTCCGCCGCCGTCGCGGTCCGTAAAGTCAGGTCGCCGGATGAGCGCATCTCAGGAGTCCCGGTCCAGCAGGCGCCTCAGCCGGTAGATGGCTTCCAGCGCTGCCTTCGGAGTCATCTCGTCGGGGTCGAGCGCGGTCAGCGCCTCGCGCACCGGATCGGGCGGGGCCTGCGGCTCGGGGGCGAAGAGCGGCAGCTCCTTCTGCGCCCGCTTGCCGTCCTGCCGGTCGCGCTCCGCGCCGTCGGGCCGGTCCCGCTGCGACTCCAGCGCCTCGAGGTAGCGGCGCGCCTGGCCGATGACATCGCGCGGCACGCCGGCGAGCTGCGCGACCTGCAGGCCGAAGCTGCGGCTTGCGGGTCCCTCCTTGACCGCGTGCAGGAAGACGATGCCGTCGCCGTGCTCGGTGGCATCCAGGTGCACGTTGGCGCAGCCTTCGACTTCCGTCGCCAGCCCGGTCAGCTCGAAATAGTGCGTGGCGAAGAGCGTGAACGATCGGATCCGCGCGGCGATGTGATGCGCCATGGCCCAGGCGAGCGACAGCCCGTCGAAGGTGCTGGTTCCGCGCCCGATCTCATCCATGAGGATGAGGCTGCGGTCGGTGGCGTTGTGCAGGATGTTGGCGGCTTCCGTCATCTCCACCATGAAGGTGGAGCGTCCTCCCGCAAGGTCGTCCGCCGCGCCGATGCGCGTGAAGATGCGGTCGATGGGCCCGATGACCACGCGGTCGGCCGGCACGTAGCTGCCGAGGTGCGCCAGGATGGCGATGAGCGCCGCCTGACGCATGTAGGTCGACTTGCCGCCCATGTTGGGGCCGGTGATGATGAGCATGCGCCGGCCGGAATCGAGCACGAGGTCGTTGGGCACGAACGGCGTCGAGGCGAAGCGCTCGACGACCGGATGCCGGCCGCCCTCGATGCGCAGCACCGGCTCGGCCACGAGCTCGGGCGCGGTCCATTGCAAAGCGCACGCCCGCTCCGCAAGCGCGGCGAGCGAGTCGAGCTCCGACAGTGCGGCGGCGGTGTCCTGCAGCGGCGCGAGGCTGTCGGTGAGCCGCGTGAGGAGCCCCTCGTAGAGCTCCTTCTCGCGCGCGAGCGCGCGCTCGCGCGCCCCGAGCACCCGGTCCTCGAAGCTCTTCAGCTCCGCCGTGATGAAGCGCTCCGCCGATTTGACCGTCTGGCGGCGGACGTAGTCCTTCGGGGCCCGCTCCGCATCCTTGCGCGAGATCTCGATGAAGAAGCCCTGCACCCGGTTGTAGCCGAGCTTCAGGCCGGCGATGCCGGAGCGCTCGCGCTCGCGCTGCTCGAGCTCCAGCAGGAACTCGTCGGTGTGCGTGGCGATCCTGCGCAGCTCGTCGAGCTCCGCATCGTAGCCCGAGGCGATCACGTCCCCGTCCCGCACGAACGTCGACGGCTCCTCCGCGATCGCCTTGGCGAGGATCTCCACCACGTCACCGTGCTCGCCGATGCGGCCGCCGAGTCGGGTGAGGAGCGGAGAGTCGATCTGCCGCAGTCCCGACTTCAGAGCGGGCAGCGCCGCCAGGGAGACTCGCAGTTGCGTCAGATCCCGCGGCCGTGCCGACCGCAGCGCCACGCGGGCCAGGATCCGCTCCACGTCGCCGATGCCGCGCAGCTGCTCGCGCACGTCTTCGAAGCGGCGGGCATCGATCAGCGCGCCCACCGCCTGGTAACGCGCGCGGAGCGACTCGCGATCGGTCAGCGGACGATTGAGCCAGCGGCGCAGCTGACGCGAGCCCATCGATGTGACGCATCGGTCCAGGACCGCGAAGAGCGTCGCATCGTCGCGCGCGGTGAGGCTGGCATCGAGCTCGAGGTTGCGCCGGGTCGCCGCGTCGATGATGAGCGCATCCGTACGCTCCTCGACGTGCAATCCGCGGATGTGCGGCAGCGCGGTCTTTTGCGTGTCGCGCACGTATTGCAGCAGGGCGCCGCCCGCGCAGATGGCGAGGGGCAGGTCGTCCGCGCCGAAGCCCTTGAGATCGAGCGTGCCGAGCTGGTCGGTGAGCAGCCTCGAGGCGCTCGCCAGCTCGAAATTCCACGGCGGCCGCGAGCGCAGCGCGGTGCCGTTGCGCCTGAGGTCCTCCTCCGGCGTGCCCTCGGGGATCAGGAGCTCCGCGGGCTTCAGGCGCTCGAGCTCCGCGGCGAGCACGCTGCCGCCGCTGGATTCGAGCACGGTGAAGCGTCCCGCGGCCAGGTCGAGCCAGGCGAGACCGAACCGCTCGCCGTCGCGCACCGCCGCCGCGACGAGGGTCTCCTGGCGCTCCTCGAGCAGGGCGTCGTCGGTCACCGTGCCCGGCGTGATGATCCGCACCACCTCGCGCTCGACCGGACCTTTGGATTTCGCCGGATCGCCCATCTGCTCGCAGATCGCGACGCTCTCGCCCTTGCGCACGAGCCGCGCGAGGTAGCTCTCCACGCTGTGAAACGGCACGCCCGCCATCGGGATCGGCTGCCCGGCCGACTGGCCGCGGGCGGTCAGGGTGATGTCGAGCAGCGCCGCGGCGCGCCGCGCGTCGTCATAGAAGAGCTCGTAGAAATCCCCCATCCGGTAAAAGAGCAGCGCGTCCGGATGACGGCCCTTGATGCGCAGGTACTGCTGCATCACGGGGGTGTGGTTTTGAGCCAGGTCCCGTCTGTGCCCGGCAATTGTGCTTTCCATCTGAGATCAGTCGCTCGTCTGCCTGGGTGCGCCCAAATCCGCGCTTTGGAATACGAAGTACGACCACGGCCGCCCCGGATGCGCCGGAGGGCTCCGGGTCTGGGTCGAGCCGCGAAGGCCCGAGCGGATGGCTGACGATGATACTCTGCTTCGAACTTCGCCGGCGGCGCCTGACCCATGGGCGCGAGCGGCGGGTGAACGTTGCGCCGCGGTCGCCAGCGCCCCCGGCGCGCCCGCCACGCCTGCGGCGCGCAGGGCCCGCCGGAAATGCCTTTTGGAGTCGATTGGGGTACAGTGGCCTCGGGGAAAACTGCGTGATCGCCCGTGAGCTCGGTGGAGTTCCGGCACGTCATCCAGACTCGCGCGCGATTGAAGCAGTACGCGGACGGCTGACGGTTCAACAGGTTCGATTCGCGTCAACGTCGGAGCGCACGGGTGCGGCGGATCCGAAGCTCAAATCTCGACGCTCCGGACAGTCTGGAGTCGCGCGCGGCTACCCGTGCCGCCTCCGCGCGTGATTCGGGATTGCAGAGCGACATGCGCCCCGCGAGGTGGGGAGCCAGGAGAGCTCAGCCGCTACGCCCGTCGATCCGGGTGTTACTGCTCCTGCTGGTCGCTGCGATCGTGGTCCCGCTGGCCGCGATCGACGCGTGGGGGGCCTATACGAGCGCCCGGGTCGATCGTCGCGACGTGCGCGCACGCGTGTTGGGTCTGGCGGACATCACCGCGGCCGATACCGCCGCCTTCGTGCGGCGGACGGAGGCAACCCTCAGGACGCTTGCTGGGGAACCGGGAGTGCGGGCACTCGACGCCGGCCATTGCGATGCGGCTCTGGGAGAGCTTCACCGCCTCGCGCCCTGGTACGCCAACGTGCTCACGGTGCGCGCGGACGGCCAGCCCGTATGCGCCGCGGTGACGCCGGTCCCCGGCCGGCCGGGCCGCGCAAGTCCGGTGGATGAGCGCGCCCTGGTGCGGGCGATCGCACGATCGACGCTCGGCAAGCGATCCTTCGCTGTGCTGACAGGCGGCGGCACGGCGGCCTTTGCGTATCCGCTCCGTGACGAGGCGAATCACGTCGTGGGCGCGGTGACGCTGCTCGTCAACCTGCGAGCGATGCCGGGCGTGCCGGCTTACCGCGGACTGCCGCCGCAGGCGGCGCTGGCGCTGGTCACCCGCGAGGGCGCCGTGCTCGCGCGCTCGCCGGGCGCCCCGCGTGATGTCGGCTCAGAGGTTCCGGCGGGCAGTCCCGCCGTGTCGGGAAGACGCGGCACGGCCGAGGTCGCGGGAGGCGACGGTATGGCCCGCATTCAGGGCTTCTCACCGGTCGCGGGAACCAGTTGGATCGCGGTCGCGAGCGTGCCATTGCCCGCAGCCTACGCGGGCCTGGGGCCGGCGCTGTGGCGCGACGCCGTGCTGGGAGGCGCGGTCGCCGCCCTCGCCCTGGCATTCGCCATGCTCGTGAGCCGGCGGATCAGGGATCCGCTCGCCGGGATCGGCACTGCCGCCGATGAGGTCGCCAGCGGAAACCCTGCCGCACGAGCAGCCGAGGACGGCCCGATCGAGCTCGCCAGCCTGTCCGCGGCCGTCAATCGGGCCCTGGAATCGCATGCCCGCGCCAGCGAGGCGCTGTGCACCAGTGAGAAACGACTCAAGAGCGTGCTCGAGCAGGTGGCGGATGGCATCTTCGTGCTGACGGCGGAGCATGGCTTTCGGGACGCCAATGCCGGCGGCCTGCGGATGCTCGGCTACGAGCGCGATGAGCTGCTGGCGCTGCGCCTGGAGGACGTGCTCACGCAGTCCGAGCGGCGGCGGCTCGCGCGTGCGGAACCGGTGACGACCAGCCCAGCCGAAGAAGTGTTGGAGCTGACGTTTCTGCGCAAGGATGGGACGACCTTTCCGGGCGAGATGCGCACCCGGCCGATATGCGCGCGGGAATATCTGGCGATCGTGCGCGACATCACCGTGCAGCGGCTGACGGACGAGGCGCGGCGCGCCGCGGCTGAACGGTTCGAGTCGGTCTTCCGCATGGCGCCGGAGGCGCTGTGCATCAGCGAGCCGGACAGCGGCGTCCTCGTTGAAGTGAACGATGACTTCTGCCGCACTTTCGAATGGACGCGCGCGCAGGCGCTGCGGCGCAGCTGGCTCGAATTGCGCCTGTTGGGCGAGCCCGCAAAGCGGGCCGAGCTGCTGGCAAAGCTGCGGACCGGCGGGACCGTGACGGGTTTCGAGACCCGGATGCAGCGCCGCTCGGGCGAGGTCGTCGAGATGCTGATCAACGCCGAGCAGATCGATTTCGAGGGGCGGCCCCGCGTGCTGTGCATGTTCAGCGACGTTACCGAGCGCAATCGGGCCGCGGCCGCACTGCGCGCCAGCGAGGCGCGGCTGCGCAAAGCGCAGCGCGTGGCGCACATGGGATTCATCGACTGGGATCTGGCGACCGATCGCATCGAGATCTCCGGCGAAGTCCATCGCCTTCTAGGCATCGAGCGCGATTCCGGCCCCGCGACCAATGCCGAGATCGTTGCGATGGTGCATCCGCAGGACGTGACGTACGTGAGTGAATGTCTGCAGCAGGCGGCGCGCGGGGAGAAGACGTACGACATCGAGCATCGCATGGTGCGCGCGGACGGCAGCGTCCTGTGGGTGCATGCGCAGGCCGAGCTGACCCGCGATGAGGCCGGCCGGCCGCAGGTGCTGTTCGGGACCATCGTTGACGTGACGGCGCGCAGGGATGCCGAGGCGGCGCTGCGCGAGAGCGAAGCGCGCCTGCGACTCACCCTGGAGGCGACACGCATCGGACTCTGGGATTGGGATCTGCGCGCCGATCGCTGGTACGCCACCCCGATGTATTTCCAGATGCTCGGCTACGATCAGAGCCATGAGAGCCAGAGTCGCGACGTTTGGGCACAGCGGACTCACCCGCAGGACGTGGAGCGCGTCAATGCGATGATGCTTGAAGTGCGCGAGCACGGCCAATCCGTGTTCAACGTCGAATTCCGCTTCCGCCACGCCGACGGCTCCTATCGATGGGTGAACAGCATCGGCAAGGCGATCGAATTCGACGCCCAGGGGCGCGCCACGCGGATGCTCGGTCTGCGCATCGACGTCACCGAGCGAAAAACCAACGAGTTGCGCTTGCGGCGCAGCAGCGAGCGCTTCGAGACGATCTTCCGCGGCTCTCCTGAGGCCATGTCGATCGCCGAGGTCGAATCCGAGCGCATTCTCGAGGTCAATGCCGCATTCTGCGAGGTGTTCGGCCGGGCGCGCGAGGAGGTGGTTGGCCGCACCTCCCTGGAGCTGGGGCTGTGGGAGGACCCGCGGGTGCGCCGGGACGTATTCGCCCGCGTGCGCGCGGCCGAGCGTGTGATCGGGTTCGAAGGCGCGGTCCGGCGGCGAAGCGGGGAGCGGTTGGACGTGCTGGTCAGCGCCGATCGGATCGAATTCGGGGACGCGCAATGCATCCTGGCGACCTTCATCGACGTCACCGAAAGGAAACGGGTGGAGACGGCCCTGCGCGAGAGCGAGGCGCGCCTGCGGGCGCTTTCGGAACGCCTGCGGCGGGTCCAGGAGGACGAGCGGGCGGCGATCGCGCGCGAGCTGCACGATGAGATCGGCCAGTCGCTCACGGCGCTCAAGCTGGGAGCGCACGGACTGCAGTCGGTGCTGGCGAAGGCCGAGGGTGAGAGGCTCTCTGAAGTCGTGGCGATCGCCGATCGCACGCTCGCCGTGACGCGCGATCTGGCGCTCAACCTGCGTCCGCCACAGCTCGATCAGCTCGGTCTCGCCGCGACGCTGCGCGATTATCTCGATCGGCTCGCCGATCGGGCCGGTTTCGCGTCGATCTTTGCCGCCGACCGCGACTATTGCGATCTCGATCGGGAGGTCGCCGTCGCGGCGTTTCGCGTGGCGCAGGAGGCGCTCACCAACGTGGTGCGGCACGCGCGGGCCAGCAAGGTGGCGATCGAGCTGCGCACCCAGGGCGATGATCTGCTGCTCGCCGTGGGCGACGACGGCTGCGGTTACGATCTCGTGGCGGCGCGCGACCGGGCCTTGCGAGGCGGCAGCATGGGTATCTTCGGGATGCAGGAGAGGGTGGACTTCGCCGGCGGTAAATTCATGATCATCACTCGACCGGGTCAGGGGACCCGGGTGCAGGCGACCTTTCCGCTCGGCGACGCCGCAAGAGCGAAGCCGGAATGACTCGGATCGTTCTGATCGACGACCATACTCTGGTGCGTGCGGGACTGCGCGCCGTGATCGAGGGAGTCGAAGGCGTGCAGGTGGTGGCCGAAGCCGGCGACGCGCTGGCCGGGCTCGCGCTGGTACGCGAGCATCGTCCCGATGTCCTCATCACGGACGTCACCCTGAAGGGCATGAGCGGCCTGGAGCTTGCCGAGCAGGTGCGTCGCGAGCTGCCGTCGGTGCGCGTGGTGATGCTGTCGATGTTCTCCAGCGAGGAGTACGTGTTGCGTGCCTTGAGGATCGGCGCATCCGCATATCTGGTCAAGGACGCGGCGCCGTCCGAGATCCGGATCGCGCTCGATGCGGCCCGGCGCGGCGAGACCTATCTCTCACCCGGGGCCTCGCAGCGGCTGATTGCGCGCGCCACCGGCAAGCCCGCGGACGCCGGTCCGCTGGCGGCGCTCACCGACCGCCAACGGGAGGTGCTGCGCCTGATCGCCGAGGGCGTTCACACCAAGGAAATCGCCTACCGTTTGAACCTGTCGCCGAAAACGGTCGAAGCGCATCGCGCGCAGCTCATGGAGCGTCTCGGCATCCACGACGTGCCGGGGCTGGTCCGCCTGGCCATCCGTACGGGGCTCGTCTCCGAGCGCGAATAGTCCGCCGCCTAGGGAATTTCCCTAGCCGTTAGGGAAGCCACCGATGGCGCGCCGCCCGCGGGGTGCACATATTGCGCTCCTCACCGTGGCGGATAGGGCGCAGCTCGTGCGAATGGACCGCGCATCCCAGGCAGTCGAAGTCCGATACCGTTGGCGGCTGCGGCTCTTGTTCGCTTTGCTGCTCGCTTTCATAGTCGCGCTGGCCCTGATCTCGAGCCGGGCGATACATGCTCGAGTCGTGTCCAATCGCAATCTGCAGCGCTCCGACCGCGTGCTGGGCGAGCTGGCTTCGCTCGAGAGCGCCGTGGCGATCCAGATCGCATACGGGCAGCCGCCAACGAGCGGCGACCCGCCGCCGCCGGCCGCCGGCCAGATCGCCGCGCGCGCGCGAATTGCGCGCGGGCTGGATGGCCTGCGCGGCCTGCTCGGCCACGACTCGCCGGCGCTCGCTCTGCTCGCGGTGCTGCGCGGCGATCTCGCCACCTCGCAGCGGGCGCGAGACGGAGCCGCGCGCCTGCGCGCGGACCTCGATAGCCTCGATCTTCTCATCCGCTCGGAGCATCGCGGGCTGCGATTGCGGGATCAGGCGAGCGATCGCGAGTCCGATGTCGTCAGCGACGCGACCATCGGCGCGCTGTTCGTGCTCGTGCTCCTCTCCTATGTCATGGTGAGCGGCGAATTCCGGCGGCGGCAGCGCGTCATCGAGTCGCTGCGCGCCAGCGAAGCGCTGCTGTTGGCGAACTTCGAGCAGTCGGGTGTCGGCATTGCCCACATCGGGCGGGACCGGCGCATCCTGCGAGCCAATCGCCGGCTCGGGGCGATGCTCGGAGCGCGACCGCAAGACCTGACCGGGGTCTCGGTCCTCGAGCTGGCGTATCCCGGTGGCGGCGGCGACCGGCTTGCCGCCGAGCGCGAGCGGATATTCTCGGGCCAGCTCGAGTATGCGGTTGGCGTACACCGTTATGTGCGACGCGACGGTACGGTGTTCTGGGCCCAGGTCACGATCTCGGTGGCCCGAAGTTGGGGCGGGATCGCGCAATACGAGATCGCCGTCTTCGAGGACGTCACGCGAGAGCGCCTGGCGCGCTCGCAGGCAGGGCGACTGCGCGTCGCGCTCGACATGTCATTCGACGCGGTATACGTCGTGTCGCACCCGGACATGACAATCCTCGACAGCAACGATGCCGCCTGCCGCATGCTGGGCTACGCACGCGAGGAATTGATCGGAGCCGACGCGCGCACGATACTGTCGGACGGCGTGCAAGCCTGCGCCGCGCTGGCCAGCGACGACAAAGCCGGCGAAGGCGCCCCGGGACATTCCACGCGCGAGAGCATGCATCGGCGCAAGGACGGCGTGCTCATTCCGGTGGAGATCCAGAGCGGCCAGGTGGCGATCCGGGGCGCCCGCTACGTGGTCTGCGTGGTGCGCGACATCACCGAGCGCAAGTGCGTGGAGCGTGCGCTCGCGTTCGAGCACGCCGTCACGCGCTGCATCGCGGGGCTCGCGCTCGGGGAGAGCGACTCGCGGATCAATGCCCTGATCCGCACCATCTGCGAGTCCGAGGGGAGCGAGGCGGGCTTCTACCTGAGTCTCGACGAAGGCGCGGAAATGCTGCGCGGCAGGGAGTGCTGGTGCGCTCCCGGGCTGGCCGGCACCGAAGCAATGCAGGAGTTGACTTGCGTTCCCGGCGGCGGCATCGGCGGCGTCACCTGGGAAACGGGAGAGCCGTGCTGGGTTGCGGACCTGCGGGCAGAGCGATGCGGTGCCGCCGGCGAACGGCTCATCGCCGCCGGCCTGCGCAGCGCGTTCACGTTCCCCGTCCTGGCGGAAGGCCAGGTGCTTGGAGTCATCGTCATCTTCGGCCGCGGCGCGCGCGCGCCGGACAGGCATCTGATCGAGGCGGCGCGCTCGGCCGGGGCCCAGATCGGCCAGTTCCTCGAGCGCAGCCAGGCGCGGCAGCGGCTCGCGTATATGGCGCAATTCGACGAGGTGACCGGGCTGCCGAACCGCTCGCTGTTCCGCGACCGGATAGAGCAGGTGCTGGCGCAGGGGCGGCGGCACCAAACGCAGTTCGGGCTGCTGTTCCTCGATCTCGATGACTTCAAGCGGATCAACGACACGCTCGGTCACGCGACCGGCGACGAATTGCTGCGGCAGGTGGCGGGGCGCCTCGTGGCCTGCATGCGTGCGGGGGATACCGTCGCGCGCCTGGGTGGCGACGAGTTCGCCTTCGTGCTGTCCGATCTGGATTCACCCGAGGGCGCGAGCGCCGTCGCGCAGCAGCTCCTCGATGCGCTCAAGGCGCCGTTCGCGCTCGCAGGGCGCGAGGTCTACGTGAGCGCGAGTATCGGCATCACCGTCCAGCCGCCGGATGGCGGCGACGCGGAGACCCTGCTGCGCAACGCCGACACCGCGATGTATCGGGCCAAGCATGGCGGACGAAATGGATTTCGGTTCTTTGCCGCCGAGATGGATATCGAGGCGAAACGCCGGCTCGAGCTGGAAAAGGATCTGCGCGGCGCCATCGAGCGCGCCGAGTTCGAGCTCTACTATCAGCCCAAGTGCGAAGTGAGCGGCAACCGGATCACCGGCGCCGAGGCACTGCTGCGCTGGCGCCGCCGAGACGGCACGCTGGTGCCGCCGGCGGATTTCATCCCCATCCTGGAGGATACCGGGCTGATAGCCGAGGTCGGGGATTGGGTACTGTGCGAGGCCTGTCGCCAGCACACCGCCTGGCATCTCGCCGGGCTTGGGCGCGTGCCGATCGCCGTGAACGTCTCGCAGCGCCAGTTCGTGGGCGGCACGCTCATCGAGCGGGTGTCCGCCGCGCTGGCCACGGGGGACTGCGCGGCGCGATTCCTTGAGATCGAGATCACCGAGAGCATGGTCATGCACGATGTCGAAGTCACTGTGCAGACCCTGCAGGGACTGCGGGCGGCGGGGGTCCGCATCGCCGTCGACGATTTCGGCACCGGCTACTCGTCTTTCGCCTACCTGAGAAGGTTGCCGATCGACGTGCTCAAGATCGACCGCTCGTTCATCAAAGACGTGAATGGAAATGCCAACGACGCCACGATTACGACGGCGATCATCGGCATGGCGCGCAATCTCGGCTACCGGCTGGTCGCGGAAGGGGTCGAAACGCCGCTGCAGCGCCAGTTCCTCGAGGCGAACGGCTGCCACGAGATCCAGGGCTACCTCCTGAGCCGGCCGCTTCCGGCCGCGGAATTCGCCCGCTGGCTGGCGGCGCACGAGGCCTCACCGCAGCCGCCGGCCGACCGAGCCGGGAGCACGACCTGATCGGGGCCGTCCCCATTGCGGGCCCGCGCCGACCGCCGTCTTGCGCGGGACGGCGGCCGCTGCGGCTACGAGGAGCAGAAGATCGCGGCGGGTGTGAAGGGGGCCCTCGGGCCTCAGGGCCCGAGGCCCATGGCCGCAAGGCGCTTGGCGAGGTCGGGATGGTGCGCTTGCGCGGCGCTGAGATCGGCATGTCCCGCGGCCGTGAGGCCATTCCTCAGCTCCACGAGACCGCGCGCGTACTGCGCAATGGCGAGCCCGGGCATTTGCTTCAGGGCGGCGTCGAGCTCGGTAAGGGCCTGACTCAGCCGGTTCTGCCGCAGATACACCAGGCCGAGATTGCTCATCGTCACCGCGCGCGCCGGAACCGGCGCGCCTTTGCCCATCGAGCGCAGCGCCTTGTTGCAGTCTGCGAGCGCCCGATGCAGGTCGACGTTGGACGCCGCTTCCGCGCCGCAGCGGCCGCTCAGCGCGTACGGGAGGCGTACGTCGTGCCGGTGATAATCGATCCACAGGTCATACTGGTGAACGGCGCCGGCGTACTCTCCGGCATCGCCGTAGAGCCTGGCCAGCGGCAG
>DAHUXV010000243.1 GCA_027306985.1 Gammaproteobacteria bacterium | reverse complement strand
CAGGACGTCAACCGGCTGATGAAGCAGTTCCTGGAAATGCAGCGGATGATGAAGAGCATGAAGGGAGGTAAGCTGCAGCGGCTTCTCGGCGCCCTGAAGGGGGGCCTGCCTCCCGGCCTGCCCCCGGCGGGGTGAGCCCGCAGCTCCGCCCGAACGCCCGGCCGGGGATCGGCCGGGCCGGGGGCTCTGCCGCCAAGGGCGGCCATTGGCACGGCCCTTCTGCTCGCCTTTGAAAGCCTGCGCGGAACCGCGTAGAATCCGCGCTCTTTTTGGGGTGGCTCCGCGGGGCCTGGCGCTAGGCGTCAGGCGGCGGTGCCGCTCCGGCAACCATCGAGAGCGAAACGAAACATGGTGACCATTCGCCTGACGAGGCGCGGGGCGCGAAATCAGCCCTTCTATCACGTCGTCGTGACCGACAGCCGCAAGCGCCAGGGCGGACCCAGCTTGGAGCACGTGGGGTTCTTCAATCCCATTGCGCATCGCGGAGAGACGAAGCTCAAGCTCGACCTCCCGCGCATCGACTACTGGGTAGGCAAGGGCGCGCAACCGTCGGAGCGCGTGCGGTCGCTCGTCGCCTCGTATCGGAAGCAGGCGACCGCCTAGCCTCTGAATCGCGGCGCCGTGCGCTGGGTGCAGCTCGGCCGGATCGGGGCCCCGTTTGGACTGGCGGGCTGGGTGCACGTGTCTTCGTTCACGGACCCGCCCGGGGCGCTGCTCGAGTACGGCGATTGGGCTTTGCGCCCGGAGGGAGGCGAGCGCCGGCTGCACCGCCTGGCCGAGGGACAGGTGCACGGTGAGCGGCTGGTCGCCCGCCTCGAAGGCGTGGCTAGCCGCGACGGCGCGGCGCTCCTGACCGGCGCCTGGGTCGAGGTCGAGCGCGCGGCCCTGCCGCCGACGGGTGATCGCGAGTACTACCGCGCGGACCTGATCGGTCTGGAGGTCGAGAACCTCGAGGGCATCGCGCTGGGCCGGGTCGCATATTTCATCGACGCGCCGGCGGGTGCGGTGATGGTGGTCGAGGACCGCGAGGGTGGCGCTCCCGGGACGCCCGATGCGACTCGCAGGCAGCACTGGGTCCTGGCGGATTTGGCGCACTTGCGGCGGGTGGATCTGGCGGCGGGCCGCATCCTGGTGGATTGGCCGGCGGAGCTCGAATAAGGCGGCTCCATGAAGATCGAAGTGGTGACGCTCTTTCCGGCGATGATCGCCGGGGCGCTGCGTTATGGGATCGTCGGGCGGGCGCTGGAGCGCGGACTGCTGGCGGTGGGCACGGAGGACCCGCGGGCGCACACGCGCGATGTGCATCGGACCGTGGACGACAGGCCCTATGGTGGCGGTCCCGGCATGGTGCTGAAGCCGGAGCCGATGCTCGCGGCGATTCGCGCGGCGCACGCGCGGCTACCCGAGGGGAGCCCCCGGGTGTGCCTGTCGGCGCAGGGTGAGCCCTTCAGCCAGGCCGTGGCGCGGGAGCTGTCCGGACTGCCGGGCTTGCTGCTGGTCGCCGGCCGGTACGAAGGACTGGATGAGCGCGTGATCGAGCTCGGCATCGACCGGGAGATCTCGGTCGGTGATTACGTGCTCTCGGGCGGCGAGCTGCCGGCCCTGACGGTGATCGATGCCGTGGCGCGCCTCTTGCCGGGCGCGCTCGGTGACGAGCGCTCGAGCGGTGAGGACTCCTTCACCGCGGGGCTGCTCGACTGGCCGCACTACACGCGGCCGGAAGTGTTCGAGGGCCGGGCGGTGCCGGCGGTGCTGTTGTCGGGCAATCACGCCGACATCGGGCGCTGGCGGCTGGCCCAGGCCGTGGCGCGTACATGGCTGCGGCGCCCGGATTTGATCGCGTGCCACGGGCTGATGCCCGAGGCGCAGCGGTTGCTGAGCGAATTTCTCGCCGCCGGGGCGGCGGCAGACGAAAGATCGAGGATGTGAACATGAGCAAGATCGTCCAACAACTCGAGAAAGAGCGCATGACCCGCGAGGTGCCGGATTTCAAGCCCGGTGACACCGTGGTGGTGCAGGTGAAGGTCGTCGAAGGCGACCGCGAGCGCATCCAGGCCTATGAGGGCGTGGTGATCGCCCGCAGCAACCGCGGCCTCAATTCCTCCTTCACGGTGCGCAAGATGTCGCACGGCGAAGGGGTGGAGCGCGTGTTCCAGACCTACAGCCCCGCGATCAGCGAGATCGCGGTCAAGCGCCGCGGCAACGTCCGCCGTGCCAAGCTCTACTACCTGCGGGATCTGTCGGGCAAGGCGGCGAGGATCGAGGAAAAGATCTGAGGGCCGAGGCATGGCGCTCTTGTCGCGCGCTGCGCGCGGGACCAACGGGGTTCGCCGCCGGCGAACCCCGTCCGTGTAGCGGCGCTTCGCGCCGATGACCGCACTCAAGGGCATACTCGTCGGGATCTGGCGCGGCCTCGACGGGCTGCGCAAGCTCCTGCACCTCATCCTGCTGGTCGTCATCTTCGGCGCCATCGTCTGGGCGGCGAGCTCCTCGACGCCGACGGTGCCCGACCGTGCCGCGCTCGTCGTCAAGCCGCAGGGGCGGATCGTCGAGCAGTTGAGCGGCGATCCGGTGCAGCGGGCACTCGAGAACGCGCAGGGACAGCAGCGCCAGCAGACGCGGCTCTGGGACCTCGTCGCGGCCATTCGCGCGGCGGCTACCGACAACCGCATCCGCGTCCTGGTGCTGCGCCTCGATGACATGCAGGGCGCCGGCCTGCCCGAGCTGCAGGAGCTGGCGCGGGCCATCCGGAAATTCCGCGCCAGCGGCAAGCCCGTCATCGCCTACGGCACGGCATACGATCAGGACCAGTACTACCTCGCGGCGCAGGCGGACGAGATCTATCTCGATCCCACCGGCTACGTGATGATCGAGGGCTACAGCAGCTATCCGCTCTACTTCAAGGGACTGCTGCAGAAGCTCGGCGTCGACATGAATGTCTTTCGTGTCGGCAAGTTCAAGAGCGCGGTCGAGATCTTCACCCGCGACGACATGTCGAAGGCGGACAAGGAGCAGAGCCAGGCCTACCTCGGCGTTCTCTGGTCGAACTACCAGCAGGGCGTGACGAGCGCGCGCAAGCTGCCGGCCGGCGCCATCGAGAGCTACGTCGATTCCCTGTCGCAGACCATCAGCGCGGCCAACGGCAACGCGGCGAAGGTGGCGCTGCAGGCAAAGCTCGTCACCGCGCTCGCCGGCAAGCTGCAGGTGCAGCGCAAGCTGATCGGCCTGGTCGGCGAGGACGAGGCCACCGGCTCCTACAACCGGATATCCGCGGAGGACTACGCGCGGATCGTCGACACGAAGAAGCTCCACGACGGCGGTGGCGATGCACGCATCGGCGTCATCGTCGCCTCCGGCGACATCCAGGACGGCAGACAGCCCCCGGGCGCGATCGGCGGCAAGTCGCTGTCGCGGCTGATCCTCCAGGCCCAGATGGACAAGAGCATCAAGGCCGTCGTGTTGCGGGTGGATAGTCCCGGCGGCAGCGTAGCCGCCTCCGAGGAGATCTATCAGCAGCTCGAGGCGCTGCGCGCGGCGGGCAAGCCGCTCGTGGTGTCCATGGGCGATCTCGCCGCCTCGGGCGGCTACTATATCTCCGCGCCCGCCAACCAGATCTGGGCGAGCCCGGCGACCCTCACGGGCTCGATCGGCATCTTCGCGATCATCCCGACCATCAACCAGACGCTGAGCAAGATCGGAGTCAGTGTCGACGGTGTCGGCACCACCCCGCTCGCCGGCGCGCTCAGCATGGTCCGGCCGCTCAGCAGCGAGGCCAGCCAGCTGGTCAAGTCGCAGATCGACCGCGGCTACCAGGAGTTCGTCGACCGCGTGGCCTCGGGGCGGCGCGAGACCCCGCAGCAGATCGATGCGATCGCGCAGGGCCGGGTCTGGGCCGGGGCGGACGCGCGGCGGATCGGGCTCGTCGATCACCTGGGGACGCTGGAGGATGCGGTGAAGGCGGCGGCGCGGCTCGCCAAGATCAGGAAGTACCAGGTGAAATTCGTTCGCCCGCACCTGACGTGGACGGAAGAGCTCTTTCAGCAGACACAGGTGCGCGCCGCGGCAGAGGCCGTGTCGCTCTTCCGTGCCGGGGACCGGTCCTCAGGCCTCGCCGAAGTCGCGAGCCGCCTGGACCCGATGGCGCACGACCTGAAGCAGCTGGCGCGCCTCAGCGTGCCCGGGCACGTCTACGCCTACTGCTTCTGCTCGGCGGCGAGTCACTGACGACGGCCGGTCGGTAAGCCGGCCGGGGCCGTCCCGGGCCGGCGGGCTCCCGCTCAGCGATGGGCCTGGCCGCTCGAGGCGCCGTACGCGGCGCAATCCCCGCGCCCCCGCCCTCGCGGGCCCGCCTGGCTGCGCCAGGCGTTGAAAATCGCTCCAGGCGATTTTGCGAGCCGGTCAGCCCAGACTCTTCCAGTCCATGATGACCTTGCCGGAGCGGCCCGAGCCCATGATGGTGAAGGCCTCGGCGAACTCCTGCACCGGCAGGTGATGGGTGATGATGGGCTCGAGGTTGAGGCCGCTCTGCAGCAGGCTCGCCATCTTGTACCAGGTCTCGAACATCTCCCGGCCGTAGATGCCCTTCAGTGTGAGGCCCTTGAAGATCACCTGGTTCCAGTCGATGGCCGTCTCCTCCGGCGGAATGCCGAGGATCGCGATCGAGCCGCCGTGGTGCATGGTGCGCAGCATGTCGCGGAAGGCGGCGGCATGGCCCGACATCTCGAGTCCCACGTCGAATCCCTCCTGCATCCCGAGGTCCTTCATCGTCTGGTCGAGCGATTCGCGCTGCACGTTGATGGCGCGTGTGGCGCCCATCTTCTTCGCGAGCTCCAGCCTGTAATCGTTGACGTCGGTGATCACGACGTGGCGCGCGCCCACGAAGCGCGCGATCGCGACAGCCATGATGCCGATCGGCCCGGCGCCGGTGATCAGCACGTCCTCGCCCACCATGTTGAAGGCGAGGGCGGTGTGGGTCGCGTTGCCGAACGGGTCGAGGATCGAGGCGACATCGTCGGTGATCGAGTCCGGCAGCTTGAAGGCGTTATCGGCGGGAATGGCGAGATACTGCGCGAACGCGCCCGGGCGGTTCACGCCCACCCCGACCGTGTTGCGGCAGAGGTGCCGGCGCCCGGCGCGGCAGTTGCGGCAGTACCCGCAGGTGATGTGCCCTTCGCCCGAGACGCGATCGCCGATCTTCAAGCCCCGGACCTCGGATCCCATGTCGATGATGCGTCCGGAGTACTCGTGTCCGACCGCCATCGGCACCGGAATCGTCTTGCGTGCCCACGCGTCCCAGTTGTAGATGTGCATGTCGGTGCCGCAGATGGCGGTCTTGCCGATCTCGATCAGCACGTCGTTGTGGCCCACCTTGGGCTCCGGCACATCCTCGAGCCAGATTCCGGGGGCGGCTTCTTTTTTGACGAGCGCTTTCACTTGATGACCCTCTTCATGCGTTGCGCGCAGGACCTGCGGGGTTCGCGAAAGCGCGGACCCCGTACATGAAACGGCATGATCATTCGACGATTCCGAGCTCTCTTCCCACCGCGGCAAATGCCTCGAGAGCCTGGTCGAGCTGCTCGCGGGTGAGCGCCGCCGACATCTGCGTGCGGATGCGCGCCTGGCCCTTGGGCACCACCGGATAGGAGAAGCCGATCACGTAGACGCCGCGCTCGAGCAGGCGATCCGCCATGCGGCCGGCGAGGGCGGCATCGCCCAGCATCACGGGAATGATGGGATGCTCGCCGGGCTTCAAGTCGAAGCCGAGCCGCGTGAGGCCCGCGCGGAACCAGCGGGCGTTCTCGTGCAGCTGGGTGCGCAGCTCCGGGGAGTGCTCCAGCAGATCGATGACGCGCAGCCCCACGCCGGCGACCACCGGCGGGATGCTGTTGGAGAAGAGATAGGGCCGCGAGCGCTGCCGCAGCCACTCGACGACCTCCCGGCGCGAGGCGATGTAGCCGCCGCTCGCGCCGCCGAGCGCCTTGCCGAGCGTCCCGGTCAGGATGTCGATGCGCGAGGCGACGCCGCAGTGCTCCGGGGTGCCGCGCCCGCCGGGTCCCATGAACCCGGTCGCATGCGAGTCATCGACCATCACCAGCGCGTCGTAGCGGTCCGCCAGCTCGCAGATGGCCGGCAGGTTGGCGATGATGCCGTCCATCGAGAAGACGCCGTCGGTGGCGATGAGCCGCGTGCGCGCGCCGCTCGCCTGCTTCAGGCAGCTCTCGAGCTCCGCCATGTCGTTGTTCGCATAGCGGTAGCGCTGCGCCTTGCAGAGGCGGATGCCGTCGATGATGCTGGCGTGATTGAGCGCATCGGAGATCACCGCGTCGCGCTCATCGAGCAGCGTCTCGAAGAGGCCGCCGTTGGCATCGAAACAGGAGGAGTAGAGGATGGCGTCCTCGGTCCCGAGGAAGCGGCTGAGGGCTTCCTCGAGCTGCTTGTGCACGGTCTGCGTCCCGCAGATGAACCGCACCGAGGCCATCCCGAAGCCGAACCGGTCGATGGCGCGATGCGCCGCCTCCCGTATGGCCGGGTGGTTGGCGAGGCCGAGGTAGTTGTTCGCGCAGAGGTTGATCACCTCGCGCTCCCCGGTGCGGACGGTGCCTCCCTGCGGGCCGGCGAGCACGCGCTCGCCCTTGTAAAGACCCTGTTCCCGAAGTCCTGCGATTTCCGAGCGCAGGCGCTCGAGAAGGTTTGGCATCATGCGGCGGAATTATACCCGCAGAGCCGCTCAGTCGGGCTGCTCGAGAAGAACCCTGCCGTTCTCCTCCCGCGCCGCGTACGTCCGCAGCGGCTCGTAGGCGGGCGGAGTGAGCGCCTCGCCCGTGCGCAGGCAGAACCGCGCGCCGTGGCGGGGACAGATGATCTGGCAGGACTCGACCTCCGCGCCATCCAGCGGCTCGCCGTCGTGGGTGCAGCGGTCGTCGACGGCGTAGAGGTCGCTGCCGCAACGCACCACGATCAGGGCGAGCCCGTCGATCTCGACGGAGAGGGGAGCGGACTCGGTGAGGTCCGCCGCGCTGCCTACATCGACCCAGGCCATCTCAGTAATACATCCCTGTCTGCAAACGCGCCTCCTCGGACATCATGCTCTGATTCCAGGGAGGGTCGAAGGTCAGCTCCACGCGCGCCTCGCGGACGGTGGGGATGCGCTGGATCTTGTCCTTCACGTCATCGACCAGGATGTCGCCCATGCCGCAGCCGGGAGCCGTGAGGGTCAGGCGCACTTCCACGCTGCGGGTGCCGTCCTCGTTCGGCTGCACGGCGCAGTCGTATACCAGGCCCAGGTCCACGATGTTGATCGGGATCTCGGGGTCGTAGCAGGTGCGCATCTGCGCCCAGGCGAGCTCGCGCACGTCGTTCTCGGTGGCATTGGGGGGCAGCTCCGGGGGCTTCACCGGCTCCTTGCCGATGGCGTCGGCATCCTCGCCGGAGATCCGGAAGAGATTGCCCTCCATGTAGACGGTGAAGCTGCCGCCGAGCGCCTGCGTGATGTAGCCGGACTGGCCCGGCTTGAGGTTGACCTCGACTCCCGCCGGGACGATCACCGCGCGGACTTCCCGCTTGACGACGAAGGGCTCGTTTTCGTGGCTACGCATCCAGCGCTCACTCCGTGGAGACGGTCGCCGCGCTGCGCTCCAGTGCGGCATTGAGGGTGTGCCAGCAGAGGCTCGCGCACTTGACGCGGGCCGGGAACTCGCGCACGCCCGAGAGGGCGGCGAGCTTCCCGAGCGAGGCGTCGGGAACGGCGTCCTGCTGCGTGAGAAGAGAATGGATCCGGCCGTAGAGCTCGTTGAAGGCTCCCCTGTCCTTGCCCTTGACGGCCTCGGTCATGAGCGATGCGGAGGCGGTCGAGATGGCGCAGCCCTTGCCCTCGAAGCGGATGTCCTCGATCCGGTCATCCTTCAAACGCACGTACAGCGTCAGGCGGTCGCCGCACAGGGGGTTGTGGCCCTCGGCGTGGGCGTCGCAGGGCTCGATGCGGCCGAAATTCCGCGGCCGTCTGTTGTGATCGAGGATGACGTCGCGGTAGAGCTCCTTGAGATCCATCAGGCGAATACCTCGCGGGCCTTGCTCAGGGCGGCGATGAGGGCGGCGACGTCGGCCTCGGTGTTGTAGCAGCCGAAGGACGCGCGCGCCGTCGCGGGGATCTCGAAGAAGGTCATCACGGGCATGGCGCAGTGGTGGCCGGTGCGCACCGCGACACCCTCCGAATCGAGGATGGTGCCGAGATCGTGCGGATGCACGCCCGCCATGGTGAAGGAGAGCACCGCCGCCTTGTGGGGCGCCGTGCCGATGATCTCGATCCCGGGGATGCGCTCGAGCTCGCCGGTGGCGAGCGCGAGCAGGCGCTGCTCGTGCGCCGCGATCGCCTCCAGCCCCAGGCTCTCCACGTAGTCCATCGCCGCGGCGAGGCCGACGGCCCCGGAGATGTTGGGTGTGCCGGCCTCGAACTTGTACGGCAGCTCGTTGTAGGTCGTCTTCTCGAAGGAGACGGTCAGGATCATGTCCCCGCCGCCCTGCCAGGGCGGCATGGCGGCGAGCAGCTCCTCGCGGCCGTAGAGCACGCCGATCCCGGTCGGGCCGTAGAGCTTGTGCCCCGAGAACGCGTAGAAGTCGCAGCCGAGGGCGCGTACGTCGACGGCGGAGTGGGGGATCGCCTGGGCGCCATCGACCAACACGACGGCGCCGTGCGCGTGCGCGGCGTCGGTCATCCGCTTGACCGGCAGGACGGTGCCGAGCGCGTTCGAGACGTGTGCGATCGCGACGAGCCGCGTGCGCGGCGACAGCATCGCCAGGAACCCGTCGAGCTCGACCTCTCCCCGGCGATTGATGGGTGCCACCTTCAGGGTGCAGCCCGTCTGGTCGCGAACCATCTGCCAGGGAACGATGTTGGCGTGATGCTCGAGGCCCGTGATCAGGATCTCGTCGCCCGGGCCGAGGCGGGGGCGCGCGTAGGACTGCGCGACCAGGTTGATGCCCTCGGTCGTACCGCGGACGAAGATGACCTCGGTTCGCGACTGCGCGTTGATGAAGCGACGCACCCGCTCGCGTGCCCCCTCGAACGCCTCCGTGGCAGCCTGGCTCAGCGCGTGGACGCCGCGGTGAACATTGGAGTGGCAATGCGTCTCGTACCGTTCGACGGCGCGTAGCACGGGCAGGGGGCGCTGCGACGAGGCTGCGCTGTCGAGGTACACCAGCGGACGGCCGTTGATGGTCCGTTCCAGGATGGGGAAGTCGCGCCGCACGCGCTCGACATCGAGCGCCGGGGCAGGGGCGATGCGGTCAGCCGTCACGGCCATTACAGAAGCTCCTTCAGCGAAGCGGCATCGGCCATCTGGCCGGCGAGGCCGTGCTCGATCTGCCGCCTGAGCTCGGGGATCTCGATCTTCGCGACGACATCCTCGAGGAATGCCCACTTGAGCAGGCGCTGCGCCACCTCGGGCGACAAGCCGCGGGAGAGCAGATAGAAGAGCATGTCTTCGTCCAGCTTGCCCGCGGTCGCGCCGTGACTGCACCGCACCTCGTCGGTGTAGATCTCGAGCTGCGGCCGCACGTCGATCTCCGCCTCGGGTCCCGCAAGCAGGCCGCGGAGCGACTGGCGCGAATCGGTGCCTGCGGCAGCCTCGCGCACGGCGATCTTGCCGTTGAATGCGACGCGGGCGCGTCCCGAGGCGATGCCGCGGAAAGTCTGCTCCGTGCGCGTGCGCGGCGCGATGTGCTCCACCAGCGCGAAGTGATCCTGTACCTGCTGCCGGTCGCCCAGGGCGGCCACCGACAGAGCGAGCTGCGCCCCGGCGCCCGCCATCTGCACGTGGGTCGTGGAGCGGGCGGAGAGCCCGCCCGTGCTGACGGCCAGCAAGCCATAGCGGGCATCCGCGGCCAGTGCCGCCGACAGCGTGTCGAGCCATGTCGAGCGGGCGCCGGCGCGCTGCAGCCGGTAATGGGTGAGATGCGCCCCGCGCCCGACGTCCACGTTGACCGAGCAGTTGACGAAGCTGGCGCCTGCGTCGGCGCCGACGTGTCGCTCGACGAGGATCAGGCGGCTCGCGGGATCGAGGCTGACCTCGATGCGCGGATAGGAGGCGCCCTTGTCGGCACCGGCGAGCGCGACGAATACGAGCTCGACGCACGCGGGCGCCGCGGCCGCGCCACTGACGTGGATCGCGGCGGTGTCGGTCGCGAAAGCCTCGTTGAGCAGCGCGAGGCGCGCCTCGGGCAGGCCGCTCGAGGCGGGCAGGGCACGCGGCAGGCGCAAGACCGCCGCGGAGTGCGCCTGCGCAGCGGCGCCATCGGGCGCCTGCCGGAGGTGGCGCACCGTGAGTCCCGCCTGCTCCCGCGGCGACGACAGTTCGGGCGCGTAAGCGCCGTCGACGAACGTGTAGCGGGCGAAGCCACCGAGCCCGGCGGGCAGGTCGAGCCCGGAAGGCAACGGCGGCGGCGTGCCGGAAGCTCCCCGCGCGGGTGCGGCCGCAGCCGGCGCAAACCGCGCCCGCTCCAGCGGCCGCAGGTTCGTGTACCGCCAGTTCTCGTCCCGCGTGACGGGCAGCCCGCGCGCGGCGAGCGCGTCGATCGCCTCCTGCCGCCGCTCCGGGCTGACCACGTCGGCCGGCAGGCTGTCGCGGACGGCGGCGTATTCGTCGAGCAGGCGCTTGCAGAGAGCCTCGGTCATGCTGCCTCGCCCGTCACCCAATCGTAGCCGCGGCGCTCGAGCTCCAGTGCGAGCGACTTGTCACCGCTGCGCGCGATGCGTCCCCTGACCAGCACGTGAACGTGATCCGGGACGATGTAGTCGAGCAGGCGCTGATAGTGCGTGACGAGCACCAGGGAGCGCTCCGGGGAGCGCAGGGTGTTGACCCCGTGGGCGACGATCTTCAGCGCATCGATGTCGAGGCCGGAGTCGGTCTCGTCGAGGATCGCGAGCCGCGGCTCCAGGACCAGCATCTGCAGGATCTCGTTGCGCTTCTTCTCGCCGCCGGAGAAGCCCTCATTCACGCCGCGGGAGAGCATGCTCTCCTCCATGCGCATCAGGCGCATCTTCTCCCGCACCAGCGTCAGGAACTCGAAGGCATCGACCTCCTCGAGCCCGCGGTGCTTGCGCGCGGCGTTCACCGCGGCCTTGAGGAGGTACACGTTATTGACCCCCGGAATCTCCACCGGGTACTGGAAGCCGAGGAAGACGCCCTCGCGCGCCCGCTCCTCGGGCGCGAGCCCCAGCAGGTCGCGGCCCTGGAAGGTCACGGAGCCGGCGGTGATCTCGTATCCCGGACGGCCCGCGAGCACGTTGGCGAGCGTGCTCTTGCCCGAGCCGTTCGGTCCCATGACGGCATGCACCTCGCCGGTGGGAATCGCGAGCGTCAGGCCCTTCAGGATCTCTTTGCCGTCGACTTTGACGTGCAGATTCTCGATCTTCAGCATTTCGCTCTCTTTCTAACCCACGGCGCCTTCGAGGCTGACGGCGAGGAGATTCTGTGCCTCGACCGCGAACTCCATCGGCAGCTCCTTGAAGACGGACTTGCAGAAGCCGCTGACGATCAGGTTCACCGCGTCCTCCCCGGAGATGCCGCGGGAGAGGCAGTAGAAGAGCTGGTCGTCACTGATTTTCGAGGTGCTCGCCTCGTGCTCCACGGTGGCCGAGGGGTTCTTCACCTCGACATAGGGGAAGGTGTGCGCGCCGCACTTGCCGCCCATGAGCAGCGAGTCGCACTGGGTGAAATTGCGCGCCCCGTGGGCGCTCGGCAGGATCTTCACCAGGCCGCGGTAGGTGTTCTGGCCGTGCCCCGCGGAGATCCCCTTGGAGATGATGGTGCTGCGGGTGTCGCGGCCGATATGGATCATCTTCGTGCCGGTATCGGCCTGCTGGCGGTTGTTGACGGTCGCGACGGAGTAGAACTCCCCGCTCGAGCCGTCGCCGCGCAGCACGCAGCTCGGGTACTTCCAGGTGATCGCCGATCCCGTCTCCACCTGCGTCCAGGAGATATGGGAATTCCGCCCCCGGCACTCGCCGCGCTTGGTGACGAAGTTGTAGATACCGCCTTTGCCCTCGGCATCGCCCGGATACCAGTTCTGCACCGTCGAATACTTGATGAAGGCGTCATCCAGGGCGACCAGCTCCACGACCGCGGCGTGAAGCTGGTTCTCATCGCGCATGGGTGCAGTACAACCTTCCAGATATGACACGTACGCTCCCTCGTCCGCGATGATCAGCGTGCGCTCGAACTGGCCGGTCTTCGCCGCGTTGATGCGGAAGTAGGTCGACAGCTCCATCGGGCAGCGCACGCCCTTCGGCACGTAGACGAAGGAGCCGTCGGAGAAGACGGCGGAGTTCAGGGACGCGAAGAAGTTGTCGGTATGCGGCACCACGCTGCCGAGATACCGCTCGATGAGCTGCGGGTGCTTGTGCACCGCCTCGGAGAACGGGCAGAACACGACCCCGGCCTCGTGGAGGCGCTCCTTGAACGTGGTGGCGACCGAGACGCTGTCGAATACGGCGTCCACCGCCACCCCGGCGAGCCGCGCCCGCTCGTGAAGCGGTACGCCGAGCTTCTCGTAGGTCTCGAGGAGCTTCGGGTCGACCTCATCGAGGCTCTTCGGCCCGTCGCCCTTCGCCTTCGGCGCCGAGTAATAGGAGATCGCCTGGTAGTCGATCGGCGGATAGGCGGCGTGCGACCAGTGCGGCTCCCTCAGGGTGAGCCAGTGCCGCAGCGCCTGCAGCCGCCACTCGGTGAGGAAGCCCGGCTCGCCCTTCTTGCGGGAGATGAGCCGCACCACGTCCTCGTCCAGACCGGGCGGGACCGTATCCGAGTCGATGTCGGTGACGAACCCGTGCTTGTAGCGGCGGGCGAGCAGGCTTTCGAGCTGGTTTGCGGGTTCACTCATAATTCGGTTCGGCTCACGAGCGGACGGGGGCGCGGGAGGCGGCAGCCTTCAGGTCGCGCTCGAGCGCCGGCAGCGCCACCAGGGTGGAGTCGATGCCGGCGAGTTGCGCGAGACTGACGTCGTACAATGAGCGCCGGATGGCGAGGTTCAACCGCTGCCACACCCGCCCGACCCGGCAGGTCTCCTCGATATCGCACTGGCCGGCCCCCACCGAGCAGTCGGTGAGCGCCACGGGCCCCTCCATGGCATCGAGAATGGAGGCGGCGCTGATCTCGGTCGCCGGGCGCGCGAGCTGATAGCCGCCGTGCAGGCCGAGCGTGGAGACGACGAGGCCGGCGCGCTGCAGCTGCTTCAGCAGCTTGCTCACCGTGGGCGCCGCGATGCGCGTCTGCTCGGCCAGCGCCGCGGCCGTCTGCACCCGGGCCGGCTGCTCGGCGAGCACCGCGAGCAGCACGGTGGCGTAGTCTGTGAGTCGGCTGATACGGACCATGGGGCACCCGGTTGAAGTAGGACTATTTTAGTACTGATTGCCCCGCGAACCAAGCGCTGTCTCGTGGGCGGCACCATCGGCCGCCTTGCGAGGGAGCGCTATTTGGTATCCTTGCCGTTTCCATTCACGCGAATGATCGGGGGCGGACGCCGGCGGCACCGTTGCAGTGCCAGGCGGCGGCCGCGCCATTGCCGGAGGAAAGAACGATGAACCGCAATGAGCTCGCCCGCACCGCTCAAGCGATGGTCGCCAGGGGCAAGGGTATCCTGGCCGCGGACGAGAGCGGCGGCACCATCAAGAAGCGCTTCGACGCCATCCGCCTGGAATCCACCGAGGAGCACCGCCGCGGCTATCGCGAGCTGCTCTTCACCGCGCCCGGGGCGGCCGAGGCGATCAGCGGCGTCATCCTCTACGACGAGACCATCCGGCAAAAGACGCGTGAGGGCACGCCGTTCCCGCAGTACCTGGCGGAGCACGGCATGATCCCGGGCATCAAGGTCGACCTCGGCGCCAAGCCGCTCGCGGGCTTTCCCGGCGAGACCGTCACGGAAGGGCTCGACGGCCTGCGCCAGCGCCTCATCGAGTATCACGCGCTCGGGGCGCGCTTCGCGAAGTGGCGCGCCGTCATCGACATCGCCGACGGGATTCCGACCTCCTTCGGCATCGAGGCCAACGCGCACGCGCTCGCCCGCTACGCCGCCCTCTGCCAGGAAAACGGCATCGTCCCGATCGTGGAGCCGGAGGTGCTCATGGACGGCGGCCACTCGATCGAGCGCTGCGAGGAAGTCACCGGCGCCACCCTGAGCGCCGTGTTCGACCAGCTCTTCGCGCACCGCATCCATCTCGAGGGCATGGTCCTCAAGCCCAACATGGTGATCTCCGGCAAGAAGGC
>DAHUXV010000240.1 GCA_027306985.1 Gammaproteobacteria bacterium | reverse complement strand
GCTCTTCGTGGTGGCCCTGCGAGGGCTCGGCGCCGCGCGCACCGGCGCGTACTTCTCCACGGCGCCCTTCCTGGGCGCGGCAATCGCGGTGCTCGCCTTCGGCGAGCGGCCGCCGCCCACGTTCTGGCTGGCGGCGATGCTGATGGGGGCCGGCGTGTGGCTGCACCTGCAGGAGCGCCACCAGCACGCGCATACGCATCGCCCCATGACGCACACGCACCGCCATGCGCATGACGAGCACCATCGACATGCCCATGACTTCGACTGGGACGGGCGGGAGCCGCATGCGCACGAGCATGCCCATGCGCCGCTGACCCACAGCCACCGTCATTACCCCGACATCCACCACCAGCACGGGCACGACCGGGGGTAGTGCTGGCCGCCGTACGCGCCGTGCGTTGTCTCAGGCTCAGTACACCAATTCGACCGGCGCGTTGAAAGAATATCCCAGGCCACGCTCGGTGATGATATATCGGGGCTGCGAGCAGTCCGGTTCAATCTTGCGGCGCAGCCGTAGAATCTGCACATCAATGGCCCGGTCGTAGACCTCGTTGTCGTAAACGCGGCTCGCCTCCATCAGCTGATCGCGCGTCAGGACTCGCTGAGGCAGCGCCAGCAGTGCCGCCAACAGGTTGAACTCGCCGTTCGTGAGCTCGATGTGCGCGCCATTCATTCTCGCGAGTCGCCGCGTCCGCAGATTGAGCTCGAAATCGGCAAAACGGAATGCACGGATCCGACTGCCGCGCGCCCCTGCGGCGAGGGGCTTGGCACGCCGCAGGATCGTGCGCACCCGCGCAAGCAGCTCCCGCGGGCTGAAAGGCTTCGTCAGGTAGTCGTCGGCGCCGAGCTCGAGTCCCATGACACGGTCGGCCTCGTCTCGGATGCCCGTCAGCATGATGATGGGAATCGCCGAATCCCTGCGCAGGGTGCGCGCGATGGTCATGCCGTTCTCTCCCGCGAGGCGCAGATCGAGTACGACGAGATCGATCGCCGATTCACGAAGAGTAGCGAACATTGCGGCGCCGCTGTCGGCGGCGCTCACGCGCATCTCGTTCTCGATGAAGTAATCCGTCAGCAGCGTGCGGATCGCCGGATCATCATCGACGATGAGGATGTGGGGCTGAGTCGTCTCCGTCATCTCGGCCACCAAGGCTGCCATGCCCGCGCATCCTATCACAGGGCGGATGGGTGAAATCGACCCTCAAGGCCGTCCTTGCCGCGCCGACGGACCGATGAGGGCGGCGAGGGTCAGGAGAAGCTCTTCGCGCCGAAGCGGCTTGGCCATCACCCGCGCCACACCGAGCGCCCGCGCCAGCGCACCATCGGAGGACAGCCCCGACCGCGCTCGGCTGCACAGGGCAATCACGGAAGCGTCAGGGTACTCGCGCCGCAATCGCGGTATCAGGACCTCACGCGCGAGCTCCATGCTGCAGATGCTGGCGATGACGGCGCTGACCCGGACTTCCGGGGCGGACGCCCGCGCATCGTAGATCGTGTATCCCGCGCCTGCCAACCATTCGCGCAGCAGGTGGCGCATGAGGTCGTCTGGCTCGTCAATCACGACAGCGGCCATGGCGCAGCGGCTGGCAATGCCGGCCTAGGCGCTCGGGAGCCGCGCCTCGATTCGCGAGCCATCCGGGAGCCGGCACACGCCGCGGCCTCCGCCCGCCATGCCGTTGGCAGGGTGGATCAGGCGAAAGCGGCAGCGCATGTGGATACCGTCCGCGTCGGCGAGATTCGCGACCACGCGGCCCGAATAATGGGTGATGAACTGTGGGCCCGCGCTCCAGTCGTCCGCCTCGTCCATTCCCCACTCGGGTTCCCAGCCGGCCCAGAGTGGACCGAGACCACTGAGGCTCGTATCGCTCGTGATCTGGAAGTACTGACCTGAGTATGTCGTTCCATTCGAAAAGGCTGCCCTCATGGTCCCCGATATGTTGCCCGAGCTCTTCCACCTGAATATCGCCTGGTGATGTCCCGAGGAGGTGAAGCCAAACCCCGCCCCGGTCGTAGCGCAGCCGGCAATGGCCAAGGCGACGCTCATAGCCAGTGCGGTAGTCGATGCTCGGGTTCTCATCTCTGTCCACCTCATGCGATGCCTGTATTGGACACGCTCCGTATTGGCGCCCGATGTCATGCCAACTGCGGCGTGTTTCACCTGTAACGGAACGCACGATCAAGGTGGGTGCCGCGCCAATGCCTCCGCTACGTCGCGCGCCCGCAGCGGCTTGCGAAGCACCGCGGTCACCCCCGCCGCGCGCGCGCGCGCCGCGAGATCGTCGCCACCGTGGCCACTCATGAGAAAGACGGCAATACCGGGACGCACACACCCGAGCTCCCGCGCGAGCTCCGTGCCGCGCAGATCCGGCATCAACTCGTCGGTCAGGACGGCAGCGAATCGCCCGGGGTCGGCGCGGAAAGCCGCGAGAGCCGCCGGCGCCGAGCGGAACCCGATGGCCTCGTATCCGAGTTCCGCCAGGACTTCCTCAGCGAGGGACACGAGCGCCGGCTCGTCGTCGACGATCATCACCGCCTCGCCTTTCCCGCGCGGCAGATCTCGAGCTTGCCGTGCAGCGTGCGTTGCAGCCTCGGAAATCATCGGCAGCCAGATCCGGAAAGTCGTGCCCATCCCCGGCTCGCTCGCGACCTCGACCATCCCGCCGAGATCCGCCACGATGCCGTGCACGAGCGACAGGCCGAGGCCGGTCCCGGCGCCCAGCGGTTTCGTGGTGAAAAAAGGATCGAAGATGCGCTCAATGATGGCGGCGGGAATGCCGACTCCCGAATCACTCACCGTCAGGATCACGTAGGGGCCTGCCGGCAGCTGCCCGCGGCCGAATGTGCGCGCGGCAGTGAGCCGACGCTGCTCGAGCGCCACTTTCAGGGCGCCTCCATCGGGCATGGCCTGCACCCCGTTGGTGCACAGATTCATCGTTACCTGATGCAGGCGCGTCTCGTCGCCGATGACTGCGGCGCCGCCAGCCTCGAGCCGCCTCTCGATCCGTACATTTGCCGGCAGAGACGCCTCCAGCAGCTGCAGTGTCTCCGCCACGACCGCCTGAATGTCCATCGGCACTCGCTCGGCGATGCCGCTGCGGCTGAACCCGAGAATACGATCGACCAGCGAGCGGGCGCGGTTCGCGGCGTACAGGATATGGTCGAGGTACCGGCGCAGCGAGCCGCCCTCCGGTGCCTGCTGCTGCGCGAGCTCGCCGTACCCGACAATCGCGCCGAGAATGTTGTTGAAATCATGCGCGATTCCGCCCGCGAGCGTGCCGAGCGCCTCCATCTTGAGCGACTGCCTCAGGGCAGCGGACACTTGCTCGATCTGCCGCAGCTGCCGCAGCAAGGAAATGATGGCGAGAGCCCCGAAGAGGACGAGAACCAGCGTCCTCACCGCGCTGACGATCGATTCCCGGTACACGGGATTCAAGGCTGCAGCTTCGCTCCGGGTGACAGCGATGACGAGCGGCGTGGAGTCAATGGGCGTCGCAACGATGAATTCACGCCGCCCGTCGATCGGACTGCGAATGCGGAACGCCTGATCGTGCTTCAGAAATTGCAGTGCAGAAATCCTGCGTCCGACCAAGTCCGGGACCGCGGGGCTGCGAATGAGGAGTATTCCGTCATCGCGCATGAGCAACACCGCGATCCGGCCTTTGAGGTGCACGGCGGCATAGAGCGCGCTCAGGTCGCGAAGCTGGACAGTCGCACTCACGACGCCCGCAAACCGTCCCTGCTCATTGACGAGCCGGCGCGAGAGGACCACCAGCCCCTGCCGACCCGGGGACGTGAACTCGGGCGCGCTCACGAATAATCCCCGAGCCGCGGCGCCTTCCTGCGCCCGGAAGTACGAGTGTCGGGAAACGTTCGCTACGGAAGCCGCGGTGCTGCGGGACGAATCGCGGACCACGCCGTGCGCGTCGATGATCCGCACCGAGGTGACCTGCGGCAGGCCGGATGCGCGCTCTGCCAGAAGACGATCGATCCGCTTGCGCGGGAGGTGCGAGTGTGCCGGATACCAGCGGGCAATCCTGGCGAGAAGCAAATCGGGACCGCGCCAGCTCCAAGCGGTCTGCTCGGCGAGCGCGCTCGCGAGATTCTCGAGCTGGCGATCCGTTTCTTTCACCTCTCGCCGGTACGAGCGCCATGCATCGTAACCGGTGGAGCCCGCGAAACCCATGATGACCAGTACGCCGAGCGCGAGGACGCCCGCGCGCAGGCTGGCATACCCGCGCGCATCTATTCTGGGTCGGACAAAGTCGCTCAGTCGTCGCACGGGTTCGTTCGCCGCCGCAAGGCAATCCCGATCATAGCGCAGCACGCTAAGCGAGGGCTTGCCGCGGCGATGCGCCACGAGCGGCGTGACAGCGACCGCCCCGAGGAGAGCGACCGCGGTGGACTCATGGAAGGGTTTTGCTTCAGTTGCGTGAGACCGGCGCCATGATCTCCCGCGGTACCGGAGCGAATGATTTCAGCGCCGCTCGGCTGGAATTTCAGGCGTAACGGAGCCGCCTGTTTCAACCGCAACTCCGCGCTGCGGGAACGACATCATTTCGCCGGATGCAGCGGGGATCCTGTGTGTCACTGGATCGGTGTCGCCGGAGCACACGAAAGCAGAGCCCCCGCGACGCCGCGGCACCAGCGGAGGAGCCCCGTATGAGTTGCGCGACAACATTCATGCCCACCCTGCTCATCTGCGCTGCGCTCACCGCGCCTCTGCCGGTGCGGGCGAGTCCCGCGGCACGGTGGAAGTTCGCCGCAGGCCCGCACCCGCTTACCGTCATCGTTGCGCTCGGCCCCTCGGACATTCACCGTCTGAAGAGTCTGCCCGCCCCGCGGCGCGCGCACCGCTTACCCATCGACAGCTTGCCGCAGACAGTCACCGGGTGGACCAGGCCGCTCGGACTCAGTGTGGCGCTGCGCTGGTGAGCGACGGCCGATTGCTCCGCGGGCCGTCCGCGAACGCGGAAACGTTGGACTCGGCGGTTGCCGATCCCTTACCGACGGCCATGGAGCATCGGCTGGGGACGCGAATCCCGCTCTCGTTGCCCGTGAGGCTGCACAAGGAAGGCGAGGCTGCCGCACTCGGCCGCGTGATCAATGTGAGCCTGAGCGGTGCCTATGTTGCGACGTCGCGGGATTATCCGCTGCTCTCGCGCGTCGACATCGTCTGGGGCGGGTGCGCCGAGGCTCGCGCAGGCGTATCCGCCATCGCCGCGTACCTGATTCGCAAAGAGGTCGATGGGGTGGCGCTCGAGTGGTGCGAATTCGCTCCGCCGGCGATTCGCCGACTGGTGGCGCTCGCGCGCACTTGGCGTCGCGCCCGAGTCACCCTCGGCAGGGGCAATTCCCATCGGCCGTGAAAACCCCGCGCCGATGCCCGGAGGGTTCGACTCATGCCTGGAAGGACCGCCCGATCATCGCGATCGCGGATAGTCTCTGCATCGCAAGCGCCCCTGCTCAGGTCGCCTGCACGTGCGGTACCTGTCGTCGTGGAACGCGAGCCTGTCCTTCAGCCTGATGCTCGTCGAAGGGCTCCTCGCAGCTCCAGACGGCGCCTCGGAGCCGGCAGCGGCCGCCGATCGGGTCAGGTCATGCGGCCAGCAGAGCTCGCGACTGCTCGGCCCAGAAGAGCGCATCGACATAGGCCGCCCGGATCAGGTGCGGCGGGAGATCCGCATACACCGCATGGTCCCACACGCCCCGCTCATATGCGCGGGTGCACTGGAGCGCCGCACCGAGCGGTCCGGCGCCGGAAACCAGCGCGCTCGTCACCGCGGGGGTGAGCGGCAGCTCCTCGACCACTTTGCGGGTGGGGATGCCGAGCAGCGCATTGAGGAGCGAGAAGAGCCCGGTGATGAAGAACGGGCCGGCATCGCGCGCGCCGCCGAGCTTGCCGAGCTGCTCGCACATGCGGCCGCGGGTCATGGCCTGCATGATGAGGCTCGGCGGACGGTCGTCGAGTCCCTGCAGGCAGAGCAGCCCGCAGAGCTGGCGCAGCGCGTCGAGCCCCAGAATGACGATGGCCTGGCGGATGGAGTCGATCTTGCGCGGCAGGCTGTAATAGCTCGAGTTGATGCAGCGCAGCACCCGGTACGAGAGCGAGACGTCCTGGCTCAGCAGCCGCTCGACGTCATCGAGCGAGTAGTCCTCGTTCTGCAGCGAGGCCGCGAGCCGCAGCGCGCCCAGCCGGGTCACCGGCACCCGGCGTGCGCTGAAGGTTTCGGGCTGCTGCAGGAAGTTGCCCTGGAAGCCCTTGAAGCCCAGCCCGATGCAACGCTCGAAATCCTCCCGGCTCTCGACGTTCTCGGCGATGAGCTCGAGGCCCGAGGCCTGCAGCTCCCGCGCGAGGCGGGCGAGCTCGTCGGCGGGAGGGTGGGTGATCTCCAGCTTCACCACGTCCGCCACCTCGAGCAGCCGCGGATCGCTGCCCTGCGGCGAATAGTCGTCGAGGGCGATGCGGTGGCCCCGTGCGCGCAGCGTGCGGATACCCTTGAGGACCTGAGGAGTGGCGCGCACGTCCTCCAGCACCTCGATCACGACCCGCTCGGCCTTGAGCGGCAGGCCGGGCACCTCGACCAACAGCTCCTCCGGGAAGTTGATGTGCACCGGCAGTCCGCCGGCCAGCCGGTCGAGCCCGATCTCCAGGGCGGCGCCCGTGATGACCTCCAGGGTGGCGCGGCCGGGATCGCTGATCTGCGCGCTGCGGCTCGAGGCGGAAGCCCGGTAGAGCAGCTCGTAGGCCGTGACGGCCATGGAGGCGTCGTGGATCGGTTGCCGGGCAACCAGCACTTCGGGCCGCTCGAGACTCACTGCGCCGCCCGTATGCCGATGGTGACCCAGGAGTCGGGCTGCGGCTGGCCCTGCCAGTTGAGGCCCTCGATGGTGAGCTGGTAATCGCCCGGTCCCAGGGCGGTGGTGTTCAGGGCAATCCCGAGGTCGCCGTTCGAGTCCTTGGCGAGGCGGTCGATGATGCCGACGCGACCCTGGTCGATGCGGTCGATGACGATGCGAAAGAGCCGATAGGGCGAGCGGGATTCATCGATGTGGAAGTCGGCGAGCTGGCCCTCCCTGCCGCCCCCGATGAGGATGGCGGGCGTGTTCGAGGCACCCTCGCGGCTCGGCAGGAGCTGGATGTCGCGCGTGCTGGCGGCCGGCTTGAGCGGGCGCTCGATCGCTTCCCGCCGCAAGGCGGCGATGCGGCGGCTCTTGTGGATGCTGCCGCCGGCGATCAGTGCGAGCGCGATGGCGAGCACCAGGATGGTGCCGAGGAGGCCGAGGACGACCTCGAGCTTCTGCCAGAAGGGCTTCGGCGGCTCGGCCCATGGCTCCGGCTTGCCGCCGGCCTCGAGCAGACGCAGCGCCGCGTTCACGCGCTCCGGAATACCGAGCTCATCGAGGAGTTGCGGATGGTCGCGGCAGAAGCGCTCGAAGTCGGTCGCGCCCTTGATGGGCAGCCGGCCGGAGAGGTAGCGCTCGATGACCTGATTGCGCTCGATGAAGTCCCTGTCCATGAGCTCCGGCGCGCGTGGCGCCGAGGGCGCTCCGGTGCCCGCGTCGGTCGCCGGGACAGCGGGGGGCGGCGTGGCGCCCTGCGGCGCCGCGGCCGGTGCCGCGCCCGACGGCGGCGAG
>DAHUXV010000228.1 GCA_027306985.1 Gammaproteobacteria bacterium | reverse complement strand
GGCCTGCGGGTCCCGGTCGATCGCGAGCACGCGGCCTTCTCGACCCAGGGCCTGGAGTAGGAGTGCCGTATGACCGCCGCGCCCGAACGTCGCATCGACATAATAACCGTCCGGCTCGAGGGCCAACGCCCCGAGCGCCTCATTCGCGAGCACCGGGATGTGCTCGGCCACGCCCCAGACTCCTACAACGACAGCGAGTCGAGCTCCGACGGCAGATCCGTCGCAGCCTCCTCGCTCTTCAGCCAATCGTCGAGCCGCTCGCCCCAGCGCGACTCGTTCCACAGCTCGAAGCGGTTGCCCTGACCGATCAACATCCCGTGGCGCTCGAGGCCGGCGAACTCGCGCAGCTCCGGCGGCAGTAGAATGCGGCCATGCCCATCGAGCTCGAGGTCGTTCGCATGCCCGACCATGAGACGCTGCAGCCGCCGCGCCTGCGCATGCAGGGTCGGCAGGCTCATGAGCTTGCTCTCGATGAGCTCCCACTCCGGAAGCGGGTAGATGAGGAGGCAGCGGTCCCGGTCCACGGTGATCACCAGCTTTCCCTGGGCACGCTCGATGATCTGCTCCCGATAACGGGTGGGCATGACCATCCGGCCTTTCTCATCGAGGGTGATTTTTGTGGCGCCGCGAAACATGGAGCTTCCCAATGACCCACGGTCATCGTGGATGCGGGTCTCAGGGGTGCGAGGGATCTACCCCATGTCCTCCCACTTTCTCCCACTTGCTGCCACTATAGGAATCGCCGGCGCGCCCTGTCAATTGAAATAGTGAGAAATCTGTCGCAGTCACAGGGAGTTATGTAAGACCATGGATGGCGCTTCAAACAGCACGCGAAAGCCATTCGTCTTAGCAATCAGCAGCTTGCCCGAATAACCTTATCCAGTAGGTTATCTTGGCCGCGGCCGCGGCTTTTTGCAGCGCTGCGCGCGGTCCAACGGGGCTCGCTGCGCGAGCCCCGTACATGGAGCGGCGCGAGAACGCGCCGAAAGAGCGCCGTGCGCTCAAGCTGATGAGAACGCGTGTTTGATCCATTCGATGTGCGGCGCCTCGCCGCACGGATCGCTCACCACGATGACATCGAAGCGCGCTCGCAATCGCGCCAGATCCTTCCTTTGCTGCAGCAGCCGGCCGGCCGCCCGGATCAGCCGCTGCCGCTTGCCTGCGCCGACGCTCGCCGCGGCTCCCCCATAAGCGCTCGATGAGCGGGTGCGAACCTCGACGATGGCCAGCTCGCCGTCGCCGAGCCGAGCGACGATGTCGAGCTCGCCGCAGCGGCAGCGATAGTTCCTGAGGAGAATGAGCGCCCCCTGGGCCCGCAGATACGCGGCCGCGGCATCCTCGGCCCTATTGCCGATCCGCTGCCTCCAGGTGAGCGCGCCGCCCTCCATGCGACATCCCTGGATGTCCCTGCGCGGCCCGCTCAGCCGCCCGGGGCGCTCGGCGCGCCCGGGGTGCCCGGGGTGCTCAAGGTGCTCGGGAGCGCGGTGAGCTCCCCGCCCTGGAACTGCGCCCAGATGAGGTGGCGATGGATACGACCATCGGGCCCGAGCGTCAGCTTCCCCGTGAGCCCGTTGATGTCCAGCGCCGATGGGGCCGAGTTCTGCCGCAGCGCCTCCGCGAGCCGATAGGCGTCGAAGCCGAAGTCGAAGAGCCGTCCAAGCACCGGTCCGCCGGCGGGCCACGCCTGGCGGGCTGCCGATTGGACGGCCCCGGCCAACGGGCTGCCGAGCATCCAGGGCATGGCGGGGAACATCAGCCCGTCGAGGTCCTCGTTGGCGCGCGGGTCGGGCTCGAATGCATCGGAAGTGGCGTAGGTCGGGATGCCGCCGGCATAGAAGAACCGCAGCTGCGGCTGCAGCAGGCGCTCGACGGGCGCCTGCGCGGGCGCGAAGATGAACTGGATGTCCTGCCGGCGTCGCGGCACGAACTTCAGGCGCGTCCCGAGAAGCGATTCCAGCTTCTGCAGCCGGGCTCGGCTCTGGTCGATCCCCAGCACCTGCTTGAGCTCGGCGGAGTAGTCCGCCTCCGAAGGATCGATCATGGTGCTGGCGAGCAGGGTGCCCCCGCCCTTCTGCAGTTGCTGAGTGAAGGCCGCGAGCACGCGCGAGCCCCACTGTCCCGCCGGCACGACCGCAACGCCCAGACGCTGGCCATCGCTCAGAACCCGGCGGGCGGCGAGCTTCGCCTCCTCCACGGGCGAGAGAGCGAACTGGAAGAAGAGCGGCGGCGCCTGCTCGCCTTGCGGCAGGAAGTTGAGCGCCAGCAACGGCGGGCGCTGCATCCGGTCCGCCGCGGCCGCCACCACGGCCTGGCGCATCAGGGGTCCGACGATGATGTCGGCGCCCGCCTGAGTGGCACGGGCAATGACATCGGCAATGGGTTGGCCGCCGCCGGTATCGTAGACGCGCACCACGGGGCGCTGCTGCGCGGGCGCTTGATAGTACGCGGTGAGGAAACCGTCACGCACGTTGGCCGCGAGCCGATGCTCGGGCCCGGTGATGGGCAGCAGCAACGCAATGTGCGCCTGCGCGGCGAGCGGCTGCGGCTGCTCGCCGAGGAGGTGGCTGCGCACGACCTCGACGGCGGGGTGGCCCGGATGAGCCGCCAGCCAGGCGGTCAGACCGGCGCCCGCCATGGTCGGATTGCGTGCCGCCTCCGCCGCGAGCGGCGCCAGCTCGAGCCAGCCCCGGACGACGGGACTCTTCTCGGCCGCCGGCTGCATCCTGACCCCGTGCTCCGCCGCATTGCGCAGATCGTCGAGGAGCGCGATCCGGCTCCGCTGCACCGCCGCGGCATTGAGCAGCCGGTGCTCGAGCTGGATTTCCGCCTCGACCCCGGCGGCCGGATGCCCGGAGATGAAGGCGGTGCGCTGCCTCAGGCGAAAGTACTGGCTGGCGGGCTCTGCCTGGCGCGGCACGACCACTGCCTGGAGCAGCGTCCAGGCGTGAGCCGCCTGTCCCCGCTGCAGCGCGATCCGGACCTCGACCCGCGCGCGGCCGAATGTGTCTGCGGCCGCGAGCGGCCGGGAAAGAAGACCGAGAGCGCGCGCCGCATCATCCGGCCGGCGCGCGGCGAGATAGGCTTCCGCCGCCTGCAGAGCGAAGCCATTGCGCTGCGCGCCGCGGCTGCGGTGGGCCAGCGCCTCGTACATCTGCGCGGCGCCGGCCGGATTGCCCTGCCGGGCGAGCACGGCGGCCTGCTGCGCAGACGGAGCGGGCCCGCGCGGAACGCCCGCGCAGCCCGCGAGGACTAGAGTGACTGCGGCGAGCGCAGCCAGGCTGACGGTCCATCGCACATGCATGGTTGAGAACCCTTTGTGCCCGAGCCCAAGCTTACGGCCGCGCGGGAGGCTGGCCGGCCGATGATCGCCGTAGCGAGGGTGCCCTCCCGCGAGCGGATTTGCCCGGCCCGTCGTGGACCGAGCCCCCGCGTGCGCGGCGGCCGACATGCACAGGGTGCGTGTCGTCATGATCCGCTCCCGGCGGATCATTCCGCGAGCGCTTCCCGCGCATAGTGGTGACTATGTAAGGAAAGCGATCGCGCAAAGATGCCGCCGCAGGGCGGCCGCAGTAGGCGATCATTGGCCGGCCAGGCTCCTGGATGCGGCAGAGGTGAGGATTATAGTGGCCAAGCCACGCGGCCGGTTGCAAGTCGTCGCGACGCCGATCGGCAATTTGGGCGATATCAGCGCGCGGGCACGGCAGGCGCTCGAGAGCGCCGCTGCCGTTGCGGCCGAGGACACGCGCCACACCGGAGCGCTATTGCAGGCCCTCGGCATCTCGCGGCCGCTGCTGTCGCTGCACGCGCACAACGAGACCCGGCGCGTGCCGGAGATCCTGGCGCGGCTCGCGCAAGGAGAGACCATCGCGCTGGTGAGCGACGCCGGCACGCCGCTGCTCTCAGACCCGGGCTACGAGCTCGTGCGAGCCGCGACTGACGCCGGCATCGTTGTCGAAGCGATCCCGGGCCCTTGCGCCATCACGACCGCATTGGCCGTCGCCGGACTGCCCGTCGCCCGGTTCTGCTTCGAGGGCTTTCTGCCGGCGCGCGACCGCGAGCGGCGATCGCAGCTCTCGCGGCTCGCCGACGAGCCGCGCACGCTGGTCTTCTTCGAAGCGCCCCACCGCATCGCCGCGACGCTCGCCGACCTCGCCGCGCAGCTCGGCAACGAGCGGCACGCGGTGGTCGCGCGCGAGCTGACCAAAGCTCACGAGACTATCTACCGCGGCACCCTGGCGGAGCTCGCGCAAAGAGCCGCAAGCGAGGACAACTTCAGGCGAGGCGAGATCACCATCGTGGTGGCCGGCGCGCCCGCCGAGGCCGCCGGCGTCGATACGGCGCTCCTGCGTCGCGCTGTCGAGCTCCTCTCCAAGGAGCTCTCCCCGAGCCGGGCCGCCGCGATCGCCGCCCAGCTCACCGGCGCGACGCGCGCCGAGGCATACGCCCTTACCCAGCGCCAGGCGCAGCCCCCGTCTGAAAGCGATTGATCGCTCGGCTTCGCCGAACGTTAATGATCGCTCCAAGCGATTTTGTGCGCCATAATGAACAGGGGAGCCGGCCAGGCAATCGCTGCTCCGACTTCGGTCGGGGGGGAGGAAAGTCCGGGCTCCGGCGGATCAGGTGCCAGGTAACGCCTGGGGGGCGCGAGCCCACGGAAAGTGCAACAGAGAGTAGACCGCCCAAGCTCTCGCGGCGTCAGCCG
>DAHUXV010000222.1 GCA_027306985.1 Gammaproteobacteria bacterium | reverse complement strand
CGGGGCTCAGCTCAGCCAGCGTTGAATGCGATCGTGCAGCGGGCTGGTCCGCGGGAAATGCGCCAGCAGATACTCCATCTGGTCGGCGAGCACGCGCCGACCCTTGAGAAAAATGTACTCCGCGTAGGTCGGCGTGAACGGCACGGCGACCAGCTGCATTTTGGCTTGCTCCGGGGTGCGCGAGGCCTTCTGGTTGTTGCAGCGGCGGCATGCGGTCACCACGTTGTTCCAGACGTCGATGCCGCCCTGCCCGAACGGGCGGACGTGATCGCGGGACAGATCCCGGGTCCCGAATCGCTGGCCGCAGTACATGCAAATGTGCGCATCGCGCCGAAAGAGCGTCTGGTTGTTCAAGGGCGGCACGTAGTCGTGCCGGGTGCTGCCGGGATTGCCGGTATGCCCGACCGTGGCGACGATGGAATTGATCTCGAGCGTCGTGCGCCGTCCGGTCAGCGCGTTGATGCCGCCGAACAGCGTGAACAGAAGGCTGCCGCAGGTATAGGCGACCTGTTCCTGAGTGTAGAGTCGGGCCGCCTCCCGGTAATCGATCCACTCCAGAGGCATGCCGGACACGTCGGTTCGCAGCACGAGCTGAGAGAGCCCGCGCACCGGCCCCGTCGGGGTGATCCGCAGGTCATCGCTCGAGCCAAAATCGGCTCGCTCGAAGTCTATGCCTATCATGGCCGGTTATAAGATTAAGGCAAGATTATGCTTGAGTTCAACGTCGCAACGTGTAGGGTAGAGTGCATGGCAGCTGGCCGCCGCGGTTCGCGGGGCTCGCCGATCGGAAGGGGCTTTTGATGCCAATGACAATCGGCGCGCTGCGCGAGAGAGCCGCCCGTGAGACGCGCGTCAGTCTCGTGCCCGAAGTGGCCGAGAAATTCATGCGCTTGGGCGCCGGCATTCTCCTCGAGCGCGGCGCTGGCGAGCGAGCTCAGTTTCCCGATGCGCTCTACCGCGGCGTCGAGTGGACTGACAGTGCCGGGGTGCTCGAACGGGCGCAGGTGCTGCTCACCGTCCAGCCGCTCGACATCGACCAGATCGGCGCACTGAAGCCCGGCACGGTCGTCGCCGGCTTCCTGCAACCCTACGCCCGCCACGCCGAGGTGCGTGCGCTCCAGGAGCGGGGCATCACCAGTTTCGCAATGGAGCTGGTCCCGCGCATCTCGCGCGCCCAGTCGATGGACGCGCTGTCCTCGCAGGCGGCCGTCTCCGGTTACAAGGCCGTGCTGATTGCGGCGAACCACCTGCAGAAGTTCCTGCCCATGCTGACCACGGCGGCCGGCACGATCCGGCCCGCCCAGGTGCTCGTCATCGGCGCCGGCGTCGCCGGCCTGCAGGCGATCGCGACCGCGCGCCGGCTTGGCGCGGTGGTCGAGGCCTACGACGTGCGCGGCGCGACCCGGGAGCAGATCCGCTCACTCGGCGCGAAATTCGTCGACACCGGCGTGAGCGCCGACGGCGCCGGCGGCTACGCGCGCGAGCTGACGGAGGAGGAGAAGCGCCGCCAGCAGGACATCCTCGATGCGCGCATCGCCGCGGCGGACGCGCTGATCAGCACCGCGGCCGTCCCTGGGCGGCCGGCACCGAAGATCATCACGCGCGCGGCGGCCGAGCGCATGCGGCCCGGGTCGGTGATCGTCGATCTGGCCGCCGAGCAGGGCGGCAACTGCGAGCTGACGCGTGCCGGGGAGACGGTGGTGCATCAGGGCGTGCAGATCATCGGCCCGGTGAATCTGCCGGCCGAGCTCGCCTACAACGCCAGCGAGATGTACGCGCGCAACCTGCTGAACATCCTCTCCCCGGCGATCAAGCAGGGGGAACTCGCCATCGACTGGGAAGACGAGGTCTTCGCCAAGGCCTGTCTGACGCACGACGGGCAGATCCGTCACGAACCGACGCGTCAGGCGCTATCGGGCTGAAGCCTCGCCGAGGGGACGACCATGACCGGAATCATTGCGCTCTACATCTTCATGCTCGCGGCCTTCACCGGCTATGAGGTGATCTCGCGGGTGCCGGTGATTCTGCACACCCCGCTGATGTCCGGCTCGAAC
>DAHUXV010000212.1 GCA_027306985.1 Gammaproteobacteria bacterium | reverse complement strand
GGGCTGTCCGCCGACGGCCGAGGCGCTGGTGTACGGCATCATCCAGCTGCAGAAGAAGATCGCGCGCACCAGCACGATCGCCAGGTAGACACCTCAGGCAGAGATCGAGAATGGCAGAACCGACCCCCCCGCCGGACGAGATGGCCGCGGACGGCACGAGCCCGATTGCATCCGAGCTGTCGCGCAACATCGAGGCGCGGTTGCACGACACGGTGCAGCGCCTGCCCTCGCTCCCGGGCGATCTGGCATACGAGGTAGGGCCGGACGCGCTCCTCACCGTCTGCAGGACGCTGCGGGATGCGCCGGAGCTGCGGTTCGAGATGCTGATGGACGCCGCGGGCGTCGATTATCTGCACTACGGGCGCGACGACTGGCAGACCGAGACGGCGACCCGGACCGGCTTCAGCCGGGGCCGGGTGGCACGCGCGAGCGCGCCGGATCCGGGCATGCCGGGCCGCTTCGCCGTGGTGTATCAGCTGCTGTCGATCACGCACAACGCGCGGCTGCGGCTGCGGGTCATGTGTCCCGACACGCAGGAGCCGACGGTCGATTCCGTAGCCGACATCTGGGCGAGCGCCAACTGGTTCGAGCGCGAGGCCTTCGATCTCTTCGGCATCCTGTTCCGCGGCCACCCGGACCTGCGGCGCATCCTCACCGACTACGGCTTCATCGGGCATCCGTTCCGCAAGGACTTTCCGCTCATCGGCAACGTCGAGGTGCAGTACGACCCGGAGAAGAAGCGCGTCGTCTATCAGCCCGTGAGCATCGTGCCGCGGGTGCTCGTGCCGAAGGTGATCCGCCACGACCACCGTTACGAGCCGGCGCTCAAAGACCCGGAGGCACCCCGCTGATGGCCGCGAATCCGACGGGCCCGACGGCCCCGCTGAGCGAGATCCGCAACTACACGATGAACTTCGGCCCGCAGCACCCGGCCGCTCACGGCGTGCTGCGCCTGGTGCTGGAGATGGACGGCGAGGTCATCCAGAAGGCCGATCCGCACATCGGCCTGCTGCACCGGGGGACGGAGAAGCTCGCGGAGTCGAAGCCTTTCAACCAGTCGATCGGCTACATGGACCGGCTGGACTACGTCTCCATGATGTGCAGCGAGCACGCCTACGTGCTCGCCATCGAGAAGCTGCTCGGCATCGCGCCGCCGGAGCGCGCGCAGTACATCCGCGTGATGTTCGACGAGATCACCCGCGTACTGAACCATCTCATGTGGCTCGGCGCGCACGCGCTCGACATCGGAGCCATGACCGTGTTCCTCCTCTGCTTCAAGGAGCGTGAGGAGCTGATGGACGTGTACGAGGCCGTCTCCGGCACGCGCATGCACGCCACTTACTACCGGCCGGGCGGCGTCTACCGCGACCTGCCCGATGCGATGCCGAAATACCAGGCGTCGAAGTGGCGCTCGCAGAAGGACGTCGACCGCCTCAACGAGGCGCGCTCGGGCAGCATGCTCGATTTCATCGAGGCGTTCACCCGGCGGTTCCCGACAGCCATCGCCGACTACGAGACGCTGCTCACCGACAACCGCATCTGGAAGCAGCGCACCGTCGACATCGGCGTCGTGTCGCCGGAGCGGGCGCAGCAGCTCGGGTTCTCCGGGCCGATGCTGCGGGGCTCGGGTCTGGTGTGGGACCTGCGCAAGAAGCAGCCGTACGAAGTCTACGACCGCATGGATTTCGACATTCCGGTGGGCGTCAACGGCGACTGCTACGACCGCTATCTCGTGCGCGTGGAGGAGCTGCGCCAGTCGAACCGCATCATCCGCCAGTGTGTCGACTGGCTGCGCCGCAACCCCGGCCCGGTGATGATCGACGACCGCAAGGTCCGCCCGCCGCGGCGCGAGCACATGAAAGGCGACATGGAATCGCTCATCCACCACTTCAAGCTCTTCACCGAGGGCTATGACGTGCCCGCGGGAGAGACCTATGCCGCGGTGGAGGCCCCGAAGGGGGAGTTCGGCGTTTATCTGATCTCCGACGGCGCCAACAAGCCCTACCGGGTGAAGTGCCGCGCGCCGGGGTTCGCGCACCTCGCGGCCCTGGAGGAGATGGTACGCGGCCACATGCTGGCGGACGTGGTCGCGGTGATCGGCACACAGGACATCGTTTTCGGGGAAGTCGACCGTTGAGCAACGAGATCCAGGGGCATGCCGGCGGCGCCGCGGGCGCCGACGCCACGAAGCTCCTTTCGGAGCACACCCGGCGCGAGATCGATCATTGGGTCGCCAAGTTCCCGCCCGGCAGACAGCGCTCCGCGTGCATCGCGGCGCTGCGCGCCGCGCAGGAGCAGAACCAGGGCTACCTGACCAAAGAGCTGATGGACGCCGTCGCCGCGTACCTCAAGCTGCCGCCCATCCAGGTCTACGAGGTCGCGAGCTTCTACTCGATGCTCGAGACCCACCCCTGCGGCCGCCATCACCTCAGCATCTGCACCAACGTCTCCTGCATGCTGAACGGTGCCGAGGACCTCGTCGCGCACGCCGAGCGCAAGCTCGGCATCAAGCTAGGCGAGAGCACCTCCGACGGGCGCATCTTCCTCAAGGAGGAGCACGAATGTCTCGCCGCCTGCACCGGCGCGCCGATGCTGATGGTGGACCACGTCTTTCACGAGCATCTCACCCCGGAGACGCTCGACAAGATCCTCGATGAGCTGAAGTAGCCATGGCCGTAAGCCCCGACAAGATGAATCTCGCCGTGTTCGAGCCGCTGAGGCTCGAGCGCTCCTGGGAGCTTCCGACCTATCGCAGGATCGGCGGCTACGAGGTGTGGGAGAAGATCCTGGCCGAGAAGCCGCCGCGGGAGCAGATCATCGACGCGGTGAAGGCGTCGGGCCTGCGCGGCCGCGGCGGCGCGGGCTTTCCCACCGGCACCAAGTGGAGCTTCATGCCCCGCAACTCGCCGGTGCAGAAATACCTCGTCTGCAACTCCGATGAGAGCGAGCCCGGCACCTGCCACGACCGCGACATCCTGCGCTACAACCCGCACGCCCTGATCGAGGGCCTGGCGATCGGCGGCTACGCCACGAACACCACCGTCGCCTACAACTACATCCGCGGCGAGTTCCTCGGCGAGCCGGTGCCGCGCTTCGAGGCGGCGCTGAAGGAAGCCTACGAGGCCGGTCTTCTCGGCAGGAACATCCGCGGCACCGGGATCGAATTCGACATCCACACCTTCGTCGGCGCCGGCGCCTACATCTGCGGCGAGGAGACCGCGCTCCTCGACTCGCTCGAAGGCAAGCCCGGCAAGCCGCGCTTCAAGCCGCCGTTCCCGGCCAACTTCGGCCTCTACGGCCAGCCGACGACGATCAACAACACGCAGAGCTTCGCCTCCGTGCCGACAATCCTGCGCAAGGGACCGCAGTGGTTCGCGTCCCTCGGACCCGCGAACTCGGGCGGCACGGTGATCTTCTCCGTGTCGGGACACGTGGAGAAGGCGGGCAACTTCGAGCTGCCCCTCGGCGTGCCGTTCAAGGACCTGCTCGAGCTCGCCGGCGGCGTCAAGGGCGGCCGGCGCCTGAAGGCGGTGATCCCGGGCGGCTCGTCCGTGCCGGTGGTTCCGGGCGAGGTGATGCTCAAGGCCAACATGGACTACGACTCGCTGCGCGCGGCGGGCTCGGCGATCGGCTCGGCGGCCGTCATCGTCATGGACGAGACCACCTGCATGGTGCGGGTGCTGGAGCGCATCTCGCGCTTCTACATGGCCGAATCGTGCGGCCAGTGCACGCCCTGCCGCGAAGGCACCGGCTGGATGAACCGGCTGCTGAAGCGGGTGCTCGCGGGCCAGGCGCGGCGCGAGGAGCTGTCGCTCCTCGTCGATGTCGCCAACCGGATCGAGGGGCACACCATCTGCGCGCTCGGCGACGCGGCGGCATGGCCCGTGCAGAGCTTCCTCAAGCACTTCCGGCACGAGTTCGAATACATGGTGGATCACGGCGGCCGCAGCATCGTCGCGGACCAGCTCGGAGCGCGGGCGGCATAACATGGCTGAAGAATTCGTCAACGTCGAGATCAACGGCAAGCCGGTCAAGGCCCGCAAGGG
>DAHUXV010000176.1 GCA_027306985.1 Gammaproteobacteria bacterium | reverse complement strand
TACTGGCGCCACAGCGGCAGATCGAAGCTCATCCGAAACGGCACCAGCCGCCGCACGAGCCTGATGGAGATCATCACCGCCACCGCGGCACCCAACAAAGTCGCGCCGAGCATCGGCAGCGCGCCAACGTGAGTGAGCGCCAGGGCGGATACGCCGGCCAGGGTGACCAGGGCTCCGGTGACCTCGGCGATCGTATTGCGAGCCTGCTTCAGCACGCTCTGGAAGGGAGCCATCAGCAGATCGCTGGCCTGCAGGCAGGTGTAGATGGCCGCCCCGATCAGCGTGCCCCATTTGACCACCGGGTCGTATGGCGTCAGCCACGCGACCGCCGCGGCGGCGAGCAGCACGGCGGCGGTGCTGACCACCCGCAACGGCAGGGCATTGCCGAGCACCCGGCCGGCATTGGCGCCCTCCTGCGACATCGACCGCAGCGCCACCATGTAAAGACCGGAGTCGGCGAGCACGGCGGCAAAGGCCGAATAGGTGAGCACCGTCCGGTAATAGCCGTACTCCGTCGGTCCCAGGTGGCGCGTCAGCGCCACGACCGTCAGCAGCCCCACCACGGCCGTGGCCGCCTTGCCGGTGATGACGGCCGCCATGTTCGCCGCCAATGCGCGCAGGCGGCTCATGTCCCGGGCACGCAAATTGCGAGCTTTAGCCGAGGCAGAGCATCCCGGGCGCACGCGCGAGCCTGGCGGCGCCGACCCGCAACGGCATTCGAATGGTTGAGCACCGTGGATAGCATCGCATGAAAGTAGGCATTCTCGCAGGCGGTGTCGGCTCGCGGCTGGCGGAGGAGACCGTCGTGCGGCCGAAGCCCATGGTGGAGATCGGCGGCCGTCCGATCCTCTGGCACATCATGATGCATTACGCGACCTATGGATTTAATGAATTCGTGGTCGCTCTCGGCTACAAGGGCGAGTACATCAAGCGCTACATGGCCGACTACTGCTCGCTCGCCCCCGACCTGCGGGTGTCGCTCAGGACCGGCAGGGTCGAGCGGTGCGGCAACGGCAACGGCGACCACGGCCCCGAGGACTGGGTCGTCGACCTCATCGACACCGGCCAGAAGACCAACACCGGCGGACGCATCAAGCGGCTTGCGCCTCATCTCGGCGGCGGCACCTTCATGCTGACGTGGGGCGACGGAGTCTCGAACATCAACCTGGCCGACCTGCTTAAGTTCCATCGCCGTCACGGCCGCATCGCCACGGTGACCGCCGTGCGGCCGCCGGCGCGCTTCGGCCGGCTGGAGCTCGATGGCGAGCGCGTAGCGCGATTCGACGAGAAACCGCTCGCCGGCGAGGCGTGGATCAACGGCGCGTTCTTCGTCCTCGAGCCGCGGGTGTTCGACTATATCGAGGGCGACGCCACGCTGTTCGAGCGCGAGCCGCTCGAGGGCCTGGCGCGCGACGGGCAGCTCATGGCCTACCAGCACGATGGCTTCTGGCAGTGCATGGACACCATGCGCGACAAGGTCCGCCTGGAGTCGCTGTGGGCGAGCGGCGATGCGCCCTGGAAGATGTGGAAATAAGCAGGCAGCGAGAAGGCAAGACATGAAAGAAATGCGAGTACTCCTTACCGGGCATGACGGCTACATCGGCCACGTGCTGCTGCCGATGCTGCTCGAGCGGGGCCATCACGTGACCGGGCTCGACAGCTTCCTCTACGAGGACTGCGGATTCGCCGCCGAGGAGGCGCCGCCGGGCGCGCTCCTGCGCAAGGACGTCCGCGAGGTCGAGCTCGAGGACCTGCGCGGCCTCGACGCCGTCCTGCACCTCGCCGGCATCTCCAACGACCCGCTGGGCGACCTCAAGCCGGCCGCCACCTATGCGATCAACCACGAGGCGTCGGTGCGCCTCGCGCGCCTGGCGAAGGCGGCGGGCGTGGCCCGCTACGTCTTCTCCTCCTCCTGCAGCAACTATGGGGCCGCCGGCAACGACTTCCTCGATGAGACGGCGGGATTCAACCCGGTGACGCCGTATGCGGAAAGCAAGGTATGGGTCGAGCGCGACGTCGCGAAGCTCGCGGACGACTCGTTCAGCCCCACCTTCCTGCGCAGCGCCACGGCTTTCGGCGTCTCCCCGCGGCTGCGCGGCGATCTGGTGGTCAACAATCTGGTGGGGTACGCCTGCACGACCGGGGACGTGCTCATCAAGAGCGACGGCATGCCGTGGCGCCCGCTGGTGCACATCGAGGACATCGCCCGGGCGTTCGTCGCGGTCCTCGAGGCGCCGCGGGATCTCGTTCACAACGAGGCCTTCAACGTTGGAATGACGTCCGAGAACTACAGAGTCCGCGAAGTGGCGGCGATGGTGGCGCAGACCGTGCCGGGCTCCAGGGTCACCTACGCCGGAGACGCGAGTCCCGACGCGCGCAACTATCGTGTCAACTGCGAGAAGATCCGCTCGCGCCTGCCCGCCTTCGAGCCGCGGTGGACCGTGCGCATGGGCATCGAGCAGGTGTACGACGCCTTTTGCCACCATGGCACCAGCGCGGAGGAATTCCTGAGCTCGCAGTTCATCCGTCTGAAGCGCGTCCGGGAGCTGCAGACGGCCGGCGCGCTCGATGAGATGCTGCGGTGGCGGGTCGCGAAGCTGCGCGCCGCCGCCCCGCGGTGCACCGCGGCATGAGCGGCGCCGCCGGCACGCCCCGCTGCCGAAGCTGCGGGGGCGAGGACCTCAGGGTCTTCCTGTCGCTCGGCGATATGCCGCTGTCCGACGGCCTGCTGGCGCCGGAGGACCTGGCGCGGGAGGAGCCCCGGTTTCCGCTGGACGTCGCCTTCTGTGCGGACTGCGCGCTGGCGCAGATCCTGGAGACGGTGCCGCCGGAGCAGCTCTTCGGCGCGGACTATCCCTACTTCTCCTCGTACACCGACTCGCTGCTGAGGCATTCGGCGGCGAACGTCGCGGCACGCATCGGGGAGTGTCACCTCGACGGCAACTCGCTGGTCGTCGAGCTCGCGAGCAACGACGGCTATCTGCTGCAGTACTACCACGCGCACGGCATTCCGGTGCTGGGCATCGATCCGGCGCCGGGGCCGGTGGCGGCGGCGCGCGCCCGCGGAATCGAGACGCGGCAGGCGTTCTTCGGCCGGGAGCTGGCCGCGCAGCTCGCCGCCGAAGGGCACCGTGCCGATGTGATCCACGCCAACAACGTGCTGGCGCACGTCGCGGACACGAACGGCTTCGTCGCGGGGATCGCAGCGCTGCTCAAGGAGGATGGGGTGGCGGTCATCGAGGCCCCGTATGTGAAGGAGCTGATCGATCATGGCGAGTTCGACACCATCTATCACGAGCATCTCTGCTACTTCTCGGTGACGGCGCTGACCCGGCTCTTTCAGCGGCACGGACTGTCGCTGAACCGCGTGGAGCCGCTCGCGATCCACGGCGGATCGCTGCGGCTCTTCGTCGGCGGACGAAGCCAGCCGGATCGGTCGGTGGCGCAGCACCTGCAGGCGGAGCGGCGGGCGGGCGTGGATCGCCTGGACTACTACACCGGCTTCTCGGCGCGAGTGGGCCGGATCCGCAGCGGGCTCATCGCGCTCCTCGGCAGGCTCAAGCGCGAAGGCGCGCGAATCGCCGGCTACGGCGCGGCGGCAAAGGGCACCATCCTGCTCAACTTCGCCGGCCTGGGCGCCGGGATGTTGGAATTCGTGGCGGACCGGAACGTGCACAAGCAGGGACGCTACATTCCCGGGGTGCGGCTGCCGATCGTTGCGCCGGAGCGGATCCTGCGGGAGCAGCCGGATTATCTGCTCATCCTGCCGTGGAATTTCAAGGAGGAGATCATGGAGCAGCAGGCCGAGTTCCGGCGCCGGGGCGGACGGTTCATCGTCCCCGTGCCGCAGCCCGTCATCGTCTGACGTGGAGTTTCCGGCATGCATCCGCACGGGGCCTCTTTTCCGACATCCGTGTCTGCCCAGGCGCCGGAGAATCCCTTGACGGGCGGGTCGCAGCCGACCTGCAACGCCTGCGGCGGCGGGGAGCTCCAGATCTTTTATCGCGCGCCGGGCGTGCCGGCGCACAGCTGCCTGATGCTCTCCTCGCGCGAGGAAGCTCTGGCGTTTCCGCAGGGAAACATAGAGCTGGGGTTTTGCACGGCCTGCGGGTTCATCGGCAATGTCGCGTTCGATCCGGGGCTCAACCGGTACTCGGCGGCCTACGAGGAGACGCAGGCGTACTCACCGCGATTCCTGCGGTTTCTCGATGAGGTGTGGGAGGAGCAGATCGAGCGGTTCGGCCTGGGGCCGGGGATGACGGCGCTCGAGATCGGATGCGGCAAGGGCGAGTTCCTGGTGGGGCTTTGCGAGAGAAGCGGCTGCGGCGGGATCGGCGTCGATCCGGGGTACCGGCCGGAGCGCACGCGCTCGAGCGCCGCGCGGCGGATGAGCTTCATCCGCGATCTCTATGGCCCGAAGTACGCCCACCTGCAGGCCGACTACGTGTGCTGCCGGCACACGCTCGAGCACATCGCGCCGGTGCGCGAGTTCGTCCGGCTGGTGCGTGAGACGATCGGCGAGCGGCGCCACGTGAATGTCTTCTTCGAGCTGCCCGACATGGAGCGGGTCCTGGAGCAGGGAGCCTTCTGGGACATCTACTACGAGCACTGCACCTATTTCACGCGCGGCTCGCTGGCGCGCCTCTTCCGCTCGGCGGGGTTCGACGTCCACCGGCTCTACAAGGCGTACGACGATCAGTACCTTATGCTGGAGGCTCAGCCCGCTCCGGGACCCACCGACGCCGTGCTGGCGCAGGAGAGCGACCTCGCGACGGCCGCCTCGCTGGTCGCCCGTTTCGAGCAGCAGGTGGGCGAGCGGCTGCAGTCGCTTTCCGACGTGCTCGCGCAACATCGCGCGCGCGGCCATCGCCTTGCCATCTGGGGCTCCGGCTCGAAGTGCGTCTCGCTCATCAGCGCCCTCAACCTCTCGCGGGGCCTCGGGCCGCAGCTCGTCGCGGTGGTGGACATCAATCCGCACAAGCACGGCAGATTCCTCGCCGGCAGCGGGCTTCAGATCGTCTCTCCCGATGCCCTCCGCTCGCTGCGGCCGGAGGTGGTGCTGGTGATGAACGGTATCTACAGCGAGGAGATCAGGCATGACCTCGCCGAGCGCTCCCTCCATCCGGAGCTGATTGCGCTGTAGCCATCAGCCCCTCGTACACGGGCTCCAGCCTCTGCGCCGCCTTCTCCCAGCTGAACTCCTTCGCCACTGTCTCGCGCGCGGCCGTCCCGAGCGCCTCTGCGAGCTCGGGATGCGCCGCCAGCCGCAGCAACGCATCCGCGAACCCTGCGACGTCGCCGTTCGCGACCACCAGCCCCGTTCGCTCGTGCTCGAGCAGCTTCGCGGAACCGGCGCTCGCCACGATCGCCTTGCCCGCCGCCATGTAGTTCAAGAGCTTCTGCGGGATGCCCGGACAGCTGATCCGCGGCAGCACCGCGATCGCCGAAGCGGCAAGCCGCAGAGGCAGCTCGGAGAATCCGTCCGCCAGCACCTCGATGGCATCTCGCACCCCCAGCCGCCTCGCCGTGGCCTCATAGGGCCCGAAGGACGAGCTGACGGAGAAACAGAGCCTCAAGTCCTGCCGCGCCTGCCGCGCCCTCGCAAACGCCTCGAGCAGCAGGTCGACATTCTGGTACTGAGCCAGAGTCCCGGTGTAGATGAGGCGGACGAGGCCGTCCCGGGGAGGCGGCGTCTCCACTCGGAAGCGGTCGGTCTCCACTCCATTGGTCACCACGGAGACCCGATCGGGGTGTAGACCGTGCGCGCTCACCAATCGGTCGCGGATGTCGGTCGTCACGGCGACCACGTGATCCGCACGGCGGGGCAAGGCGCCGTCCAGCCACCCGCCCAGTTCTCCGAGCACGCTGCGGGCGAGACCGGTCGCATAGCTCGGCAATTCGGCCGACAGCATCGTATGCGCGTCATAGACGAGCGGCATGCGGTGCAGCTGCCTGGCCGGCAGCGACACCAACAGGCCCTCGACGTGGTGGGCGTGGATGAGGTCGAACCGCCGCGCGCCGAGCACGCGCGAGAGCTTCCAGGCCAAGGCGGGATCGTAGAGCGCGAGCTTGCGCAAGCTCGGCCCGACCGGCATCCGCCAGTAGACGGGCCGCCGGAAGATCCGATGCACCGGAACGCCGAGCGGTTGCGGCCCGTCCGCGACGTGATACGTGATGAGCTCGACGTGATGTCCGCGCGCCGTCAACGCCTCCGCCAGCCGCTCGATGCGCAGCGGCGTGCCCCGCCGCGCCGGCATGGGGCAGGCGGCCACCATCGCTATCCGGAATCGCTCGCTGCAGGTGCTCGCCAAGCAAGGTCCCGGAGGCTCTCTCGAATCGGGGAACACCGTGGGCGCCACCACGGCCCGATTGGACTCGAGCCGGGCGGTGCGCGCAGCGGCACCCCTTGCCGCCATCATCGGCAAGCCGCCATCCCTATCCCTCTCCATCAGCGCCGCCGCTCGGCGATCAGATGCCCGGGGGCGGCGCCGAAGAGGCGGATCTTCAATCGCTCCGCCATCGCGGGGGCGCTGGGCGCCGCCACCGCCAGCACATCGACGACGGCCCGCGCGCAGTTCCAGTTGTATGCCCACCACCGGGCCAGGACCGCGTAGCACCGCGACCGCTCTTGCGGACCCAGCGCTTCCCGCCGCACCATGTTCAGATATTCGCCGTACAGGTGCCAGGTCGGAAAGCCTGCCTGGCCGCCGCCGGAACCGGCGTGCCATACGGCGCGCTCGGCGGATCGCCGCTGCAGGCGCGTGTAGCGGTTGGGATGCTCGCGGATGGCGAGAAGCGGCGCCGGCAGCTGCACCATGCGGCCGCGCAGCGCCAGCTGGGCGAGCAGCGCCCGGTCGGCGCCGTGAAAGCTGCCGTGCAGCAGCGAGCGGCGCAGCGACTCCCGGCGGATGAGGCCGAAGAAGTCCACGCAGGTATGCGAGCGCAGCACCATCCACGCGAAGCGCGCCGACGGGGAGGACGCGTCCGCGCCGGCCAGCTTGGTGTCGTACAGGCCCAGGTTTTTCCCAGCGGAATCGATGTACGACACCACGGTACTGCAGAGCACCGCCTCGGGACGCTCCTCCAGGACCCGCGAGGTCTTGGCGAGGAACGACGGCAGCATGCGGTCGTCGTGGGCCAGCCACTTGAAGTAGCGGCCGCGGGCGTGGCCGAACGCCAGGTTGTAGTTGGCCGCCGCGCCGAGGTTGCGGGGGTTGCGGAAATACCGCACCCGCGGATCGCCAGAGGCGTAGTCGCTGCAGATCTCGGCCGTGCGGTCGCTCGAAGCGTTATCGCAAACGACGAGCTCGAGGTCGCCGTTCGTCTGCGCGAGCACCGAGCGGATCGCGTCCTCGAGAAAGGCTTCGCCGTTGAAGACGGGCACGCCGACGCTGACGAGAGGTACCTCGGCCGCGGACTCGGAACCCTGAGGCATCGATCCCCCTTGGCGAAATTGCACGTACGGCGCCATGCGCCGGGAAGGGTCAACGCGTCATCAGCACATTACGTTCCGTGAAGTCCCAGCCGTAGCAGATTCCGGCGCGCGGCCGCAGGCAATGGAGCGGGCCCGGGCCGCTGCGCCCGAGCAGAATCGCGGGAGCGATTTCGGACGGCGAGCGCCGGCCCTAGGGAAATTTGATCTTGCCGCCCACGCCGGGGGCTGCCCCGGAGCCGAGACCCGCCGCTCCGACGTCCGGCACGACGATGCGCGAGGCCGCCTCGCGCCGCATCTCGCGGGCCTCGTCGATGGCCTGCTCGAGCGCGGCGTTGACCCCTTCGGGGAACCTGGCCAACGCCTCCGCCAGCGTGCCCGCCTCGATCTCGAACCCGAGCGGCAGGACACCTGCGGGGGTGAGGAGCTGGGTCTGGCCGGAGAAGAGCACCGGCCGCTTGGGGTCGGTGGCCCCCTCGACGGTCACGGGCGTCAGGCGGCGGATCGTGCCGGCCCGACGATCGGTGAAGATCTCCTCCCGGTAGAGACCGGCCGGGTCGAGACTCACTTCCGGAAGATCGCTCTTCGCTACCATGGGGGATCCTGTCTGCAGTTTCTAGGGAGGCGAGGGCAATTGTACCAGCGCGGCGACGAATGGACGGTCCGCCTCGAGAATGTCCTCGCCGTCGAGCTCGGCGCGCGGCACCCACTTCAGCCGCTGCCCGTCGAGCTCCCGGGGCTCGCCGCGGTAGCGCAGCACCACCCACATGGAAAGCTCGACTTCGCGGTCGGGATACCGGTGACGCAGGCGCATCATCGGCCGGGCGTCCAGGCACTCGATGCCGAGCTCCTCTGCGAGCTCGCGCGCCAGCGCCGCCTCTTCGGTTTCCCCCGGCGCGACCTTGCCGCCGGGGAACTCCCAGCGGCCGGCCATGTGCTTGCCCGGCGGACGCTCGGCGATCAGTACCCTTCCCGAGGAATCGAAGATGGCCGCGGCAACGACGAGAATCATTCGATCCACGGCGCGCAGGCTCCGGCATTCATGCTGGAGGGGAAGCGCCGCCTCCCCATTGCGACGGGACTGTGCCCCGCCGGTGGCGGAGGCAGCGGGCATGAGCCACGCTTCGCGGCCGCTGCCCCGCTCGGCCGGGGAGGATGCGACGCACGCCCCGCACGGGTGTCCATGGACGGCCACCCCGGGCTTGCGCGGAGCAGGGACTGCGCGCAGCGCAATGCCCGGATCCGGCGCTGCTCACTCCACGCTCGAGAGCGCGCCGTGGCAGTGCTTGTACTTCTTGCCTGACCCGCAGGGACAAGGCTCGTTGCGGCCGATCTTGCGCTCACCGCGGACGAAGGTGCCCTGCGACTCGAGCGGCGCGGCCGGCATCTCGGCCTCGCCGAGCGCGTGCGGGCCGCCGCGCATCATCGCGGCGCGCGCAGCCGCCGGAACCCCCGCAGCGGCCGCGGCGTCCGCCGGCATCTCGCCTCCGCCCGCAAGGGCGGACAGCATCTCCGGGTGTTGCGCGTGCAGCGCCTGCATGAGGCGGCGGCGGCGCTCTTCCTCCTCCCTGTCGACTTCCTCCTGCGTGCGCACTTCGATCTGCATCAGGCGCGTCACCGTCTCGAACTTCACCCGATCGAGCATCGTGGTGAACATCTGGAAGGCTTCGCGCTTGTACTCGGTGCGGTAGTCCTGCTGGGCGTAGCCGCGCAGGTGAATTCCCTGGCGCAGGTAATCCATCGCGGCGAGATGATCGCGCCAGTGCGCATCGAGAGTGCGCAACATGACGTCCTTCTCGATGTGCCGCATCAGGTCCGGATCGATGCGGGACACCTTGGCGTCGTACGCCTGCCGCACCTCGCGCGCGAGCCGCTCGCGCAGCGCCGGCTCCTCGAGCTCGGGCTCCTGGTCCAGCCAGCCCTTCACGTCGACGCGCACGTTGAAATCGCCCTCGAGCGCCTTGCCCAGGCCCGCGAGATCCCAGTCGCCCGGCATCGCGTGCTTCGGCAGGTACTGGTCCACCAGCGCGCCGATCGACTCCTCCAGGATGCCGCGGATCGGCGCCGACACGTCCGCAGTCCCCATGATCTCCGTGCGCTGCTGATAGATGACCTTGCGCTGATCGTTGGCGACGTCGTCGAAGAGAAGGAGCTGCTTGCGGATGTCGAAGTTGTGAGCCTCGACCTTCCGCTGCGCCTTCTCGATCTGGCGGCTCAGCATGCCGCTCTCGATGACCTCGCCCTCCTTCATCCCGGCCATCTTGAGCAGACGCTGGGTGCGCACCGGATCGCCGAAGATGCGCATCAGGTTGTCCTCCATGGAAAGGTAGAAGCGGCTCGACCCCGGGTCGCCCTGGCGGCCGGAGCGGCCGCGCAGCTGGTTGTCGATGCGGCGGGACTCGTGCCGCTCCGTGCCGATGATGTGCAGTCCGCCGGCTACCACCACCTTCTCGTGCCGCGCCTGCCATTCGGCCCGGACGCGCTCGCGCGCTGCCTCGTCGCCGTCCTCGCCGAGGGCGCTCAGCTCCGCCTCGAGGCTGCCGCCCAGCACGATGTCCGTGCCGCGGCCCGCCATGTTGGTGGCGATGGTCACCGAGCCCGGCCGGCCGGCCTGCGTGACGATGTGCGCCTCGCGCTCGTGCTGCTTGGCGTTCAGCACCTGGTGCTCGATGCCCTCCTTCTGCAGCACGCCCGAGACCAGCTCCGAGGTCTCGATGGACGTGGTGCCCACGAGCACCGGCTGCTCGCGCTCCACGCACTCGCGGATGTCCTCGATGATGGCCTTGAACTTGTCGTCCTGCGTGAGGTGCACGAAGTCCGCATTGTCCTTGCGGACCATCGGCTTGTGGGTCGGGATGACCGTGACCTCGAGGCCGTAGATCTCCAGGAACTCCGGCGCCTCGGTATCCGCGGTGCCGGTCATGCCGGAGAGCTTGCGGTACAGCCGGAAGTAGTTCTGAAAGGTGATCGAGGCGACGGTCTGATTCTCCTCGCGCACCCGCACGCCTTCCTTGGCCTCGATCGCCTGGTGCAGGCCGTCGGACCAGCGCCGGCCCGGCATGGTGCGCCCGGTGAACTCGTCGACGATGATGATCTCGCCGTCGCGGACGATGTACTCGACGTCCCGCTTGTAGAGCGCGTGCGCGCGCAGCGCCGCGTTCAGGTGATGCATCAGGCGGATATTGGCGGGATCGTAAAGGCTCTCGCCTTCGCGCAGGAGGCCCGCCTTCAGCATCAGCTCCTCGACGCGCTCGTGACCTTCCTCGGTGATGTGGACCTGCTTCTGCTTCTCGTCGACGGCGAAGTCGCCAGGCCCCTCCTCCTCCTCGCCCGGCCCCGCCTCCTTGAGCTGGCGCGTCAGGCTCGGCACCAGTTGGTTGATGCGCAGGTAGAGCTCCGTGCTCTCCTCCGCCGGCCCGGAGATGATGAGCGGCGTGCGCGCCTCGTCGATCAGGATGGAGTCGACCTCGTCCACGATCGCATAGACGAGGTGCCGCTGGACCCTGTCATCGAGGCTGAAGGCGAGGTTGTCGCGCAGGTAGTCGAAGCCGAGCTCGTTGTTCGTCCCGTAGGTGATGTCGCAGGCATACGCCTCGCGCTTCTCCTGCGGCGTCTGCGAATTCTTGATCACTCCGACGGTGAGCCCCAGGAACCGATAGACCGGCCCCATCCAGTCGGCGTCGCGCTGCGCCAGGTACTCGTTCACCGTGACGACGTGCACGCCCTCGCCCGGGAGGGCGTTGAGGTAGGCCGGCAGGGTCGCGACCAGCGTCTTGCCCTCGCCGGTGCGCATCTCGGCGATCTTGCCCTGGTGAAGCGCGATGCCGCCGATGAGCTGGACGTCGAAGTGACGCATCCTGAGCGTGCGACAGGCCGCCTCCCGCACCACCGCGAAGGCTTCGGGCAGCAGCTGATCGAGCGTCGTGCCCTCCCTGAGCCGCTGGCGCAACTCCTCGGTCTTGCCGCGCAGGGCCTCGTCGCTGAGAGCCTTGAGTCCGGGCTCGAGCTCCTTCGCTGCGCGGATGTATCGCCCGTAACCGCGGATCAGCCGCTCATTGCGGCTGCCGAAAATGCGCTTGAGAGTGTCGAGCAACTTCAGGATCCTGCTGAGTGTTTCTGGGCGGTCCTCTGAAACCCGCCTGCGGAGGCCGCCCTCTGAGAACCCGCGTTCCCGCAAGCACCGGGGCAGCGGCCCCCGGGAAACGGGCGGGGTATTCTACGCACCTCGACCGAAGTCCCCAATGGGTTCCCGCGAGGCGGAAATCAAGCTCTGATTGGACCCTTGCGAGCGCGGCGGGTTGTCGCGATGTGCCGGCCGGACGGCCGGTCTAGTTCTGGCCGGTGGCGCTCAGGCCCGGCCGCGGTCCCTTGCGGGCGGCCAGGTGGACGGTGGCGGCGGCGAATGCGGTCGATGCCGCATGCAGCGCGACGAAGCGCGCCGGATTGATCTCGAGGCCGTGCCTCAGCACCTCGAAGTGCACGTGCGGGCCCGTGGACCAGCCGGTGCTGCCGACCAGGGCGATCACATCGCCGCGCTGAACGGTCTCGCCGACGTGCACGAGGATCTTGGAGGCGTGCCCGTACCGCGTCGAGAAGCCGTTTCCATGGTCGATCTGCACCATGTTGCCGTAGCCGCCGCGGAGCCCTGCCCAGGTGACGATGCCGGCGGCCACCGCGTGGATCGGCGTGCCCATGGGCGCCGCGAAATCGATGCCTTCATGCAGCTCGTCCCGGCCGGTGAAGGGATCGATCCGCCAGCCGAACGGCGAGGAGATGTAGCCGGTATTGACGGGGCGCCCCTCGGGGTGGATCTCCTGGCCGAGCTGGCGCGAGAGGATCACGTTCTCCAGGGCCGAGAGCTGGGAGTCGCGCAGGTCGATCTGGCCCTGCAGTCTATTCAGCAGGGTCGAGAGGTCCCCGATCTGCGGCCGCGTCCCCGGAGCGTCCGTGTCCGGCCCGCCCTGGGGCGGATCGTGACCGAAGTTGAACTCGCTGCTCTTGATGCCCGCCATGGCCGTCAGGCGCTGGCCCAGGGCGTCGAGACGGATGATGTGCGCCTTCATGTCGCCCAGCTGAATGGCGATCGCATCGGCGCGCACCCGCATCTGCTGCTTCAGGTCCGTGATCTGCCGGCGCTGCCTGGACAGGACGTGCGACCAGTGCGAGGTCTGCGCGATCGCCAGCCCCGCGCCGCTGTCGTGCCCCAGGGTCATTCCCGCGCTGAAGGCCCCGCCCACGATGGCGAGCGCCATCAGGACCACGGACACCAGGACGAGCGGGTGCAGGCTCAGCTGCCGAGCGTGCCCGTCGCGTTTGGAGAAGATGATGACGTTCATGCCGTGCGCTCAGATTGCATGCGTGCGTACCGTATCCCAGTGCCCCCAAACCTCGCTCAGGCGGGTCTCAGAGCATTTCAGCACCATCGGCAGGCAACGCAGTATTCCAGCGCCCCCGATCCCACGATTCCGGGTCTCGGAGAAAACCAGCGCACGAGCCAGCCCCGCGGAGGTGTCGCCCGGCCCCTGGGGCACCCCTCTTCGAAAGAACTTGCGCTTTGCCGGCAACCCCGCTGTCATGGCTTTCCGCTTTAGACCGGTGGCTTTGCGTCCTCGCCTTTCGGCGAGTTTGCCCTTCAGCAACGTTCCAGAATATGCCCAATAAGCGCCGCCCGCACAAGCTCAGGGTCCCCCAAAGACCGTCCCGGTCACTGCGAACCGGCGCACACTCGGCCTCCCGGCCCCGCCATTCGGGCTCTCCGTCACAGCCCACGCATTCTGTCAAAGACCTGTTGGCCCGCGCGGTTCCCATTTTGTCGCAAGCGGCCGACCAAACCGCCCGCCAAGCCTTCTGGCGCCCCTGGCTGGAATCCCACCTTCCCCCCGGCCTCCCTCCCAAAATCACCGGAATCACCGAGCGCGACGGCACCCTGGTCGTCTTCGCCGACTCCCCCGCCTGGTCCGCCCGCCTGCGCTACGCCCTGCAGGAGCTCACCCCCCGCATCCAGGCCGCCCAGCCGGACATCAAAGAAGTCGCCGTCCGCGTCCTTCCCCGCCCCGCCAGGCCCCCCGCCCGAACCCTCTGAGCAGCAGTCTGCGGCACGTCGACCTCGGCCAGTCGCCCCCTGATGAACGACCGGGGCCTCGGCCGTAAAGGCCTTTTCCGGGAGCCTCGAAAACAGAACGTCTTTGCGGCAGCCTACAGGGGTTCGCCGCATGCGGCGAACGCGCGGCCAGGGATGGACACCCCGGGCTTGCGCGAAGCAGGGACTGCGCCGCGCAATGGATTCACGGCGTTCCCGGACGAGGCCTTTGCGGTCGAGGCCCCGGAAGCCCGAAAAGGGAAGGGAGCGAATCTCAAAGGGGAGGGCCTCAGCCCGCCCCAGACCCCGGCAAAGCAGGCGCCTCGATGTAGGAGATGGGCGCATCCGCATAAGACTCGAACATGACCTTCTCCCAGGTGCTGGTATCCGCCAGCAGCTGCCGCAGCAGCCGATTGTTCAGCGCATGCCCCGATTTATGGCCGCTGAACTCCCCGATCAGGCTGTGTCCCAGCAGATAAAGGTCGCCGATCGCATCCAGGATCTTGTGCTTGACGAACTCGTCCTCGTACCGCAGCCCATCCTCGTTGAGCACCCGGAAATCATCCAGGACGATGGCGTTGTCCAGATTGCCGCCGAGCGCGAGATTGCGCTCCCGCAGCGACTCCAGGTCGCGCATGAACCCGAAGGTGCGCGCCCGGCTCACCTCCTTGAGGAACGAGGTCGTCGAGAAATCCATGGACGCCCTCTGCGCCCGGCGCTTGAAGATCGGGTGATTGAACTCGATCTCGAAGTTGACCTTGAAGCCGTCGAAGGGGGTGAACTCCGCCCACTTGTCCCCGTCCTCCACCCGCAGCCGCTTCTTGATGCGGATGAAGTGCTTCGGCTCGCGCTGCTCCTCGATGCCCGCCGACTGCAGCAGGAACACGAACGGCCCCGCGCTGCCGTCCATGATCGGCACCTCCGGCGCCGACAGCTCCACGATGGCGTTGTCTATGCCTAAGCCGGCGAACGCGGACAGCAGGTGCTCCACCGTGGAGACCCGCATGCTGCCCCGGCAAAGCGTCGTGCCGAGCATCGTGTCGCCGACGTTCTGCGCGTGCGCCAGCACCTCTCCCGCCTGCGGCAGATCGGTCCGCCGGAACACGATTCCTGTGTCGGGAGGTGCGGGACGGAGCGTCATCAGGACCTTCTTGCCTGTATGAAGCCCGACGCCCGTGGCGCGGATCGAGTTCTTGAGCGTCCGCTGACCGACCATGTTTATAGCTGCGTGAGTCCTTCGTCTCTCAACGACCTGAGCAGTCCGCGGATGACCTGATCCGCGGCGCGCCGCTTCCCCTTGCGCCCGGCGCGAAGGCCGGGGCGGGTGCCGTCCGACCCGGGGTCGCAACGGCCGCCGCGGACCGAAGAGGTCCGCGGCGCGAAACGGCGCGCTACCGTATCACAAGCTGGCCAGTTGCGCTCAATCAGCCTGCCGGCGCAGGAATGCCGGAATGTCAAGCAGATCGTCCGGCTGGACTTCCTGCCGCAGGCCGTCACCCACCGCCCGCTGCCGCTGGACCGTCGGCTTGTCGAGCTGCGCGTAGTCGCTGTTCGAGAGGGGGCTGCGCCGCACCACCCGCATGGGGGGCTCGCGCGCCTCCCGCTCCCGCAGGACCGGCGGCTCGCCGCGTACCGGGGCGGCCTCGGTCGGCCTGAAGCTGCCGGCCGGTCCCCGGGCCGCGGTGGCCGGACGGCCGAGGCCGGTGGCGACCACCGTCACCCGCACCAGGTTGCTCAGCTCCGGGTCGATCACGGTGCCCACGACCACGGTCGCATCCTCGGAGGCGAACTGCTTGACGATCTGGCCCACCTCCTGGAACTCGCCGATCGAGAGGTCCATGCCCGCGGTGACGTTCACGAGGATGCCGTGCGCGCCCGCGAGGTTGATGTCCTCGAGCAGAGGAGACGACACGGCCGCCTCCGCCGCCGCCCGCGCCCGCCCTTCGCCGCTCGCGGCTCCCGAGCCCATCATGGCCATGCCGGTCTCCGCCATCACCGTCCGCACGTCGGCGAAGTCGACGTTGATGAGGCCCGGCCGGGTGATCAGCTCCGCGATGCCCTGCACGGCCCCCTGCAGCACCTGGTTCGCCGACTTGAACGCATCGAGCAGGGTCGTCTGCGCGCCGAGCACCGTGAGCAGCTTCTGGTTGGGAATGGTGATGAGCGAGTCGCTGTACTTGCCGAGCTCGGCGATGCCGTGATCGGCGACATACGAGCGCTTGTTGCCCTCCATCTCGAAGGGCCGGGTGACCACCGCCACCGTGAGGATCCCGAGCTCCTTGGCGACCTGCGCCACCACGGGCGCGGCGCCCGTGCCGGTGCCGCCGCCCATGCCGGCGGTGATGAACAGCATGTCGCAGCCCTCCACCAGCTCGACGATGCGGTCACGGTCCTCCATCGCCGCCTGGCGCCCGACTTCCGGGTCGGCCCCGGCGCCCAGCCCCTTGGTGATGTTGGTTCCGATCTGAAGTGTGGTCTTCACCTTCGCGTGCTTGAGTGCCTGCGCGTCGGTGTTGATGCACATGAACTCCACCCCCTCGATGCCGGAGGTGACCATGTGGGCCACGGCGTTGCCGCCGCCGCCGCCCACGCCGATGACCTTGATGACAGCACTTTGGCTGTAGGCGTCCATCAGTTCGAACATTGCGCTTGCTCCTCGAGAGATTCGGTTGGTTTGAATTTGGTTATCGGTCTGTCAGCGTCAAAA